>NZ_BCRA01000069.1 GCF_001552355.1 Microbacterium resistens NBRC 103078
TGCGCGGCGCCGAGGGGACCGCCGCAGTGCGTGCATCGCGCCGGGGCCCGGCACCCGGCGCACACGAGACTGGGCGAGAATCCGGGACGCGCCACCTGGATCAGCACGGGTCCCGACGCCGTCGCCTCCCGGGCGGTCAGGAAGGCCCGGGACGGCAGCCGGTGCCCCCGCCGATCCAGGTCCTCGACCGAGTCCAGCACCACGCGCGGGGTGATCCGCCGGGTGGCCGTGATCGCCCGAACCCATCCGGACTCCACCAGGCGCTCGACGTCCGTCGTCCGGGTGTGCCCCACGAACAGCAGCGCGCTCTCCTCGCGCTCCTGCCGCTGCAGCGCCGCGTCCCGCGCGTGCACGTAGGGCGCCAGCGGCTCGGCGAGGAGCGGGTCGCCATCGTCCCAGAGCGCGACGAGCCCTGCCCGTACCGGCGCGTAGACGGCCGAGCGGTTGCCGAGCACGATGCACGGCGCCTCCTGCAGGGTGCGCAGATACGCCCGGTAGCGCTCCGGTCCGCTCTGCCGCGCGTCGAGCCGCGCGACCGCATCTCCCGGGACGCGATCCCGGAGGGCCAGCGCGACCAGATCCAGGTCCCGATGGTCGGGGACCACGAGGACCGCCGACGAGCCGCGGACGACCGTGCGGACCGCCGCGGCCGCGAGGAGCCGGGCCCATTCGGGCACGCCGTCCTCATGCACCCGCGGAATCGCCTCGACGGCGGCCCGCCCGCCGTCCTCCAGCAGGGCGGTGAGCCCGTCGTAGTCCGCGAGGACCTCCGTCGCAGCATCGGCGGACCCGGGCGCGAACTCCTCCCCGCCTGGCGCCGCCTCGGCCCCCGCGGCCAGCCACGCCTTCTCGACGCGGACCTGGCGCTTGGGCACGACCAGGCGCAGGACGTCCGAGGCGCTCCCCGCGGCGCGGTCGGCGACCCGGCGGGCGAGGGCGTAGAGCCGCTCGGGAAGCACGGCGGCCGCCGACACGACGGCGTCCACCTCGGCGAGGGTCCGCGCATCGTCCTCTTCGACGCCGACCTCCACGACATAGGCGTCGAGGAGCCGCCCTGCGGACCGCAGAGGCACGCGCACGCGGACCCCGGGAGCGACCTCGTCGCGCAGCTCCGGCGGGACCGTATAGTCGAACAGGCGATCCAGCTGCGGCAGGGGCGAGTCCAGCACGACCCGGACGATCGGGCGCGTCAACGCCGTCTCCCCCGGTCACCCGCCGAGCGGCGGCGGCCGACCGGGCCCCTGGCGTGCGTCAGCCGGTGCACCACCCCGCGCTCACAGCCCGGCCGCGCGGCGGAGCTCCTCGGCCCGCGTCGTCTGCTCCCAGGTGAAGTCCGGGAGCTCTCGGCCGAAGTGCCCGTACGCCGCGGTCTGGGCGTAGATCGGGCGGAGCAGGTCGAGGTCCTCGATGATCGCCTGCGGCCGCAGATCGAACACGGACTCGATCGCCCGGGTGATGACGTCGTCCGCCACCCGGCCCGTGCCGAACGTCTCCACGTACAGCCCGACCGGCTGGGCGACGCCGATGGCGTAGGCCACCTGGACCTCGAGACGGTCCGCGAGTCCCGCCGCGACCGCGTTCTTGGCCACCCAGCGCATCGCGTAGGCCCCGGAGCGGTCGACCTTCGACGGATCCTTGCCGCTGAACGCCCCGCCGCCGTGACGGGCGGCGCCGCCGTAGGTGTCGATGATGATCTTGCGGCCGGTGAGGCCGGCGTCGCCCTTCGGGCCGCCCGTGACGAACGGGCCCGCCGGGTTGATGTAGTAGGTGACGTCGTCGAGGTCCAGCCCGGTCGTGGCGAGCACCGGGTCGATGACGTGCTCGCGCACCTGCGCCTTGAGCTCGTCCTGGGAGACGTCCGGGTTGTGCTGCGTCGAGAGCACGACCGCGTCCACCGTCTTCGGCGCGAAGCCGTCGTAGCCGAGCGTCACCTGGGTCTTCCCGTCCGGACGGAGGAACGGGAGCACGCCCCAGCGGCGCACCTCCGTGAGGCGTTCGGCGATGCGGTGGGCGGTCCAGGCGGCCATGGGCATGAGCTGCGGGGTCTCGGTGGTCGCGAACCCGAACATGATGCCCTGGTCCCCGGCGCCGAGCAGGTCCCGCGGGTCCGCCGAACCGCCTTCGCGATGCTCGTGCGCCTTGTCCACGCCGTGCGCGATGTCTCCGGACTGCTCCCCCACCGACACGCTCACCCCGCACGACGAGCCGTCGAAGCCCGTGTCGCTCGACGTGTAGCCGATGCCGTTCACGACGTCGCGCACGATCGTCGGGATGTCCGCGTACGCCTCGGTCCGGATCTCGCCGGCGACGTGCACGAGCCCCGTCGTGACCAGGGTCTCCACGGCGACGCGCGAGCCGGTGTCCTGGGCGATGAGACCGTCCAGGATGCTGTCCGAGATCTGGTCGCAGATCTTGTCGGGGTGGCCCTCGGTGACGGACTCGGACGTGAAAAGGCGCAGTGCGCTCATCGATGCTCCATCGGTAGCGGGCGAGAGGGCTCAGACCGGGCGCCGGTGGGCGCGATCCGGACGGGCTCCTCCCAGTATGACCGGAGCCGTCGACATCCGCTGCGGGATGACGACGGCTCCGGGACGGACGATCACTCCGCGTGACGGATGCGGAGCTTGTCCTCGTTGATCTCGTGCAGCGCGATCGTCAGGGGCTTGTCCTCGACCGACGAGTCGACCAGCGGCCCGACGTTGTCGAAGAGGTTCCCCTCGTGCAGGTCGGAGTAGTAGTCGTTGATCTGACGCGCGCGCTTGGCCGCGTAGATCACCAGCTCGTACTTCGACTCGACGCGCTCGAGCAGGTTGTCGATGGGCGGATCGATGATGCCCTGGTTGTGGCCGGCCATGGAGGACCTCCTGGTTCAGGCGGCGGGTCGCCGCGGAGAAGACGGTGGGGCGCGCACCCCCTCACAAACTCGGGGGACGGTTCAGCGCGCAGAGTCCGAGGTCAATTCTACGACCTCTCGGGCGGCGGAGGCGACGTCCTCGTTCACGACACGGTGATCGAACTCGCCCTGTGCCGCCAGCTCGACCTTCGCGGTGCGCAGTCGCCGGGTCCGCTCCGCCTCGTCCTCGGTTCCGCGTCCGACGAGGCGGTGGACCAGCTCGTCCCACGACGGCGGCAGCAGGAACACGAGGGTGGCGGAGGGGTCGGCGGCGCGCACCTGGCGCGCGCCCTGCAGATCGATCTCGAGGAGCACGGTCTTCCCCTCGGCCAGGGCGCGCTCGATCGGCGCCCGCGGCGTGCCGTAGCGGAACCGGTTGTGCACGGTCGCGTGCTCGAGCAGCTCCCCCTCCGCGATCATCCGGTCGAACTCGGCGTCGTCCACGAAGTAGTAGTGCACGCCGTCCTGCTCACCGGGGCGCGGTGCCCGCGTCGTGGCGGAGACGGACAGGTGGATCTCCGGGTGGTGGTCGCGGATGTGGGCCGCGACCGTGCCCTTGCCGACCGCCGTCGGGCCCGCGAGCACGAGCAGGCGGCTGCGGTTCGCACGGGGACGGGGCACGGGGAAGCGGGCGTCGAGCCAGTCCTGCAGCGCTCGACGCTGGCGGACGCCGAGGCCGCCCAGGCGCTTGACCGGGGAGATCTGGAGCTCCGTCATCACGCGGTCGCGCTTGCCGGCCCCGATCGCCGGGAGCGCGGTCAGGAAGTCCGGCACCCGGAGCGTTCCCGCGGTCGAGTCCGGATCCTCGAACGCGCGGGCGACGACGTCCTGCGGGGACACCACGCGCATGGCCAGATCGCGCTTCAGAGACGCCCGCGCCCGACGGCGCTCCACCGCACGCCGCGCGGCGGCCGCGCGGTCGACCTCCGGCACCTCTCGTCTGACGACCTCACTCACCCTGTGCCTCCCGGTACTGTGCGACGCGTTCCTCGATCCTCTTCGCGATCCCCGTGGGCCCTGCCGACAGGATGCTGCGGCTCTCGCTGGCGAGCACGTTCCGCGCCAGCGCTCCGAAGCGGCGTCGGAGATCGGCGGGCTCCGCCCCCTGTGCCCCGAACCCCGGCGCCAGCAGCGGTGCACCGGACAGCAGCGCGTCGTCGAGCCCGAAGCGCGCTCGGTCGACCGTGGCGCCGACGACCAGACCGATGGCGCCGAGACCGCCCGAGCGGTCATCGATCGCCGCGGTCTCCTGCGCCACCCGCGCGGCCACGGAGACGTCCGAACCTGCGGCGGACGCCGTGCGGGCCCGCTGCACCACCTCGCCGTCCGGATTGCTGGTGGCGGCGAGCACGAAGACGCCCTTGCCGGCGGCCACCGCGTGCGTCATCAGATCCCGCAGGGAGTCCGGGCCGAGATAGGGGCTCACGGTCACCGCGTCCGCCTCCAGGGGCGACCCCGCACCGAGCCAGGCATCCGCATAACCGTCCATCGTCGATCCGATGTCTCCGCGTTTGGCGTCGGCCACCACGAGGAGTCCGGCCGCACGCGCCTGGGACATGACGTCCTCCAGCGCCGCGAAGCCCCGCGCGCCGAAGCGCTCGAAGAACGAGACCTGCGGTTTCACCGCCCCGACCCGTCCGGCCGCGGCCTCCACGACGGCGCGCCCGAAGGCGCGCACGCCGTCCGCGTCCTGCGGGAGGCCCCACGCGTCCAGGAGCGCCGCATGCGGGTCGATGCCCACGCACAGCGGTCCCTTCGCGTCGAGGGCCGCGCGCAGCCGCGTGCCGAAGGCCTCCGTCATCGGGCCGCCGCCATCCGCGCCGCACGGTCGTCGGCGTACTCCTGGAGGCTCCGGACCCGGAACCCGTCGTCGATCGCGTCCATCCCGCTCACCGCGGCGCCGAGCGTCGCGATGGTGGTGAACAGCGCCTTGTCGGCGGCGACGGCGGCGGCACGGATCTCGTAGCCGTCCGCACGCGCGGCTCCCCCGCTCGGCGTGTTCACGACGATGTCGATCGATCCGGCGTTGATGAGGTCGACGATGTTCTCGGCCCCGGACTCCTGGGTCTCGCTGTACTTGTCGACGACCGTGACGGCGATGCCGTTGCGAGAGAGGATCTCCGCGGTCCCCTCGGTCGCCACGATCGTGAAGCCGAGCTGCTGGAGCCGATGGGCGGGCAGGATCACCGCACGCTTGTCCGCGTCCGCGACCGAGATGAACACCGTGCCGGAGGTCGGCATCCCGCCGTACGCGGCGGCCTGGCTCTTGGCGAAGGCCGTCGGGAAGTCGCGGTCGATTCCCATGACCTCGCCCGTCGATCGCATCTCGGGGCCCAGCACGGAGTCGACGATCTTGCCGGAGTGGGTCCGGAACCGCTTGAACGGGAGGACCGCCTCCTTCACCGAGACCGGGGAGTCCAGCGGCACACGCGAGCCGTCCTGGGCGGGCAGCAGCCCCTCCGCACGGAGCTCGGCGATGGTGGAGCCGGTCATGATGCGGCTGGCGGCCTTGGCCATCGGGATCCCCAGCGCCTTCGAGACGAACGGCACGGTCCGGCTGGCACGCGGGTTGGCCTCGATCACATAGAGGACGCCGGCGCTGATGGCGAACTGCACGTTGAGCAGCCCGCGCACGCCCACGCCCTCGGCGATCGCCAGGGTCGCCTCACGGACGCGGTCCACGTCGGTGCGTCCGAGCGAGACCGGCGGAAGGGTGCAACTGGAGTCGCCGGAGTGGATGCCCGCCTCCTCCAGGTGCTCCATCACGCCCCCGATGTACAGCTCGGTGCCGTCGAACAGCGCGTCCACGTCCAGCTCGATGGCGTCGTCCAGGAACCGGTCCACCAGGAGCGGCTTGCCCTCCTCGATGACGACCTCGTCGGCCGTGCGCACGAAGTAGTCGCGCAGCGCCGCGGTGTCGTAGACGATCTCCATCCCGCGCCCGCCGAGGACGAAGCTCGGCCGCACCAGGACCGGGTAGCCGATCTCCTCGGCGATGCGCACGGCGCCCTCGACGTCGATCGCGGTGCCGTTGCGCGGCGCGACGAGTCCGGCGTCGTCGAGCAGCCGGGAGAAGAGCTCCCGCTCCTCGGCGAGGTCGATCGCGGCGGGGCTGGTGCCGAGCACGCGGTAGCCCGCCGCCTCGATGCCCTTGGCGAGGCCGAGCGGCGTCTGGCCGCCGAGCTGGCACACCACTCCGAGGATCTCGCCGCTGGCCGATTCGGCGTGCAGCACCTCGAGGACGTCCTCGAGCGTCAGCGGCTCGAAGTACAGACGGTCCGAGGTGTCGTAGTCGGTCGACACGGTCTCCGGGTTGCAGTTCACCATGACGGTCTCGAACCCTGCGTCCGACAGCGCGAAGGAGGCGTGAACGCAGGAGTAGTCGAACTCCACGCCCTGTCCGATGCGGTTCGGGCCGGATCCGATGATCACGACCTTGGTGCGGTCCGAGGGCGCGACCTCGGTCTCCAGGTCGTAGCTGGAGTAGTGGTACGGGGTGAGCGCCGGGAACTCCCCCGCGCAGGTGTCGACGGTCTTGTAGACCGGGCGGATGTCCATGCCGTGACGGACGCCGCGCACCTCCTCCTCGGTGAGCCCGCGCAGCTGGGCGATCTGCGCGTCCGAGAACCCGTGCTCCTTCGCCTCCCGCAGCACGTCGGCATCGAGCTCGCCCGCGGTCCGCACGCGTTCGGCGACCTCGTTGATGAGCACGATCTGGTCCAGGAACCACGGGTCGATCGCCGTGGCGTCGAAGGCCTGCGCGATCGTCGCGCCCTTGCGCAGCGCCTGCTGCAGCGTCACGATCCGACCGTCGGTCGGCGTCTTCGCGATCTCGAGGAGCTCCTCGACGGAGCGCGGCTCGTCGCCCCAGTGGAAGCTCGATCCCCGCTTCTCGAGGGAGCGCAGCGCCTTCTGCAGCGCCGTCGCGTAGTTGCGCCCGATGGCCATGGCCTCGCCGACGGACTTCATAGTCGTCGTGAGCGTGGCGTCGGCGGCGGGGAACTTCTCGAACGCGAACCGCGGCACCTTCACCACCACGTAGTCGAGGGTGGGCTCGAAGCTCGCCGGGGTGACGCCGGTGATGTCGTTCGGGATCTCGTCCAACCGGTAGCCGAGGGCCAGCTTCGCGGCGAGCTTCGCGATCGGGAACCCGGTGGCCTTCGAGGCCAGGGCCGACGAGCGCGATACCCGTGGGTTCATCTCGATGACGATGATGCGCCCGTTCTCCGGATTGACGGCGAACTGGATGTTGCAGCCGCCCGTGTCGACCCCCACCGCACGGATGATGTCGATGCCGATGTCGCGGAGCCGCTGGTACTCGCGGTCCGTCAGGGTCAGAGCCGGCGCGACCGTGATCGAGTCGCCGGTGTGCACGCCGACCGGGTCCACGTTCTCGATCGAGCAGACCACGACCGTGTTGTCGGCGGTGTCGCGCATGAGCTCCAGCTCGTACTCCTTCCAGCCGAGGATCGACTCCTCCAGGAGCACCTCGTTGGTGGGCGAGTCGTGCAGGCCCGCCCCGGCGATCCGGCGCAGGTCCTCCTCGTCGTACGCGAAGCCGGAGCCGAGGCCGCCCATCGTGAACGAGGGCCGCACCACGAGCGGGTAGCCGAGCTCCTCCGCCGCCGCGAGCACCTCGTCCATCGAGTGAGCGATGCGGCTGGCGGCCACGTCGGCGCCGGCCTCGATGACGAGCTCCTTGAAGATCTGGCGGTCCTCGCCCTTCTGGATCGCCTCGACCTTGGCGCCGATCAGCTCCACGCCGTACTTGTCGAGGATCCCCTGCTCGTGCAGCGCCATGGCGGCGTTGAGCGCCGTCTGGCCACCCAGGGTCGGGAGGATCGCGTCGGGCTTCTCCTTGGCGATGATCGTCTCGATCACGGCCGGTGTGATCGGCTCGATGTAGGTGGCGTCCGCGAAGTCCGGATCGGTCATGATCGTCGCCGGGTTCGAGTTGACGAGGATGACGCGCACGCCCTCCTCGCGCAGCACCCGGCAGGCCTGCGTGCCCGAGTAGTCGAACTCGCACGCCTGCCCGATGACGATCGGGCCGGAGCCGATGACGAGGACCGAGGTGATGTCGTCGCGCTTGGGCATTACTGGGCGTCCTTCTCAGAGATGGTCGCGACGACGAGATCGCGGAAGCGGTCGAAGAGGTAGTTGGCGTCGTGCGGTCCCGCGGCGGCCTCCGGGTGGTACTGCACCGAGAACGCGGGGATGTCGAGGGCGCGCAGCCCCTCCACCACGCGGTCGTTGAGACCGACGTGGCTCACCTCCAAACGGCCGTAGCCGTTCGGGCTGTCGAACGCGCCGTCCAGCGGCGCCTCCACGGCGAACCCGTGGTTGTGCGCGGTGATCTCGACGCGGCCGGTGGCCTTGTCCAGGACGGGCTGATTGATCCCGCGGTGCCCGAAGGGGAGCTTGTACGTCCCCAGGCCCAGAGCGCGCCCCAAAAGCTGGTTGCCGAAGCAGATCCCGAAGAAGGGCAGCCCCTCGTCGAGCACCTCGCGCAGCACGGCCACGTGGCCGTCCGACGCGGCGGGGTCCCCGGGGCCGTTCGAGTAGAACACCGCGACCGGGTCGACCGCGCGGATGTCGTCGATCGTCGCCGTCTGCGGCAGGACGTGGACGTCGAACCCGCGTGCGGCGAGGTTGTCCAGCGTCGCCTGCTTCACCCCGAGGTCGAGGACCGCGAGGTTCCCGACCCGTGCCACGCCCTCCGCGGCCGGGGTGACCTGGGGCTCGGCGACCGAGACCTCGGCAGACAGGTTGCGTCCGGACATCTCCGGGGCCTCGGTGACGAGGCGCAGCTGCTCCTCGGGGTCGCGCTCGGCGTCCGCGCCGGAGAAGATCCCGCCGCGCATCGAGCCGGCGGCACGGATGTGCCGGGTGACGGCGCGCGTGTCGATGCCGCGGATGCCGACGATCCCGTCACGCACCAGCAGGTCGTCGAGCGAGCTGTTCGCCCGCCAGTTCGAGACGACGCGCGAGGGGTCGCGCACGATGTACCCGGACACCCAGATGCGCCGGGACTCCGGGTCCTCCTCGTTCATGCCCGTGTTGCCGATGTGCGGGGCGGTCTGCAAGACGATCTGCCCGGCGTAGGACGGGTCGGTGAGGGTCTCCTGGTAGCCGGACATCCCGGTGGAGAACACCACCTCGCCGAGGGTGATGCCTTCGGCGCCGTAGGGGCGGCCGACGTGGCGGGTGCCGTCCTCCAGGACGAGCACGGCGCGGGCCGGGCCGGGGGTGGTCGGTGCGGGTGTGAGGGTCATTCGTTCGCTCCCTGGTCGGGTGCAGCGCTCAGGCGCTGAAGTTCGGTGATCACGGCGGCCGGGTCGCCGATGAATCGGAGATAGCTGTCCACGATCGTCTCGTCGTCGATACGCCAGGCGACGCGGACGAGGCCTCCCGGTTCGACGACGCGGTCGATCGTGACGGTCGCGCGGTCGACCGCGACGAGGCGGCGAGACGCGAGGAACACGGTCGGGGCGCCGTCGAGGCTGAGCGCGAGACCGCGGTCTGTGACGACCGCCTCGCCGCGCGCCCGATAGACGAGGGGCTTCACCGCCAGACGCTCGAGCGGCTCGTCGTGCCGTGTCGTGGCCACGTAGAGGACCTCGTGGCGACTCGTCACCTCGGCGTGCTCGGGGACGCCGAGCGGCGCCGTCAGCCCGGCGTCACGTCGGAGCCGTGCCCGCCACGCGACCACCATGCTCACGAGGATCAGGGCGGTGACGGCGAGGGTGATGATGAGCGCGAGCTCCCGCGTCATGCGTCCAGCTCCTCGACCACCGCGCCGTCCGCCAGCGTCTCGTAGCCGCGGTGCACCGTCCAGCGCACCGACCCGGGAAGGTCGCGGCCGAGGTACGGCGAGTTGACGCTCTGCCCGCGCAGGTCCGCGGTCGTGAACTCTCCCCCGGCGTCGGCGTCGTACAGGGTGAACTCCGCGGGCTCCCCGACCGCGATCGGGGTGCCGTGCCCGGCGAGGGACCCGATGCGCGCGGGGGCCGTGCTCAGCACGCGCGCGACGTCGGTCCAGTCCAGCAGGCCCGTGGCGACCATCGACTGGTGCACCACGCGCAGAGCGCTCTCCAGGCCCACCATCCCGTTCGCCGCCGCCTGCCACTCGCAGGCCTTGCTCTCGTCCGGGTGCGGCGCATGATCGGTGGCGACGATGTCGATCGTCCCGTCGGCGAGCCCCTCGCGGACGGCGAGCACGTCCTCTTCGCGGCGAAGCGGCGGGTTCACCTTGAAACGCGCGTCGTAGCCGCGCACGAGCTCGTCGGTCAGCAGCAGGTGGTGCGGCGTGACCTCCGCCGTGACGGCGATGCCGCGCTTCTTGGCCCACCGGATGATGTCGACCGACCCCGCGGTGGAGAGGTGGCAGACATGCAGCCGGGAGCCGACGTGCTCGGCGAGGAGCACGTCGCGGGCGATGATGGACTCCTCGGCCACCGCCGGCCAGCCGGCGAGCCCCAACTCCGCGGAGACCACGCCCTCGTTCATCTGCGCGCCCTCGGTGAGCCGCGGGTCCTGCGCGTGCTGGGCGATCACCCCGCCGAACGCCTTCACGTACTCGAGCGCGCGGCGCATGATGAGCGGGTCCCAGACGCAGAAGCCGTCGTCGCTGAACACACGGACGTTCGCGCGCGAGGAGGCCATCGCCCCGAGCTCCGCGAGGCGCTCGCCCTTCTGGCCGACCGTGACCGCGCCGATGGGCTGGACCCTGGCGTAGCCGGCGGCCTCGCCGAGCGCGAGCTCCTGCTCGACGACGCCCGCGGAGTCGGCCACCGGCGAGGTGTTGGGCATGGCGAAGACCGCGGTGAACCCGCCCGCCGCCGCGGCGCGCGTGCCGGACAGGACCGTCTCCGACGCCTCGTACCCGGGCTCGCGCAGGTGCGTGTGCAGATCGACGAGGCCGGGAAGGGCGATGAGGCCCGCCGCGTCCACGATGCGCGCGCCCGCACTGCTCACACCGGCGCCCACCTCGGCGATGAGACCGTCCCGGACGAGGATGTCCGCGCTCTCGCCTCCGGTGATGCGTGCGCCGCGGTAGATGACATCCGCGCTCATCGGGTCCGCTCCGTCCCGGCCTCGACCATCGCGTCTTCCATCCGTTCTCCCGCCAGCAGCAGGTACAGCACCGCCATTCGCACCGACACTCCGTTCGCGACCTGCTCGAGCACGGTGGATCGCGGGGAATCCGCCGCGGCGGAGGAGATCTCCAGGCCTCGGTTCATCGGGCCCGGGTGCAGCACAATGCTATCGCCCGCGAGTCGCTCCAGCCGCGCCGGGTCCAGTCCCCACCGTCGCGAATACTCCCGCTCACTCGGGAAAAAGGCGGCATTCATCCGCTCCAGCTGGATGCGCAGCATCATCACGGCGTCCGGCTCGTCCGCCAGCGCGACGTCCAGGTCGTAGACGACGCGCACGGGCCACGCGGAGACGTCCTGCGGGATGAGCGTCGGCGGGGTCACCAGGGTCACGTCCGCGCCGAGGGCGGCGAGGAGCCAGACGTTCGACCGGGCGACGCGCGAGTGCAGCACGTCGCCCACGATCACGACCCGCACTCCGGAGAGGTCGCGCCCCCGACTGTCCGCACCGAAGCGGCGCTTGCGGATCGTGAAGGCGTCCAGCAGTGCCTGGGTGGGGTGCTCGTGCGTGCCGTCTCCGGCGTTGACGACGCCGGCCGAGATCCAGCCGCTCGTCGCGAGCGTCTGCGGCGCCCCGGAGGCGGAGTGCCGGATGACGACCGCGTCGGCGCCCATCGCCTGGAGGGTCTGGGCGGTGTCCTTCAGGCTCTCGCCCTTGGACACGCTCGAGCCCTTCGCGGCGAAGTTGATGACGTCGGCGGACAGGCGCTTCGCCGCCGCCTCGAAGGAGATGCGCGTGCGGGTGGAGTCCTCGAAGAAGAGGTTGACGACCGTCTTGCCGCGCAGCGTCGGGAGCTTCTTGACCTCGCGGGACTGGGTGTCGGCCATGTCCTCCGCGACGTCGAGGATCCGCAGGGCGTCCGTGCGCGCGAGCGAGCGCGTGTCCAGGAGGTGCCTCATGCGCGTGCCGCCGGGTCGTCGATGCTCACGTACTCCTCGCCGTCGTCCTCGCGCAGCCGCACGTTCACCCGTTCGGTGCGCGCGGACGGGATGTTCTTCCCGATGAAGTCGGGGCGGATCGGGAGTTCCCGGTGCCCGCGGTCGACGAGGATCGCCAGCCGGACGATCGCCGGGCGACCGATCGACTGCAGCGCGTCGAGAGCGGCGCGGATGCTGCGGCCCGAGAACAGGACGTCGTCGACGAGGATGACGGTGCGTCCGTCGATCCCTCCGGCGGGGATCTCCGTCCGCTGCGGGGACCGCGTCGGGTGCTTCGCCAGATCGTCGCGGTAGAGCGTCACGTCGAGGGATCCGACCGGCACGTCCGTCTGGGCGATGCTGCTGATGAGCTGGCCCAGACGCTCGGCGAGGGCGACCCCGCGGGTCGGGATCCCCAGGAGGACGAGGTTCTCGGCGCCCCGGTTCGACTCGAGGATCTCGTGGGCGATGCGGGTCAGAGCCCGGCGTATGTCGGCTTCCTGCAGCACGATGCGTGCGCTCATCCGCCACTCCCTTCTCCGCCTCACAGGACGGTGTTAAAGGTTGCTGATGCCTGCAGTCTAGCGTCCCGCCCCGGCGCGACCCGCCGCGCCGGCTCAGGCAATCGCGCGAGTTCAGGCCGCCGCGGCGGCGGGGTGCCTGAACTCGCGTGTTCGCCTGTTCTCGCGCGCGGGCTCGCGGAGGCTTCGGGGATCAGGCGCCGATGCGGAGCGCTTCCTCGGTGACCTCGTCCACCTTCGCGGCGCGGATCGGGTGGCCGCTCGTGGAGAGGCAGCGGCCGGTCTTCAGGTCCCACTTCCAGTCGTGCATGGAGCAGGTGAGCACGCCGTCCTCGTCGATCTTCCCGGTGCGGGTCAGGTCGGCGCGCAGGTGCGGGCAGCGGCGCTGCACGACCCAGTCGCCGATCTCGGCGTCCTCGGTCTGGTCCGTCTGCTCCTGGTACCAGTTCTCCACGTACTCGATCCGGTCGGTGGAGAGGCACTTGAGGAACGTGGTCAGGAACTCGTTGAACTTGCCGCTGCGCCCGACGGAGAACTGCATCGAGAGGAAGATCGAGTTCGACCAGTCGATCTCGTGATCGCGGATGTTCGTGGAGACGAGGTCTGCGGGGATCGTGTACCAGTAGATGCACTCCTCCCCCGCGTATTCCCGGACCTTCGCCCGCGGGAAGTCCACCACCATGTCCAGCTCGCCGATGCGGAATCGGACGTTGCCCCCGACCCCGAGCCGGATCGTCCGGGACTTCTTCAGCAGCGGCTCCCACCACTCCTTGATGGCCTGGAGCATCTCGGCCGGCGGGATCACGTCGGCGCGCGTCGCCTCCTCGTCGCGCAGCTCCTGCTGACGCGACGCCCGCTGCTCCTCCAGGTAATCCCACTTCTCGTCGAAGATGTGCCGGATCTCCTCCTCGGAGTACAGCGTCTGCGTCACCGTGAGTTCGCCGCGGTCCATCTCGACGAGCGTGCCGGGGAGGAACAGGTGCCCGTCGTACTGCGGCGCGAGCTCCTTCATGTGGGCGAGGAACTCCTTCTGATCGGTGAAGATCGCCTCGCCGTTGCGACCGGTGCCGTTGAACTCGAAGAGGTCGTCACGCAGGAACATGGGCGGGCCGGCCATCGGGAACACATGCGGCGCGTCCACCTTCTCGATGTAGTACATCGCGCGCTTGTTCTGCGCCTCCCGCTTCAGCCGGGCGAAGTTCTGCTTCGCGTCCATGGGGAGGTCGTAGACCATCGGCCACCAGATCGCGCCGGACACCTGGGTGAAGTAGGCCTCGGGCTTGCCGAACGCCATGAGCTTCTCGAGGTCGAGCGGGTGGGAGTCGTTCTGGTTCAGGATCGAGGCTGTGCCGTCGTCGACGCTCAGCGACGAGTCCCCGATGGGGCCGTCGCTGGGCGCCCGCAGCGGCGTGATCATGATCTTGAGGTCCCCGCGCTCGATGATCTCGCCGGCCGGTGCGTAGGTGATGTTCTCGTAGCCGAGGGCGCGGATGTCGCGCTCGAGGTCGTCGGTCGGGTATTCCGGCAGGAGCACCTCGATGTCCTTGCGGATGTATCGCTCGAGCAGGCGCGGGTCGAAGTGGTCGCGGTGCCGGTGCGAGATGTACAGGAAGTCCGCCTCGCGCCCGAGCCGCTCCCAGTCCAGGCCGCGGTTGTCCGGGAACGGGAACCAGGATCCGTAGAACGAGGGGCCGAGAACGGGGTCGCAGATGATGTTCCCGCCCACCGTCTCGATGAACATCCCGGCGTGGCCGAGTCCCGTGATCCGCATGCGTGTCCTCCTGAGCGCCCCGGTGAGGAAGGCGCCGGGGACGCGGACGATTCTACCGGCGCGCTCCTCGGAACCCGCCGAGGCGAGCCGTGACAAACCCGTCCCCCGGGGTCTGAGCGGTCAGTCCTCGAGCAGGCCGCGGATGTCCTCGGCCGTCAGCGCCCCCGCGAAGAGGTCCTCGTCGTCCATGACCGCCGCGAACAGGCGCGACTTGCGCTGCTGGAGCGCCAGGACCTTCTCCTCGATGGTGTCGGCGGCGATCATCCGGTACGCGAAGACCGGCCTGTCCTGGCCGATGCGGTGCGCGCGGTCGATCGCCTGCGACTCCGCCGCGGGGTTCCACCACGGGTCCAGCAGGAACACGTAGTCCGCCTCGACCAGGGTCAGACCCACCCCGCCCGCCTTCAGGCTGAGCAGGAAGACGTCGTGATCGCCCTCGCGGAAGCCCTGCACGACACGATCGCGGTCACGGGTCGCCCCGTCGAGATAGGCGACGCGCAGACCCGCGCGGCTCAGGCGCGTCTGCGCCAGCCCGAGGAACGACGTGAACTGGCTGAACACGAGGGCCCGGTGGCCCTCCGCCCGCAGCTCCAGGAGCCGTTCCACCAGCGTCTCGAGCTTCCGCGACGCGATCGCGGCGTCCTCAGGGTCGATGAGCCCGGGCGCCAGACTCAGCATGCGCAGCAGCGTCAGCGACCGGAAGACGATGAAGCGGTTCCGGTCGAGATCCGGCAGAAGACCGAGGACCTTCTGGCGCTCGCGCTGGAGCACGGCGTCATAGCGGGCACGATGCGCGGGAGCGAGCTCGACGCGCAGGATCTGCTCCTGCCGCTCCGGGAGGTCCGCGGCCACGAGTTCCTTGGTCCGACGGATGACGAAGGGGCGGACGCGATGGCGAAGACGTTCGATCCGCGCCTGCCGGTACGGCGCGCCCTCCGCGTTCTCCGGGACCTTCCCCTGCTCGATCGGCTGGATGTACTCCTCGCGGAACCGCCGGGCGGACGGGAACAGGCCGGGACTCGTCAGGCTGAGGATCGCCCACAGCTCGGCGAGACCGTTCTCGATGGGCGTCCCCGTGACAGCGTACACCGCCCGTGCGGACAGCGCCGCCGCAGCCTGGTGGACGCGGGTGCCCGGGTTCTTCACGTGCTGGGCCTCATCGAGCACCACGCCGGACCACGGCAGCGGCGCACGGCCTTCGGTCGTGAACTCGTCCGCGTCGATGCGGAGGACGGCGTAGGAGGTCAACACCACGTCGGCGCCGCGGCGGAGCTCGCTCAGAGGCACGCCGCGACGCGCGCGGGTCCGGTCCGCCACCGCGACGCGAAGACCCGGGGCGTACCGCTCCGCCTCCCGCGCCCAGACGGCGACGACCGAGGTGGGCGCCACGACGAGGAACGGCGGGTCGCTCTCGTGGCCGGGCCCGGCGGGAGCCTCCCGCGCGTGCGCGATGAGGGCGAGGATCTGCAGGGTCTTGCCGAGTCCCATGTCGTCGGCGAGCACCCCGCCGAGCCGATGCCGCCAGAGGAGGGCGAGTCGGCCGAACCCGTCTCGTTGATACGGGCGCAGCTCTGCACGGATGACGCTCGGGACCGGTGGCGGGTCGACGGAGTCGGTCGCCCGCAGCTCCGCGACCGCCGCGCGCCAGGTCCGCGCGGGCAGCGCCTCGTGCGCGAGGTCCTCGAAGTCCTCCCACAGCGCGAGGTGCGTCCGGGCGATCCGCGGACCGGTCTCCCACTCGGCGAGCTCCGCGGCCTCGTCCAGGAGCTCCTTCAGTCGGTCGAAGGCGGGGTGGCGCAGCGAGAACCACGACCCGTCGACGAGCTTCAGCTTGCCGTGCCGCAGGCTCAGCGCCCGGAACAGGGGCTGGAACGGAATGCTGCGCCCGTCGATCCGGACCAGCACGCCGAGGTCGAACCAGTCCGGGTCCGTGGACTCGACCGTCGACACGGTGATCTCCGGCTCGCCCGTGAGCCGCGCGTAGGGGCGCCGGGGCCCGACGTGCTCGATCGCCACTCCGCGCGTCTCCAGTGCGGGCACCACGTCGGTGACGAACTCCGCCGCGTCCGTACCGCGTCTCACCCCCTCCGCGGCGAACGGGGGCGGCGTCACCGCCGTCCAGGACTCGACCAGCTCGGCGCGCTCCAGCGCCTCGCGCTCCGGATCCCGCATGTCGCGTCCGCTGACCGGTTCGTCCAGCCCGACGCGTCCGTATCCGGCGTAGTCCCACCAGAACCGGAAGGCCACCGCGTCGTCGTCCCGGCGATGGTCGAGGACCAGCAGCGGCCGAGGGACGGGCGGCGCCGGAAGGGTCACGCCCCGCCCGGCCCGCAGATCGGTGCCGCGGCGCAGCAGCGGATAGGCCTCGCGGAAGAACGCCTCCTGCTCACCCGGTGGGACCACGAGCGGCTCCGCGGCGTTCAGCAGCGCGCCCAGGACGGGCGGCACGGCCACGGGGCCCAGCACCAGTTCGATCCGCGCGCCGACGACCCGGTGCGCGTACGCCCCCTCCTCCCCGACCGGATGGACCGTGCCGGCCGGGAAGGTCTCGCCGTCCGCCTCGCCCTCCGCCGCGAGTAGGAGGGCTCCCCCCTCGTCGCGCTCGACCGATGCGCGCACGACCAGGTCGTCGCGCCAGCGCAGGCTCGTCGAGCGCTCGGTCGCGACCAGCGGGATCCGCTCCGCGCGGGCGCGTGCGAGGTGGGACCACAGCACGCCCGAGGAGACCGGATCCAGCAGCAGCCAGTCGCCCGCCGTCCCGGACAGGAGCGAGTCGCGGCAGATGCTCAGGAGATCGGCGAACCACCGCGACTGCGCGGCGTCGAACCGGCTGCCCCGACGGCGGACCGCGTCCCAGCTCGCATCGCCCTGGATCCACGCGTCGTCGGCGGCGTTGCGGATCAGCGGACGCACACCGAGGAACAGCTCCCCCGGGTCTTTGACGAGGTCCCGGGCCGTGGCCGTCCGCAGCGGCCGGGGCGCCCACTGCTGAGCGTCCGCACGAGCGCGCCGGCGCAGCTCCACCCCGAGGGCGAGCGGTGTCCGCGCCTCTCCGGGCGGCGGGATCAAGGATCGCCAGCCGTCGGTCGGTTCAGGAGGGGTCATCGCCGATCATCCTGCCGTTCGCCACCGACATCCCGGCCGCGCGACCGCCGGGTCGGAGCCGGTCAGACGGCGCGGGCCACCCGCGCCAGCACGCCATGGACGAACGCGCCGGACTCGTCCGTGGAGAACTCCTTGGCCAGCTCCACAGCCTCGTCGATCGCCACGGCGGTGGGGACCTCGTCGTTGTGCACGATCTCCCAGACGCCGATCCGCAGCAGCGCGCGGTCGACGGCGGGCATCCTGTCGAGCTTCCAGTCCCGGCTGTGCGTCGTGATCAGCTCGTCGATCTCCTCACGGTGATCGACGATGCCGTCGACGATCTCGCGCGCGTACAGCCACGACGCCTCACGGGCGGGCTCCGCCGCCGCGCGCTTCGCCTCGGCCGCCAGGGTGACGGCGAGCTCGTCGCCGCGGACGTCCGACGAGAAGAGGATGTCGAGGGCGCGCTTGCGCGCCTTGGTGCGTGCGCTCACTCAGATCCGCCGGTCAGTCGTTGACGCGGCCGAGGTAGTCGCCCGAGCGGGTGTCGACCTTGACCTTCGTGCCGGTCTCGAGGAACAGCGGGACCTGGATCTCGTACCCGGTCTCGAGCGTGGCGGGCTTGGTGCCGGCGGACGAGCGGTCGCCCTGCAGACCCGGCTCGGTGTAGGTGACCTCGAGGACCACGGAGGCGGGCAGCTCGATGTACAGCGGGTTGCCGTTGTTCATCGCGATCTGGACCTGCTGGTTCTCCAGCATGAAGTTCTTCGCGTCGCCGACGGTGGCTGCCGGGACGTTGATCTGGTCGTAGTCCTCCTGGTCCATGAAGACGAAGCTGTCGCCGTCCGTGTACAGGTAGGTGAAGTCTCGCCGGTCGACGTTCTCGATGTCGACCTTCGCGCCCGCGTTGTAGGTGCGGTCGACGACCTTGCCGGTGACGACGTTCTTCAGCTTGGTCCGCACGAACGCGCCGCCCTTGCCGGGCTTGACGTGCTGGAACTCGATGACGGTCCAGAGCTGGCCGTCGATGGAGAGGACGACGCCGTTCTTGATGTCTGCGGTCGATGCCATGCGCTGAAGGTTCCGTTCGTGTCGAAGATCAGGGGCCGTCCCGGCGGTTCCGCGCGGTGCCGACAGTCGATTCTACGGGATGCCCGCGCCCCCGCCTCGCCGGGGCGGTCCCCCGGCGTCCGGACGCGCTGCCCTGGCTCCTCGGCGCTGCCCGCAGAGCGCCCCGCTGTTCAGAGCAGAGGCACCAGGGCGCGGACCGCCTCGGCGTAGCCGTCCACGCCGCGCCCGATGATCCGGACCGCCGCGACGTCGTGGAGGAAGGAGAAGCGACGGAACTCCTCCCGCTGTGAGACGTCCGTGATGTGCACCTCGGCGAACGGCAGTGCGACGCCGGTCAGCGCGTCCCGGAGCGACACGGACGTGTGGGTCAGGCCGCCGGGGTTGATCACGATGCCCGCGCAGTCGTCGCGGGCCGCCTGGATCGCGTCGATCAGGACGCCCTCGTGGTTGCTCTGCACCGTCCGGAGCGCGTATCCGCTCTCCGCCGCCGCCTCCATGGTCAGACGCTCGACGTCGGCGAGGGTGGCCGAGCCGTACAGATCCGGCTCGCGGGTCCCGAGGAGGTTCAGGTTCGGTCCGTTGACGAGCAGGAGACGTCGATGCGGGGTCACGCGTTCACGGTATCAGCGGCTCGGCTCCAGCTCGCGACGCATCACGTACTCCCGGCCGATCGACGCTTCGGCGATCTCCCCGGTGCGGACGAAGCCGTTGCGCGCGTAGGCCGCCTGCGCCCGCGCGTTGTCCACGTGGACGTCGAGAGTGAGCGCGGTCGCTCCCGCGTCGGCCGCCCACCGGGCGGCCTCGTCGAAGAGCGCGTCGATCGTCCCGGTGCCGCGGCGCCCTTCGGCGACGTACACCCCGACGACGAGGCCGGTGCGCTCAGGCCCGTCGGCGTGGAGGACCGTCAGCGTCGCGCACCACTGCCCCGTGTCTTCCACGGCGATGAACTGCGCGGCCCCCGTCCCGACCGCCGCCTTGGCCGCGCGCAGTCGCCAGAAGTCGTCCGGCTGTGCGGATGCCCCGGCCACGGTGTCCAGGAAGGCGATGCCGGCGGCCGGGTCCGCGAGGGCCCGCAGGCGGAGGTCGCGCACCTGCTCCCACTCGTCCATGCGGATCCTGCGGACCTGGACCGTCATGCACCGACCTCCTGGTAGGCCGCGAACAGCAGCGTCTCGTCGGGCGCCTGCAGCACCGTGGGCTTGGCGAGGTCGTCCAGCACGATGAATCGGAGCATGCCTCCGCGGGTCTTCTTGTCGCGCTGCATGGTCGCCAGAAGCTGGGACCATGCTCCGGCGCGGTAGGTGCGCGGAAGACCGAGGAGGTCGAGGACCGTGCGGTGCCGATCGGCCACGGCGTCCGAGAGGCGACCGGCCAGGCGTGACAGCTCGGCCGCGTACATCATCCCGACGGACACCGCCGCGCCGTGGCGCCACTGGTAGCGCTCGGAGTGCTCGATGGCGTGTCCGAGCGTGTGCCCGTAGTTGAGGATCTCGCGCTGGCCCGCCTCCCGGAAGTCCTCGGACACGACACGGGCCTTCATGTCGATGGCTAGCTCCACGGCGCGCCGGAACTCGTCCGTGGCGGGATCCACCGCACGCTGCGGATCCGCCTCGACGATGTCGAGGATCTCCGGTGCCCAGATGAAGCCGGCCTTGACCACCTCGGCGAATCCGGCGGTGGCCTCGTTGGGGCTGAGACTGGTGAGCTCGTCGAGGTCGCCGACCACGGCGCGCGGCGCCCAGAAGGCACCGACGAGGTTCTTCCCCTCCGCGGTGTTCACACCGGTCTTCCCGCCCACTGCGGCGTCGACGAGTCCCAGCACCGTCGTCGGCACCTGGACGACCTGCACGCCCCGCAGCCACGTGGCCGCGACGAACCCGGCCAGGTCCGTGACCGCGCCGCCGCCGTATCCGATGACGGCGTCCGTCCGGGTGAAGTCCGCCTGCCCCATCACCTGCCAGCAGAAGGCCGCGACCTCGATGCGCTTGCCCTGCTCGGCGTCGGGGATCTCCGCCAGGAGCACCTCGCGCGGGCCGTCGGCGGTGTCGGCGAGCAGGCGGTCGCGCAGCTGCGCGGCCCGGCCGGAGAGGGTCGGCGGGTGGACCACCAGGACTTTTCGGACGCCGGGATCGAGGGCCCGCGAGACTTCGTCGAGGATGCCGCGCCCCACCGTGATCTCGTACGCGTCGCGTCCCGTGACCGGGATCACCGTGCTGTCGCTCATGCTCGTCCTCTCATCCATTCGACGATCTGATCCGCCACCCGCGCCATCGGGACACGAGACGTGTCGAAGACCGCGTCCGCCACCTCGGCGTACCACGGGGCCCGCTCGTCGGCGATGCGCCGCCAGCGTTCCAGCGCCGACTCGGGCGACGCCTCCGTCTCACCGGCCGCTCCGGAAAGCAGCGGGCGGGATGACCCGGCGATCCGGTCCGCCACCGCTTCCGGCGACACGGTGAGCAGCACCACCGGCACGGGACGCAGGAGCTCGCGGACCGACGCCGTCACGACCGCGCCGCCGCCCAGCGAGACGACGCCGCCGCTCTCGAGCGCCTCCGCGACCGCGTCGCGCTCCCAGAGCCGGAACTGCTGCTCGCCATGCTCGGCGAAGATCGCCGGGATCGGGCCATGCCGCCGGGCGATCGCCTTGTCGGTGTCCGTGAACCGGGTGCCGAGCCCGCGCGCGACGCGACGGCCGACGCTCGTCTTGCCCGCTCCCATCGGGCCCACGAGCACGACGACGTCGTCGGCCGTCGTGCCGGCGCGGGTCTCCCGTCCAGGATCGTCAGTCATCGTGCAGCAGAAGCGCCGCCTCGGACGCCGGTGCGGTGCGCAGCTCCTCGGGGATGGCGGCGAGGTACGACTCCAGGTTGCGGCGGGTCTCCCCGACGCTGTCGCCCCCGAACTTCTCGAGGACCGCGCGGGCCAGCTCGATGGCGACCATCGCCTCGGCCACCACGCCCGCCGCGGGGACGGCGCACACGTCCGAGCGCTGGTGGTGCGCCGTGGCCGGCTCGCCCTCCGCGACGTCGACCGTCCGCAGCGCGTGCGGGACCGTCGCGATCGGCTTCATCCCGGCGCGGACGCGCAGGACCGTCCCCGTGGACATGCCGCCCTCGGTGCCTCCCGCCCGATCCGACCCGCGCGTGATGCCGTCCTCGGCGAGGAAGAGCTCGTCGTGGGCGGCCGATCCGCGCCGCCGCGTGGTCTCGAACCCGTCACCGACCTCGACGCCCTTGATCGCCTGGATGCTCATCAGCGCCTGCGCGAGGCGGCCGTCCAGCCGTCGGTCCCAGTGCACGTGGGAGCCGAGCCCGGGCGGGAGCCCGTACGCCAGCACCTCCACGATCCCGCCGAGCGTGTCCCCGTCCTTGCGTGCCGCGTCGACCTCGGCGACCATGCGCGCGGACGTCTCCGCGTCGAAGCAGCGCAGCGGATCCGCATCGAGCGCCGCGACGTCCGTCGGCGACGGGAGCGGTGCGCCCTCGGGAACCTGCACCGGGCCGATCGAGAGGGTGTGGCTGACCAGCTCGATGCCCAGCTCGGACAGGAAGGACCGGGCGACCGCTCCGAGGGCGACGCGCGCGGCGGTCTCCCGAGCGCTCGCGCGTTCGAGGATCGGGCGGGCCTCATCGAATCCGTACTTCTGCATGCCGACGAGGTCCGCGTGGCCCGGACGCGGACGTGTCAACGGGGCGCTGCGGCCCCGGGACCGGTCGGTGATCTCGACCGGCTCGGGGTTCATGACCTCGACCCACTTGGGCCACTCGGTGTTGCCGATCCGCAGGGCGATGGGGCTGCCCAGGGTCTTCCCGTGGCGGACGCCGCCGGAGATCGTGAGCTCGTCCTGCTCGAACTTCATCCGCGACCCGCGCCCGTACCCGAGCTTGCGCCGCGCCAGATCCGCCTGGATGGCCTCGGAGGACAGCGGGACGCCGGCGGGAAGACCCTCCATGACGGCGATGAGTTCGGGGCCGTGCGATTCGCCGGCGGTCAGGACGCGGAGCATTGCTCTAGTCTCCCATGACGGCGCGGCGCATCTCTGCCACGATGACGTCCTCATTCGGCAGCGGCTCGTCGAGCTCGCCGGAGACGAACACGCGGACCTGGAGCACCGCCTGATGCAGGAGCATCCCGAGTCCCGGAAGCGCTGGCGCGCCGTCCCAGGCAGAGGCCAGAGCGGACGGCCACGGCGCATAGGCGACGTCGAACAGCGCTCCCCCGGTCGCCGCGAGCCGGGCGGTGGCGCGCGCGTCCGGTGCGGCCCCTCCCGGCAGCGTCGCGATCGTGAGATCGACCGCGTGTTCGGCGGCGTCGAACGGGATGACCTCGACCGGTAGATCCAGCTGCGCCGCGATGCGCCGAAGCGGACCGGCGGCCTCCGGGCGGCGTGCGGCGACCTCCACGCGCTCGGCGCCGAGCTCGGACGCGGCGACGAGCGCCGACGCGGCCGTCGCTCCCGCACCGAGGATCCGCACCGAGCCCGCGCCGGAGACTCCGGCCTCGATCAGCGCGCGGACCAGCCCGCCGACGTCGGTGTTCCAGACGTGTCCCCGCCGCGGTCCGTCGAGGACCACGGTGTTGGCGGCGCCGGTGAGGACGGCGTGCCGATCGCGGTGCCGAGCCCAGGCGAACGCCTCCTCCTTGAGCGGCATCGTCAGAGAGAGCCCGTGCCAGCGGCCGTCCAGACCGTCCACGGCCGCCCGGAAGCCCGCGGCGTCGACCCGACGGCGGCCGTAGTGCCAGTCGAGGCCCAGGGCCCGGTAGGCGGCGCCGTGCAGGGCCGGGGACCGGCTGTGGTCGATCGGATCCCCCCAGACCGCCAGCAGACGGGAGGCACGGGACGCGGCCTCCTCGTCGCTCAGCATCCGGAGTCGGGGTTCTCGGTGCACCACTGCCGCCACTTGTCGATGGCCGCCTGGTGCTCCTCGTAGGTCTGCGTGAACACCGTCTCGCCGGTGTCCAGGTTGACGGTCACGAAGTACAGCCACGGCCCCGCCACCGGGTGCATCGCCGCGTCGATCGCGAGATCTCCGGGGTTCGCGATCGGCGTGGCCGGCAGCCCCTGGACGACGTAGGTGTTCCACGGGTTGTCGTCGTGCTGGGCCTCCTCCGAGGTGCTCGCGGATCCCTTGTGCAGCTCGCCGTAGCCGTACTGCGCGGTCGAGTCCATCTGCAGCATCATGTCCTGATCCAGACGGTTCTGGATCACGCGGGACACCTTGTAGAAGTCGTCCTGCGCGCGGGCCTCGCGCTCGATGATCGACGCGATCGTCAGCACCCGCTGTTCGTCGCCCGCCGGCACTCCGGCGGCCGCCAGCGACTCCCGGGTCCGCTCGACGAGCTTCGCAAGGATGTCGTGCGCGCTCGACTCCGGCGCGAACTCGTACAGGGCAGGGAACAGCCACCCCTCCAGCGACGGCGCGTTGACGCCGAACGACGCCGGATCGGCCGCCGCGGCCTGGAGCTGGTCGAGCGGGACCGCGAGGCTCTCCGCGATGGTCTGCAGCGTCGCCTCGACCGTGAGCCCCTCGCGGATCAGCGCCGAGTTCTCCATCTTGTTCTCGCCGGACTGCATGGCCTCGATGACGGCCTCGGCGGTCATCTTCTGCTGGAACTTGTAGACGCCGGGGAAGAACGTGAGGGAGGTGCCCTGGTCGACGAGGGTGTCGTAGAACACGTCCTCGGTCTTGGTCACCCCGGCGCGGTAGAGCGCGACGGAGACGTCGGCTCCCGAGTCGCCCTCGCTGATGGTGACGAGGGCCTCGCCCGTCGCCTCGCCGGGCTCGTAGTCCTTCGGCGGCCCCCAGCCCATGACCTCGTTGATCTTGTCGCCGTAGGTGTTCATCACCCAGACGCCGCCGGCGACGGCGCCTCCCACCAGGGCGAGGACGATGATGAGGGCGATCAGGCATCCGGCACGGCGCTGGGGCTTGGCGGGCTTCGTCGTCTCCTCCTCCTGAGCGAACAGGTCGTCCAGGGTCGCACGCGGCTCGGCGGTCACGACGACCGGTGCAGCCTGCGTGGCGGTGTCCACCGTCTCCGCTGCGCTCGTCGCCCTCGTCTCCGTGGCGCGCGATCCGCCGTCCCCCGCCGCGGCGGGCGCCGTCTCCGGAGGCAGCCCCTGCGCGACACGGGCCGCCTGGTCCTTCGCCTCGCGGGCTGCGGCAGCGCGCGCGGCCCGCCGCGATCCCGGGGTGGGACCCTCGTTCGCCGACGCCGGCTTCTCCGGCTGCTTCGGATCGGGCAGCGACCGGAACAGGTCGTTCAGCGAATCCGCTCCGGACTCGGGGGACGGCTCGGGGCGATCAGGCATGTTCAGGGAGTCTCCTCGTCGAGCGTGATCAGGGTTCCGGTCGGGGTGCCGGTGCTCTTCTCGATGTCGACGGCCTGCTGCAGCAGCACCACGGCGGCGACCTGATCCACAATGCCACGAGAACCCCGTTGCGTGCGACCGGACGCCCGCAGGGCGGCGTGCGCCGTCACCGTGCTCAGCCGCTCGTCCACCAGCCGCACCGGCACTCCGGTCCGGCGGGCGACGGCGGCGGCGAAGTCGCGCGCGTCCTGGGTGGATACGGTGTCCTCGCCGCGGAGGTTGATCGGCAGGCCCACCACGATCTCGACGGGCTCGTGCTCGACGGCGAGCTCGTGCAGACGGACGACGGACGCATCGTCGCGCGGGACGGTCTCGACGGGCACTGCGAGAAGACCGTCCGGGTCGCAGCGGGACACACCGACGCGACTGCGTCCCACGTCGATGCCGAGCCGCACCCCGCGCCGGAACCCGCTCACGCGCGGCGCAGCTCCTGCTCGATCGCCGTGAAGGCCGCGGGCAGCTCCGTGCGGTGCTGACCGCCTCCCTGGGCCACATCGTCCCGACCGCCGCCCCCGCCGCCGAGCACGCCGGCGGCGAGCTTCGCGAGGGCCCCGGCCTTCGCGCCGGCCGATCGCGCCGTCTCCGTCGTCGCCACGACGACGAGCGGACGGCCGTTGGCGACGCCGGAGACCACGCTCACCCCGGGATCCGCAGACAGGGCGTCACGGACACCGATGGCGACCTCGCGGACCTCGTCCGCCGTCTCCACGTCACCGAGATCGTGCGCCACGAGACGGAACCGTCCGACCTCGACGGCGGACTGGGCGATCGCCGGCACGCGTCCGGCGCGTTCCTTCGCCTCGAACTGGGCGATCCGCTTCTCGGCGGCCTTGAGCTGGGCGGCGATCTCGGCGATGCGCGCCGGGAGCTGCTCCCGCGGCGTCTTGAGCGAGGACGTGAGCTGCGACACGATCGCGCGTTCGGCGGCGAGCTCGCGGAACGCGTCCGCTCCGACCAGCGCCTCGATGCGGCGGTTGGAGGCGCCGACCGATGACTCGCCGACGAGGTTGATGAGCCCGATCTCCGCGCTCGTGGAGACGTGGGTGCCCGCGCAGAGCTCCCGCGACCACGGCCCGCCGATGTCGACCATCCGGACCCGCTCGCCGTACTTCTCGCCGAACAGCGCCATGGCGCCCGCGGCCTTCGCCTCGTCCAGGGACAGCACGCGGGTGGTCACCTCGAGCGAGTCCTGCACCGCGCGGTTCGCGATGTCCTCGATCTCGCTCCGCGTCTCGGACGACAGCGCCTGCCCCCAGGAGAAGTCGAAGCGCAGATAGCCGGCGCGGTTGAGCGAACCGGCCTGCGTCGCTGTCGACCCCAGCGTGTCGCGCAGGGCGGCGTGGACGAGATGAGTGGCGGAGTGGGCCTGGCGGGCGGCCCGCCGGTTCGCGGCGTCCACCACGGTGGTCGCGGCCGCGTCGACCGAGACCAGCCCCTGGCGCACCTCGACGGTGTGGCTGATCAGACCGGGAACGGGGCGCTGCACGTCGAGCACGTCCAGCACGAAGCCGGCCCCCGTGATCGTCCCCTTGTCGGCGACCTGCCCGCCGGATTCGGCGTACAGGGTGGTCTCGGCGAGCACGATCTCGGCCACTTGGCCCTCGCTCGCGCTCGGCGCCGGCTGGCCGTCGACGAGGATCCCCAGCACGCGGGACTCGGTCTCGAGCTGCTCGTAGCCGAGGAAGGCGGTCTCCCCCTGCGCGCGCAGGTCGCGGTAGACGGAGACGTCCGCGAGCTGGCGCTTGCGGCTCTTGGCGTCCGCCTTCGCCCGGTCGCGCTGCTCCTGCATGAGGGTGTCGAAAGCCGTTCGGTCGACGCTCAGCCCGGCCTCCTCGGCGATCTCCAGCGTCAGGTCGATGGGGAAGCCGTACGTGTCGTGCAGCAGGAAGGCCTCGGAGCCGCTGAGCGTCTGCCCGCCGCCCTTCTTGGTCTCGTCCAGGGCCAGATCCAGGATCGTGGAGCCGGACGCCAGCGTGCGCAGGAACGTCTCCTCCTCGGCGAAGGCGGCCGTGGACAGCTGCGCCCAGTCCGTCTCGAGCACCGGATACGCGCTCTTCATCGCGTCGCGGGAGACGGCGAACAGCTCCGGGAAGGTGGGCGCGTCCACGCCCAGGAGCCGCATGGAGCGGATCGTGCGGCGCATCAGCCGCCGGAGGATGTAGCCGCGTCCCTCGTTGGAGGGGCGCACACCGTCAGAGAGCAGCATGAGCGAGGAGCGCACGTGATCGGCGATGACGCGGAACCGGACGTCGTCCTCGTGCGCGACGCCGTAGCGACGACCCGAGAGTTCGACGGCGCGGTCCAGGACCGGACGCACCTGGTCGGTCTCGTACATGTTCTCGACGCCCTGTTTGAGGAAGGCGACGCGTTCGAGCCCCATGCCCGTGTCGATGTTCTTCTGCGGGAGCTCGCCGACGATGTCGAACTCGGTCTTGCCGCGGACGTTCTCGATGAAGTCCTGCATGAACACGAGGTTCCAGATCTCCAGGAAGCGCGAGTCGTCCACGGCCGGCCCGCCGTCCTTGCCGTACGAGGGACCCCGGTCGAAGAAGATCTCCGAGTCCGGGCCGCCCGGGCCCGGCTGCCCGGTGTTCCAGTAGTTGTCGGCGCGGCCGAGGCGCTGGATGCGCTCCGGCTTGAGCCCGATGACGTCCCGCCAGATGGACTCGGCCTCGTCGTCGGTCTCGAAGACGGTGACCCAGAGGTCCTTCTCGTCGAACCCGAGCCCGCCGTCCGCCTCGGAGGAGGTCAGCAGCTCCCAGGCGTAGCGGATCGCTCCCTCCTTGAAGTAGTCGCCGAACGACCAGTTGCCGAGCATCTGGAAGAAGGTCCCGTGCCGGGCGGTCTTCCCGACCTCCTCGATGTCGTTCGTGCGGATGCACTTCTGGACGTCCGCGATCCGGGGGTGCGGTGCGGGCACGACGCCGGTCAGGTACGGGATGAAGGGAACCATGCCCGCCACCGTGAAGAGCAGGGTGGGGTCGTCACTGACCAGGGAGGCCGAGGGCACGATGGTGTGCCCGTTCTTCTCGAAATAGGTCAGATAGCGCTGGGCGATCTCCGCAGTCTTCATCGGTGTGTGCAGTGTCCTTCGATCGACGGACGCCCTGGGCGTTCGCGGGTGGGGGGGGGAAGAGGGGCGGTCAGGCGTCTTCGGAGCGCTGCGCCTGGCCGAGACGCGCCTCCTGCTCACGGAACGCGTCCCCGAGGATGCCGGTGAACTCACTGATCCGTGCGTCGACCTCGGCGAGGATGTCGTGTCCTCGCGGGTCCTTGTTCATGAAGTGGGCCGCGACGAAGCCGCCGATCACGCCGATCAGCAGCCACAACAGGTTCTTCATCTCGTCACCTCCGGGAGCAGGCCGCGAAGCACGGCGTCCTCCATCGTATGCGGAAACGGCGGAAGGCGCCGGGTCCCCCCGGCGCCTTCCGTCTGTGCGCTGCTCTGCGAGCCGCACGACCCTTAAGAGTCGCTCAGCGAGCCGCGTAGTACTCGACGACGAGCTGCACGTCACAGGTCACGGGGACCTCCGCGCGCTTCGGGCGACGCACCAGGCGCGCCTCCAGCTTGTCGAGGGCCACCTCGAGGTAGGCCGGAACCGGGGGCAGGACCTCCGCGTGGCCGCCGGCCGCGGCGACCTGGAAGGGCTCCAGCAACTCCGACTTCGGCTTCACGTGGATGAGCTGGCCCGGCTTCACGCGGAACGACGGGCGGTCGACGAGCTGGCCGTCGACGAGGATGTGGCGGTGCACGACCAGCTGGCGGGCCTGGGCCGTGGTGCGGGCGAAGCCGGCGCGCACGACGAGGGCGTCCAGACGCATCTCGAGCAGCTCGACCAGGTTCTCACCGGTCAGGCCGTCCTTGCGGCGAGCCTCGTTGAACGCGATGCGCAGCTGCTTCTCGCGGATGCCGTACTGCTCGCGCAGACGCTGCTTCTCACGCAGACGGACGGCGTAGTCGCTGTCGGCCTTGCGCTTGGTGCGGCCGTGCTCGCCCGGAGCGTAGGGACGCTTCTCGAGGTAGCGGGCGGCCTTCGGGGTGAGGGCCACGCCGAGGGCGCGGGACAGGCGGACCTTGCGGCGGTCCTGGGACTTCGTGACCACGAAGCATTCCTTCCGATGACGCGGCCGTGTCTCTCACGGCTCGCGGACGTATCGTCTCGATTCCGCCCTTCCCAGGCGCACGCCGGGGCGCATGGAAAGGTGGTGCAGGAGTGGAGAGATGCCCGAAAACTCGGTTTCGAGCCGCTCAAGCCTATCAGAATGCGGGACGCGCCCGCCCCTCAGACACCGGGCACCTGGATTCGGTCGGCGTCGGAACGGCGCGATGGCCTCGCACGACCGGCACCGGGGCCCCCGGCGGTCAGCCAGCCGAGGACGGTCGCCAGCAGGGCGAGCGCCCCGGCCGTGCCCGGGACGAGGTAGCCCTGGGTGAGCACCCAGCCGACGCTGACGACGACCCCGAAGGTCGCCGCGATCGCCGCCCACAGCGGCATCGCGCGGTCCCGCTCCGGCGGCCACCGCCGCTCCCACCGGGGCACGACGAGGCAGAGTCCGGCGATCACGAGCACGATCGCGAGGAACCAGGGGATCCTCGTGAGCCACCAGGGCCTGGACAGCACCGCGGGGAACGGCAGCCCCAGCGCGAGCTGGATGCCGACCACCACTGCCATCGCGACCGTGTGCCAGAGATAGATCGTCATCCCGTGCATGCCGAGGGCGCCGACCGCCAGCAGGGCGGGGCGACGGCGCATGATCGCCCGGATGGCGGGCTGCAGCAGGGTGAAGAGGCAGACCTGGGCGAGCCCGAGCAGGAGCAGCAGCACCGTCGGCGGATTGAGGTTGTCGATCATGTCGGCGGAATAGCCCAGCCCGAAGACCGCGACCGCCATCAGCGCGTAGGCTCCTCCGGCGAGGGCGAGGAGCACCGACCTCGGCCGCCGCGAGAACCACTGATCCCGCACACCGAATCCCAGCTGCTGGACGAACAGCCACACGAACAGCCAGTTGAGGGGCCCGGCCGGCACGCCCGCGGCGCGGTCGACGAGGTCGACGATCACCGCCAGCCCCGCGAGGCACAGGTAGGTGGGCCACGCGGCGCGGTGGTGCAGCCACGCCATCAGGGGCACGAACGCGGTGCAGATCGCGTACACCGCGATGAACCACAGCGGCTCGGCGAGCCGGAAAGCGAAGGTCCGGAGGAACTCGGCGTCCGTCCCGCACAGCGCCAAGACCCCCAGGGCCGCGAGGACTCCCAGCATCGCCGACAGCACCGGCCGGGCCAGTCGCAGCGTCCGCACACGGATGTACTCCGCGGCGGACTGGCCGTGGTGGCGGAGCCGGCGCCAGGTCGTGATGCCCGCGAATCCCCCGGCGATGAAGAACGTGGGCATGATCATGCCCACCCAGGTGATCGCGGCCAGCGGCGGCCAGTCCGCCAGCGCGTTGAACGCCCGTGGCGGGTTCCCCTCGATGCCCATCTGCAGCGCATGCAGCACGACGACGACGGGGAGGCACACCGCGCGAACCGCGTCGATGGACAGGTCGCGGTCGGGCGGGATGCGCGGGATCGCTCTGGTCACGCGCCCACTCTAGGACCCCGGTCAGCCGGCGCCGGGACCCCACCGTTCGCCGAGAATCCGACGGATCTTCTCCAGCCGCGCGTGCACGTCCCGCTCGGCTCCGAGCTGCTTGGGCTCGTAGTACCGGCGGCCGCGGAGTTCGTCCGGCAGGTACTGCTGCGGCACGATGCCGGCCTCGGTGTTGTGAGGATAGGCGTACCCGCGACCGTGGCCCAGGCGCTTGGCGCCGGGATAGTGCGCATCGCGGAGATGAACCGGCACCCGCCCGAACCCGCCCGCCCGCACGTCGGCGATCGCGGCGTCGATCCCCACGTACGCCGCGTTCGACTTCGCCGTGGTCGCCAGGTAGATGGTCGCCTCCGCCAGAGGGATCCGTCCCTCGGGCATTCCGATGAACGCGACCGCGTCCGCGGCGGCCACCGCGATGCCGAGCGCCTGAGGGTCGGCGAGCCCGACGTCCTCCGCCGCCGAGATCACGATCCGTCTCGCGATGAAACGCGGGTCCTCCCCCGCCTCGATCATGCGCGCGAGATAGTGCAGCGCGGCATCCACGTCGGAGCCGCGGATGGACTTGATGAAGGCGCTGATCACGTCGTAGTGCTCGTCGCCCTGGCGGTCGTACCGCAGCAGCGCACGGTCCACGGCCTGCGCGACGTCGTCCGCCGTGACCTCGGGCGTCGCGCCGTCCTGAAGGCGCTCCGGTGACGAGGCCACCGCCACCGCGGCCTCCAGCCCCGTGAGCGCGCGCCGCCCGTCCCCGGACGCGAGACGGATCAGCGCCGTGCGCGCCTCGTCCTGGAGGACCACGGCGTCGTTGAAGCCGCGCGGGTCGGCGACGGCCCTGTCCACGAGCGTCCCGATGTCGTCGTCGGTCAGCGGCTGCAGCGTGAGCAGCAGCGAGCGCGACAGCAGCGGTGAGATCACCGAGAACGAAGGGTTCTCCGTGGTCGCGGCGATGAGGATGACCCAGCCGTTCTCGACGCCGGGCAGAAGGGCGTCCTGCTGCGCCTTCGTGAAGCGATGGATCTCGTCGAGGAACAGGATGGTGCTCTGCCCGTACAGGTCGCGCTGCGTGAGGGCGTCCTGCATCACCTCGCGGACGTCTTTGACGCCGGCCGTGATCGCGGACAGCTCGACGAATCGCCGTCCCGAGGACCGTGCGATGGCCTGCGCGAGGGTCGTCTTCCCCGTTCCCGGCGGACCCCACAGGATCATGGAGACCGACCCCGCGCTGGTCGCCGCGGGATCGGCGAGCGTCACGATCGGGGACCCCGGCCGGAGCAGATGTCCCTGGCCCGCCACCTCATCCAAGGACACGGGGCGCATCCGTACGGCCAGGGGGGTCTGGCCGGACAGGAGGGGCGCGGGCGTGGTCATTCCCCCAGGCTAACGCGCGGCACCGACAGCGCCGCCGGCACGCATCGCGGTCCGTGCACGGTCCTGCTGACGCGTCGCGGTAGGCTCGATCCCCGACACCCAGGAGGATCCATGGCCGGACGCCGCCCCCGCAACGCCCGTGACCGACAGGCACGCGTGGACCAGGAGCGGGCACGACTGCACGCCGCACGGGCGCGGTGGCACGAGGGCGTCGTCGCCCGCCGCCGTCGCGACAACCTGGTCGCCGTCGTGGCGGGCGC
>NZ_BCRA01000070.1 GCF_001552355.1 Microbacterium resistens NBRC 103078
GGGGGTGCCCGCCGTCGAGCTGCTCCGAGCGGACGCGACCCGGGCCAGGCGCGAGGCGCGGGTCGCAGGACGCACGAGCGCCGCCCGGCTTTCGGCCCGCCTCCTTCTCCCGCTGGGAGTGTGCACGCTGCCCGCCTTCCTCCTGCTCGGCGTCGCGCCCCTCGTCCTCAGCGTGCTGACGACGACCCCGTTGCCCGTCCCGCCGTGACAAGCGGACGACGTCGCGACCGGACGACGTCGCGACCGGAGCGGCGGAGCGGCGCGGCGGAAGGTCCGGGACGGACTGCCGAGAAGAGACCCCATAAGAAGAGGAACACCCGAGGAAAGGAAACACCACGATGACCGATGCACGAACGACGCCCTGCGCAGCGATCACGTCCTCCCGGAGGGCCCGGCCCGTACCGGCGAGCGCACCGCCGCTTCCCCCACTGACCCGCCGGCGTTCGGCCGCGCTCTTCGGCGACGATCGCGGCGCCGCGACGGCGGAGTACGCGATCGCCACGATGGCCACCGTGGCGGGGCTAAAGCGTATTTACACCGCGACCCACTGCGACTCTCAGCACGGCGATGCGAACCAGCAGAGCACCGCCGCGGCTCCCGGCGTCGGGATGAATATCGAGGCGCTCGTGTATCTCGTCGCGGGTGACGACGCCGACGAAGAAGGCGCGCAGGATCCCGTGTCTCTGAACATGGCGGGAGCGTGAGCAGGACGCTCCGACCGGCACGTCGTGACGCGGCTACGCCGGTCGTCGAGAGCATCGAGCAAGGCCTCAACCTCGCCGGTCTTGCGGCGACGGCGCACTGCGGGCGGGTTGAGGGCCATGTGACCCTCCCGGGCGTGCAGTGGTCGACCGACTCAGTCCTCGACGACGAGACCCGAGAGCCTCTGTATGTAACCAGGCCCCGTGGGCTCGACGCGGTCGAACCAAGTGAAGGGGTGGCGCTCGGCCAGGATGGAGGGCAGGAGCGGATGACCGTGCCGGAGCGGGACCTCCCACTCGTCCCACCTGCACGCATCGTCGAACCCGTCCGAGACAGCATCCCAGTCGTCGTCGCCGAGCACGTACTCGTCTTCGACCTCGTCGTGGATGGCCTCGCGTGCCGGGACCCGCTCGAAGATCTCCGGCATGTCTTCGAGGGACGCCTGCGCACCAGCGAGCGCCGCACCGATCAGCACCTCGTCGATGAGCGGACCCGGTCGGTCGAACGGCAGCACCCCGGCCTCAATTTCGTCGGAGAGCAAGCGGCAGCGTCGGCGGACCGCCTCGGCCCAGGCACGATTCGCCCCGACCAGCATCATGACGCGGAGGTCGAACTCGTCGAACGGCGGGACGTCGTAGAGCGGTCCGCTCGGATCGCTGATCCAGGAGGACAGATGCAGGTCGTCCCACATGTCGAGCTCCAGCGCGATGGCGTACGCCTGCCGTGGCGTGAGGCGTGGAGAGTCCTGCCACGCTCGGGTGAACGCGGCCACTTCCTTGGAGAGTGCGAGATCGGACTCGGAGATGCTCTTTAGGGCGCTCTCACAGGCGCGACGCGTCTTCTCGCTGACCGAGCTAGGGTCTTCCTCCCAGCGCCGCCACGTGGCCAGGGAGACGCCTGCGCGGCGGGCGGCCTCGGTCTGTGTGAGGTCCAGTTCAGTACGTCGATCGGTGCGCTCGTTCATGAGGCAAGGCTAGAGAGTACTCATTGAGTAGTCAACTCCGGTGGATGGAGAAGAGTCGGCCGCAGGCCGGGTGCTCGTGTACTTCATGGCTCCCGTCCCGGCACTGCCGTCGCAGTCGTTGAGCCAGGGTGCACTTGCGTGCGATCGCAGTCCCTCAAGTCGGCGCTCGGCGATCACCCGGGTGGCATCCGCCTGAGCGGCCCGTCGCTTGAAGACCACGTGCCGCGCGACCTACCTTGCTGCGCGCCGTCGCTCTTCGCGTCCGCTCTCCACCCGGGCTCGTCCCTCGCCCGGGCCTGGACGCAGGGACGGACGGTTGGCTTGTGTCAAGCAGATGCCGGTTGATCTGGGAAAGTGACGTTAGTGACGTTAGGAACTCTGAGTTTTCACAGGCGGGTATATGGGAGAACGAGCTTGCCGCGTCACTAACGTCACTAGCTTCGTCATGCCCCGGCATTGCCCCACTCCAACCGGTGCGGGCGAGCCGCGAGCCCTCCCCCCGGGCGGAGGCCGTCAGAGCTGCTGAGCTCTGAGCTCGTCAAGATGCTCGCGGTTGTGGAGCTCCGTGACCCGCTCTTTTGCCTCCATGACCTTTTGCTCGCGGCGTTTGACCTCTTCACGCGCCTGCCGCAGTCTGAGCTCTGCATCCTCGAGCTCGAGCTCTGCGCGGTAGAGCTCGAGCTCGACGTCAATTGAGCCGATGAGCACTGCCAAAGGAATCTCTAGAACCTCTGCGATCGCAACCGCCTCGTCGAGGCGTACTGCGCGATCGCCCCGCTCAATCCGGGTGACCGCCGAGCTGTCGATGGTGCGGCCGACGAGTGGCGTGACCATGTCGGCCAGCTCCGCTTGGCTCAGAGCCGCGCCCCTGCGAGCGGCACGAACGTTGCTAACGAAGATCTCCGAAGGGGTGGGCATCGGTGTCTCCTAAGATGAGGGTGAACTGTGATAGCAACATTTTATGGTCAACATAGTGTTGAGATCACATTTTTCCGGTAGTGTAGATATCACCGGGCCCCGGATGGGCCAGAGCGATTAGCGGCCGAGCTACGGACTCGGGCGGAGCTCAGCCAGAGCGTAGCTGAGACAGCGGGGCGCAGAGAGCGTCCTGTACTGCCTGGAGGCCCGCTCGCCATGACTGCCACCGTGATGGACAGCTCGCTCCGTCTCTATACCCTCCGTGAGCTCACGGATGCAGGCTACGGATCCCGTCAGTACCTGCTCAACCGCATCCATTCTGGCGAGCTCCCCGCCGTGCGTATCGGTAAGTACTGGAAGGTTCGCGAGTCCGATCTCGCTGCGGTCGCCGGGACGGATCCCGCCGAGCTTCGCGCGGCGGAGATCGCCGCGGAGTACAGCGATCTCGCCTCCGTCGCCGCCTCCGTTGTCGCAACTTGGCCGCGCCTGAGCGACGAGCGCCGCGCTGAGTTGCGCCTTCTGCTCGCGATCCCGTGAGAAGAGCCCAGCTGAAGTGGGGTTTCTTCATGCTCCATCCCTGAAAAAGTTTGGGGCCGACGAGCTGGTGACTCGCCGACCCCGACATGGCTGATCTGAAGAGGAGATCGCCTCATGCCTACGTCAATTATCTCAGATCTCGCGGGAGTCGCTAACGACGACTGCGAACTCGCCCCGGTCTTCGATGACGACCCGCTCACTCGGCACGTCGACGAGCGGGCACGGCTGCTCGAGGCCGCGCAGCTGCTTCGATCGCATGCTCGGATCGCACATCTCGTCGCGGCCGATTGTGTTGGTCGCTTCATCCACGTGGCCGGTCTCGGTTGGTACCGCTGGACTGGCAAGCGCTTGGTTCCCGATGTCGAGGACAAGGCCATCACGCGCGCCGTCACGCACGCCATCGCGCGGCTTGCGCCGGACGCGCTTGGCGATAAGGAACTCCTGGCGGACCTACTTAGGTCCCAAACGTCGAGTGGTCTCGCTGGGGTCGTCCGCCTGATGTCAACCATCGAGAGTTTGACGGTCGATGCCGAGGAGCTTGACGCCGATCCGTGGCTGCTCAATACGCCAACAGGCGTGCTTGACCTCCGTGAACTGGAGCAAGGCGTCAGCTGGCGCGATCTCACCGTGCGTCCCCATGACCCGTTGTACCGGATGACGCAGATCACAGCAGGCGAATACGACCCTGCCGCTCAGTCCGATCTCTGGGATGCGTTTCTCAAGCGCAGCCTGCCCGACGAGGCGGTGCGGCGCTACCTGCAGCAGACGACTGGGGGCCTCGGCCTCGTTGGCGAGCAGCTGGAGCACATGCTGCCGATCCTCACTGGCGCGGGTCGCAACGGCAAGGGCGTGTTCTACGGAGCGCTTCTCCACGCACTCGGCGACTATGCATCAGTCGCGAACCCGAACCTGTTCAACATCGATCGAAATGCCACCGCAGATAAGCCCAACCCTGCGTTGCTGGGCCTGCGGGCTCGACGACTCGTGTTCATGTCGGAGACGGCGAAATCCGCCGAGCTCGACTCGGCGCGGGTGAAGGCGCTGACGGGCGGCGATCGGATCAAGGCTCGAGGAGTGCACAGCAAGACCACCGTCGAGTTCGACCCTTCGCACCAGCTCGCCCTCATCACCAATCACGCCCCTCAGCTTCCCGCCGATGATCCTGCGGTATGGGAGCGAGTGCGCAACGTGCCGTGGGATGTTGTGGTGCCGCCTGATGAGCGCGACCCCCGTCTGAGCAACAAGCTGAAGGGTGCAGCGAGCGCGATCCTGGCGTGGGCGCTGTCGGGGCTCGAGGACTACCTGACCAACGGGCTGGTGCCTGCCCCTCGCGTGCTCGACGCGACCGAGCAGTACAAGGCCGACCAGGACACGGTGAGCATCTTCATTGCAGAACGCTGTGAGGACGGCTGCTCAGACAGGGACAGTGACACCACGAAGGTGCTGCACACCGATTACCAGAGGTTCTGCCGAGCGAACGGCGTCATGCGCGAGCACATCCTCGGCGAACGATTGTTCGGGAAGCGACTCGACGCGCTCGGCTATCCGCCCCAGAGGACTGGCGCGAGGCGGTTCCGGCAGGGCCTGCGGCTCCTGCCGGATGATGAAGAGGCCCGGGCCGAAGAGCTTCGCGCAGAGAACGCTGCTCGTCTGAAGGCCCTGCCTTCGATGAGCACGCCTGAGGAGACGAGTCAGCGGACTGGACCAAGTGAACGGCTCTACTTCCCTGACGGCGGCTCCATCCAGTACATGGGTTAGGGTGCGTTGGTCATGGTGGTGCTGCGGGGCTGAAGCTATTGCGGTCCCGATAGAACTTTGGATGTGCGTGAGGAGCGTCTGGTCAGTATCCGCCTGTACCGGGCGACTGTGAGCGCAGGCGTCGTTTCCGGGACGCGCGAGATCGGCAGTAGCTCGTACTCGATGCTCTCGCCGATGCTGGACGCGCAACCAGCCGGAGACTGATCACCTGCCCCTCCTCCTGACCGGGTCCGCGCAGGCACCCGGCGGAGCCGGGCTGCCCAGATGCGGATGCATCCGCACACGCCGAGCTCGTGCCCGCAGGCGACACTCGGGAACACGGGACACCTCAGGGACGCGTCATAGCATGCGCCTTCGGGAGGACCCGTCGGCGACGCCTCAGAGACGCCGAGGAGACACGGCGAGACGCCTCGGAGCACGCGCGCCGGGCGGACACCCCGAGGGACGCATGAATGACGCGCGAGAGACACCTCGGGGACGCATGAGGAACAACGAGGAGCGCGTGCTCCCCGGAGACACCTCAGAGACGCTGAGGCGTCTCGTCGTGGACACTCGGAAGCTCTTGGCGGGACACCCGCTTCGTGTGCGTTTTCGCGTCTGCCCGGTGTGCCCGAGATGTCTCCACAGAGACACTTTGAGGGCATCTCAGGGTGCAGACGCCTGCATCATGGTGCCGTTGCCAGGCAGCGTCTGGCCGCCGGATGAGGATGTATCTACGCGAACTGGCCCGTCGCTGCGACCTGCCTCTGGCGACACTGGATTCTTGGGGGCCCCTCCGAGCGGAGCGAGGTGGGGAGGTCCAGCGGGAGCCGATTTCCGTGGAGAGCGCGCAGCGCGATGGACCAGATCCGGAGGACAGATGACCGAGCATGCGAGGTTATCTGTCATACGGATCAAACTGGTCCTCGCCTCTGTTGCGAGGGGGTACGGGTGCTCTGTTGCGTCTGTTGCGAGGGGGTACGGGGCGGGTTAAGGTCGTAGAGACAGCAGGTCGTATTAGCGCCACCGTCCACACTCGAATCTCTTTGGGTGGCGGCGACCCTCAGCTCTCCCGGACGCCGGACGCATGGGATCCATCCAGAGGATCCCATCGATGTCCGCTCCCCGCAGCACCGGCAAGCAGCGTCGGCCGAAGCCCGTCAATTTCGGACGTCAGCGTGCGCTGCGTCTCGGTGACGCCGAGGAAGCGGCAGTCCACCGGATGCGTAGCGCACTCGCCAAACAGCGCCGCATGCCGGTGGAGAGCGTTGACTTCTCGGAGGCCGTGCGTTTGCTCCTCTGCGACAACGAGCGAGCGGCGCGGATCCTCGCGGGTCAGCCGGAGGCGTGGACGCCCTCTCGCGTCGTCGAGGTGCCGCAGGAGCTCTGGAACGGGCTGAACGAGTGCAGGAACGCGGTTGTGCACGCGCGAGGGTCGATGTACGGCATCCTCCGCAAGATGAACTTTGACGACGGCCCGGTCACCCGCACGGAGATGCTCGCTGCTTTCGACGCAGCCCAGTCGTCACTGACTGCGCTCGAGCGCATGGAGACCGCTCTCGTCGAATTGGTCAGCACTCTGGAGGCTGCAGCGGACGCGGAAGCCTCCGGCGAAGTGCTCTGATGGCCAACGTCTCCTCGCAGTCGACGTACACGAGTGGCCGAGCGCAGAACTATGCCAAGAAGGACGCCGTCGCAATCTCGGCACTCAACGCCTGGGTGCCGCTCTTCGAGAAGCGGCTCCAGGAGATCCGCGTACGCCACGGTAAAGACGGCGTGCGTCCGCGCGCGCTGACGGACTCAGCCGGCACCATCCTGCGCGACACGAGCGGCAACCCTGTGCCTGCGCGCGACGCGAATGGCCGGGCGATTTACGAGTCGACGTACGTCCAGGCATACTGCCTGATCCAAAGCTTCAGCCGCGACGAGCTCGACCCCGACGATCCGGAGTCATGGACCATAGCTCACGAGCTGGGCCGGGCGCTGGCCGAGGATCGTTTCCCGGGTCATCCCGCGCTCATCGCGACGGAGATCAACGGCCGCTCTGGCTGTGTGCACAACCACATCATCATCGGCGCGGTGCACCCGGAGACCGGGAAGAGCATCGACAGCAACATCGTCACTCACAGCCGACTCGCCATCGCCCACGATCGCGTCCTCGCCTCCAACGGCTTCACGCAGCGCACGGACATGGCGCTGAAGACGCAGGAAGCCGAGCAGGCGATGACGGCTGCCCGTGCTGCTGTGATCGCGGATTCAGAGACCGCGACGCTGTCGCCGAGCCAGCGCCAGCGGAGGATCACCGCGGCAGAGAACGCCGTGCGGCTGCATCGCGACACTTCGACGCCGGCAGCGCAGGCACGCGAGAACCGGCGGCTGCGCGAGTTCGATCGTTACCAGCTCACCGAGCGCGACCGGATGATCGCCGCGGACATCGGCATGGCTCCTCCCGTCGAGCGGTTCTCGGAGATCGAGCTGGAGGCCCGCGTGAAAGACGCCCTCTCGGATCCGCGGTTCCAGTCCTGGGAGGAACTCTCCGAGATTGCTCGCGAGTACCGCGTCACCATCACCGCTCGCGGACGGGACGTGAGCTTCGGCATGATGCTCACGCAGCCGGACGGTACCTTCGCTGAGCCGGCACGTGCCCATGTGCGGCGAGGCGGCCGTCCTGGTACGAACAAGGGTCTCGGCGACGGCTTCCGCCGTGAAGACGTCGAAGCGGCGATCGAGCGGAACGTGCGCGAGCACGAACGGGCCGAGCGGACCGCCGTGTCGAAGCAGCCGTCGGCGCGCTCTCTCGAACAGCAACAGCGTCTCGACAAGGCCGCTGCCCGGCAGCGTGCGCTCATCGAGCAACTCCAGGCCGAGTCGGACAGAGCCTGGGCATCTGCCACACGAGCGTCCCGACCGGAGCCCGCCGCAGCTTCGGTCGATGAGAAGGCACACGCCGCTCCGTATGTGCGTCGGCGTTTCATCTCTTCCCGTCCGGCGAAGCCTGAGAACCCGGCGGCTCCGTTCCGCTCCGCGCTTTGGGAACTTTCAGCGCCTACGGACACTCGACGACGTCGCGTCCACGCTCTCGCCCAGTTCGAGGAGCGCTGGCGCGGCCGAGCGCCGAGAACGAGCGCGGAACGCGCCGCCTTCGAACAGGAAGCCACCGCGATCGGCATCGGTCCTGCGCTCCTCGCCCACGTCGTCGGCCACTTGGACCCTGAACTGCACGCCCTCCTGACAGCTCGAGCGTCACTGGCCGAGGAACGAGCGCGGGCATTCGATCGTGCAAAGCGGCTGAGAGCAGCCGTCACCGAGCACGAGACGCAGGTCAACGAGGATCCGCACGGGTTCCGCGACGGCGCGGAGCGCCTGCGCGTCAAGCTCCGCACGATGAAGGCCGATCTCCGATTCGAGCTCGGATACGTCGCACGCATCGACGCGGACCTCGCAGCGGGCATCTACGACTCTCGCTCCCACGAGCGCCGCGAACACATCATCCAGAAGAACAGCGCGCGTGTTGCAGACCTCGAGACCAGAGACAGGGGAGACAAAGAGATGGAGCTGTGACCACGTGACAGGCCGTGACACCGGCGTCGCCCATGCGCCCGCTGCACGCCGAGAAAACCACCAGAAGGACAGGAACCGGTGAAACCTTCGCCACCTCCGTGCTGATTCGAGATTGGAAAGAAACCATGACTGACAACAACATCACCCTGCAGGCCTGCGTCGACCAGTTCGACCGCCTCCTTAGCACTGCAGCTGACTTCGAAGAGTCGGTGCTCCGCGAAATGCACAGCATGATCTTCGTCGCCTCGTTCGAGGTCTTCCTCACGAACGATTTCAGCATCACTGCCGAAGCGAGCGTCGGTGCCGACGGAGAGCTTCTCGAGGTCAAGGTCCACCACTACGAGGTCGCCGACCGTGACGACGAGGCTCGGGTCATCGCCATTCTCCCCGTGGAGAGGACCAGCGGGATGTGGAGGGCCATGAGGATCTGGCTCGAGGCCATGCGCAAGGTTTCGAAGCAGGCCTGAGCGATGGAGTACGGCTACACGCGGACGTCGACGTCGGACAAGCAGAGCGACGATCTTCAGCGCCGGGCGCTGATGGATGCCGGCGTCGATGCGCGCCACATTCACTCCGATCAGATCTCGGGGGCGAAGCTCACTCAGTCGCGGCCCGGCTGGGCGGCACTGGACATGCGACTGCGCGAGGGCGATGAACTCGTCGTCTGGCGCGTCGACCGGATCGGCAGGTCGATGATTGATGTGATCTCGACGGTGCATGAGCTCACCGAGCGCGGTGTCCAGGTCCGATCGCTTACGGACGGCATCGACCCGTCGACCCGCGAGGGCCGACTGATGCTCAACCTGATGGCCACCTTCGCGGAGTACGAGCGTGAGCTCATCCAGGAGCGCGTCCAGGCCGGCGTCGACGCGGCCCGAGCACGAGGCGTGAAGTTCGGGCGGCCGCCCGTCGATCCGGACGATGTCGCACGCAAGGTTCGCACCGTCCAGCACCTGGTCGATTCAGAGAAGCTGACCGTGACGAGGGCAGTCCGCCTCGTCGGCTGGTCACGTGCCACGTACTACCGACACGCGTCAGCGCTCTCAGCCGGCAGCCTGCTCGAGGAGACGGGCGAGACGCCGTAGCGCTGACCGATGCACCTCAAAGCCGCGGTTCTCTGCACCCACCTCGTCTACGTGCGCTTCGAAGACGCTCCGCGCGGCGCGTCGGCACCGAGAGCACCACGAGCGTTCCAGCATCTGACGGACCGACAGCGGTCTGCCGTACACGAACCCGGCGATCACGTCGCGCCCGAAACCCGCGACCTCGCTCCTGAGTAGTGCTGGGCCACCCACGGCGTCGCAGCCGAAGGGCGAGCCCCAGTGCTTTAGCCTTCCGGTGCCTTTCGCGGAGTCGACAACGTCGAATGTCGGCAGCTGGAGACACGAGATCACGGGTGCGCCCATGACGCCCACGCTCACGTAGTGGAGCTCCCCGGTCGCCGCGGCACCGCATTCCTGGCAGACCCGCTCGGCGATAAACGCATTGACAGCCTCGATCGCCGCGGCGAGTTGCTGCTCATCGACTGCATCCCCGGCAACGACGGTATCGGCCCAGCCGTGACCCGCGGGCCGCACCCAACCCTGGCGACTCGGCGACCAGCGCAGCGGACCGCCAGCAGGATGCTCGAGCACCACCGCATAGAACTCGGCGAAGACGTCGTGAGCGTGCATACATCCACCGTGCCACGACGGATTGTCTCAGAAAGTCCAGATTTGGAAGTGCCTCACATGAGACACTTCCGATGCCCGGATTGAACTGCTCCGGCCCGGGGTCACCGTTGTCTCGTCAAGGAGATGTTCATGAGACGCGTACGATCAGTGCCGCGCGACCACCCACATGAGCTGCGGAGAGGTTGTGTAGCTGGCTCCTCTCTGCGCCACGGTATCTACTCGGGCTCAACGTCTAGACCAGCGAATCGTCGGGCGTCATCGCGCATCGCCTCGAGCACCGCGACGTTGGCGAGCACGATGTCGGGCTCGTAGTTCGTCGTCATCTTGAGCGTTCGCATTCGCGCGAGTATCTCTTGATCGGAGAGGCTGTCAAGCCAGGCTGCGAGCTGCTTCTCATCCGGCGCATCGTCCATCTGGCCGAGCGTCTCCGTCATGTCCCTGCGGACCATCGCGGCGCTGAGCCGGTCGCTGTGCAGTTGCGCCGCGGACAGTGTTGATCCCCCACTGAGCGCACTCCGGTCATCGTCGTGGCCAATGACGATCTCGAACCTGGGCGGCAGAGCAGGAGCCGGCGGATCCGTTCCGGTGATCAGTCGGGGCACTGCTTGCGTACGCACCCACGTCGCGAGCTCGTCAAGCTCCTTCATAAGCACGGGCCAGCGCTCGGTGCCTGGGCGGTTGATGCCGATAGTCGGGAACAGCGCGACAGGGATCTGCTGGCCCCTGGGGGTCTCCGCGATCACTTCGCCTACCTGCAGCGGGACCTCGGGTCGATGCTCGACATCCGCCAGCGACGGCGGCTTGCGATCTTCACGATGGATCGCTGCGAGCCGGACTGCGGTGACCGCCGGCGCACGGTGCTTGGAGTGGTTCGTGTGCAGGGCCAGGAGCGCCAGCGGATGCTCCTGGGGAGCCTTGGTTCGGTGGAAGGGCTGCAGCCCCTCTATCCGGCGAAGAAGCTCACTCCCGCGGCGCAAGGAGGGAGGACCGTTCTTCTTCCGACCGTTGACCCAACCGTCGAAGTCGTCGTAGGTCCGGGCGGCAGGCATCTCCACGGTCTTCGCAGCCTTCTCTCCCAGCGCACCGTCACGAAACTCGATCTCGGCGAACAGCGCGTGCTCGATAGCGTTGCGCAGCGTGACCAGCGCATCCGCGACCAGTAGCGGGACCTTGCGCGGGATCGGCGACACAGCGGTGACGACTGTCTGACTGTGGGTAACCATAGGCACCTCGCGCAGTTGGAAGATTCCCTCCGGACGGCTCTGGTAGTCGAAGAGGATCTGAGCGACCTGTCCGATGATCTCGTCCGCATGTGCAAGGGTCGCCGCGACGGGGAGGTGATGGTCGGGCAGCCATGCGTAGCGCTCGTCGATGCCCATGGTTCCTCCTCTAGGTACAGCCTAGGCTCGTAAGCATGGGCTACGAGCGGATCAATGAGCCGGACGGCCTCGAGGTCCGCGTGCCGACGGACGATAGCTACCGAATCTGCTCTACGTGCCGCGGAGACTGCGAGCCGGACACGTCACTGAGCGCCGACGGCACCGGGGTTCGGATCGCCTGGGTCTGCCCTGAGCACGGGGGACAGGGAATCCTGGATCCGTTCAGCGATCTGCGGTGACAGCGTTAAAGCGACGCAGTCCTGCTCCCTTGGTCGAATTAGGAGCAGACAGTTCGTCGTTTGTGCACGCAAACGAGCGGTGCTTTTTACTCACGGGCATTCTGGCGAAACAAACTCAATCGGCTCATGGAGGCCGGCCGAGCACACCCTCTCCCCGATGTCAGCGACATCGACTAACCTCGACGAATCGAGCGAGAGTAGGAACGCGACCATGAGCAGTCGTGACATGGCTGAGCACGTCTTCGCAGGTTGGGAGCCCGTGAACGTCATCAGCGATGAGGACAGCGAGGTCATCCAGGTTCTCACGAAGCATAGCGGGCATGACCTCGCGTCGCGGGAGATCATCGAAGCGAAGCTCAAGTCGATTGAAGGTGATCTCGTGCCGGCCTGCGCATGCGGGTGGCGCGGACTTCCAGATACCTGGATGCCAGTCTCTGCTCGCAATTATCAAACCGGGCAGCAGTTCATCTCACACCAGTACAACGCGCGGATAGATGCGATTCAGGGCAAGTTCGGCGCTCACGTAGCAGCGTCCGCTTTCGACTACGCCGCCGCCACGTGGTCTGGCGACCCTGAGGTGGCGCAGTGGCTTCGCGCGCAAGCTGAGCATCTGCGCGACGCGGGCTACTACGTCGGAGAGCAGTGGCCGGAGAACTGACCGACCCCGTATAACACCGTGCCGGAGCCACCAGGCTTCCGGCACGGTGTTCTGTCAAGCCCATGCAACGCGAGCAGGCCAGACGCTCGCCCCGTCCCCCGCTCTCGGCGTGCTACGGACATCGGACGAGAAGCTCGGCGATGCGCTGGACAACTCCGGCTACAACGTGCCGTCGCTGGAGGAGCTCGTCGAGGTCTTCCGGACCGCGCACCTACCCGTCGTGCTCGTGCGCGACGGCACGGAGACAGGGCTGTCGCCGAACCTGCGCACCGCCATCTACCGGATTGCTCAAGAGGCGCTGACGAACGCGCTGCGCTACGCGAACGACGCGACGAGGGTCGAACTCCGGCTCGCCGTCACCGCCGACGAGGTTCAGCTGCGAGTGAGCGACGACGGGAGCAGCGAGAGCACCTTCGCGCACGGCTCCGGCCAGGGCATCGTCGGCATCACCGAGCGCGCCCGCCTACTCGGCGGATTCGCGGAGGCCGGGCCAAGAGAACAGGGTGGCTGGCTGGTCGACGTGAGGATCCCGCTGCAGCGGGGCGATGCTGCCCGACGTCACCGGCTTCATCTGGACTTCCGAATACGTTCCGAATAGACTGAGCACATGAGCATCACCGCCACCATCCCCACGCGCACGCGGCGTTCCTCGGACCTGAGCAAGCACTCCGCTGAGGTGTTCGCCGAGGCTGAGGATCACCCGGTTACGGTGACCCGTCGCGACGGTGAGGCGCTGGTGCTGATGTCGCAGCGCGAGGCCGAGGGGCGCGCGAGGCTCCTGAACTTCGCGGCGCAGCTGATCACGGTGACCCTCGACGATCAGGGCACGCTCGCAGAGCGCATGGCGAAGGTCTTCCCATGGATGCTCGCGTTGTCGCCCGCTGATCGTGAGACCTGCGCGCAGGAGCTCGTCGACGCTGCCCGTGCGTCGTTCTCGACCGATCAGCCGCACCTGGCGATCGCAGAGCTGACGAGCTGGAAGGAAACCGCGACGGCAGTTGCTGCGGGTCTCGGTAGTGCCGACCTGGAGTGGCTCGACGACGCTGACGCCGCTGGTGACGCCGAGCTGGGCGAGCCGGTGGAGCGCCCGTAGTCGTGGCGGCTGCCAAGAAGGGCGAGCTGGTCCCGCGCCCGCCGAAGAAGGTCGAGTACGAGATCCGCTTCGCGACCGCAGACGCGCGCCGCGGCTGGCAGGATCTCGTCGCGACCATCCGCAACGCGATGACCGAGACGTGGGATTTCCTCACCCGCACGCCGCACGCGACGACGCCGACGAACTACCGCCTCAAGGGCGAGCTCGGCACGATCACGCGAGCTAGTGCGAGCTTCGAGCGCTGGCAGCACAAGCCCACGACCAAGGGCAGCGCCCGCGTCTGGTTCTACGTCGACGGACGCACGGTGTTCCTCGAGCAGGTGCACACGCATCATCCGAACGAGACGAAGTAGCCCGGCGAGCCCGTCGTGACATCTGTTGGCAGACTGGTGCTGCACGAGAGGAGCGGGTCACAGTGAATCGGAGATCGGAGCACGACAAGACCGCCACCACCCGGGTCGCTCCCGGCTCCATCGCCGGATTGTCGATGATCGGGTTCTTGCTCATCGGAGCGCTCACCCTTATGGCGGTCACGGGAGACCTATCCAGTTCGGATCCGCTGGCCCTCTCACCGTTGCCCTATTTCGTCGTGACTCTTCTGGGCATGCTCGGGTCCTGGGCTGGGTTCACAGCGCTCGGTGCTCTCTTCCGACGACACGGGCACCCGGCCCGGAGTTGGTCGCGGACGGCGATGGTGCTGGTGAGCGCGTTGCCTGTTCTTTTCGTGACCGGCGGTCTCCTCGGCGGACCTGGTCTCGCTCTTGGCGTCGCCGCCAACGGGTTGGGCGCGTCGGTAGACCTTCTCTGGTCCGCGCCGAGAGAGCACGGCCGGCGAGCGACCTACGTCGTGTTCCTGGTGGCATCGATCGCCTGCATCGTCGCGGGCGCGTTGTGGATGACGGGGGCGGTAAACGCCTCGATATCGTGAAAGGCATGGACGAGATGACGGAGCCGGGAACACAGGAAGCAGCACCGTGGTCACCACGGCGTCGCTTCCTCACCGGAACCATCGTCGTCCTGGTCCTCGTAGGGCTCATCGCCTTCGCGCCAGGACCGATCCTCCGGATCATCCACACCAACAGCGCACACGAGCTCGTCGACAGCCTCCCTGCGGAGCGCGAGACGTTGCTCGCGAAGCAGGACGAGTTCCGCGCTCCGCTGGAGCAGCTTGGCGATCCGGTGCGCTCCTGGACCGAGGTGGCCTGCTCGCTCGCGCCGCGATACAGCGACGGCGACGGCGAGCAGGACATCGTGATGTTCTACTGGCAGCAGTGCTGGCTGCAGGCCACGGAGCTCTACCCCGTGCCCGACGAGCTCACGGACGGCGCATCCGTCGCCGCATGGCTCGGCGGCAACACCGCCGGCGACTCGACGTGCGGTCAGCTCCTCTTCGACGTCCTCACTCCCGACGCGGGAGCGGTGGGCCCCACCGAGTTCACGCCGGTCCTGTGGTGGATCGACCCCGACGGCACACCGCCCGAGGATGAGCCGGATCGATGCGCGCTCGCTACGCCGGGCGCTCCGAACACCGCGCACACCACGGTCGACGTCGACGAGCCCGTGACCGCAGGCTCGTACCTCGTCTACACGGTCCGGACACCGTTCGCGGCAACTGGCGTCGGCTGCGACAACGCGATGAATACATGGCTCGGCGGATGTGTGGGAGAGCCGGACGGGTTCCCCGCGATGGAGTGAGGCGCAGAAGTGCCGTCAGGCGATCGCGACCGGGAGCTCGTCCCAGTGGGTCGTGCAGCGCTTCGAGAGCATCGCGCGCTTCATCTCCCAGGAGGTCGGGGCCTTCATGCCTCCGAGCCCCACGCCGACGGCACCGACGCCGAGCTTCCGGGTGACGTCGTCGAGCGCCTTGCCGACGCCGCGGCCTTCGAACTCCGGTCGGAAGACGTCGAGCACCTGCACGCTGCGAGCATCCCGGAGGTCCGTGAGCACGACGCCGGCGCGCGCGTAGCGGATGCCGGCGACAGGGAACACGTCGTCGAGGAGCCGGCGGGCGGCCTTGGTGAGCGTGATCGGATCGTCGGTGGGGACGCTCAGGGGCACAGCGACGTGGGCCGTGTGAGAGACGGTGCCGGTGTCGGCCCAACCCGTTGACGCCCAGGCCGAGAGGTGTCCCGCGACGGATCCCTGAGCGCGGAGTCTGCTGCTCACTCGCTGGGCGTAGAGCGAGATGACCTGTGCCATTTCGTCGAGAGTGGAGATCTTCTTCGCGAAGGATCTCGAGAAGATCAGCTGCTCCTTCGCCGCCGGCGGGTGCAGCTCGAGGTCGATGCACTTCTCGCCGCGCAGTTCCATTACCGTGCGCTCCATGACCACCGAGAAGCGCTTGCGGATCCACTTCGCGTCGGCATCCCGGAGCTCACGCGCCGTGTGGATCGAGAGAGCCGCAAGGCGCTTGCCGGTGCGCCCGGCGACGCCCCAGAGGTCGGTCACGGGGATCGTGTCGAGGATCCGCGTGAGTTGCTCGTCCGGGTAGCGCGCGAGGTCGAGCACGCCGTTCATCGCCGGCTGCTTCTTGATCCCGAGTGCGGCCACCTTGGCGAGCGTCTTCGTCGGCCCGATGGCGACGCGCACGGGCACGCCGGTGAGCTGCATGACGGTGCGGCGGATCTCCTGGCCGAGCGGTTCGAGCTCTTCCGGCGTCCCACGCAGACGCAGGAAGGACTCGTCGATCGAGTAGACCTCTTGCCAGGCGCTGAAGCGGCCCAGGATGGATACTGGTAGGTCCGATTGTTGAAGAGTGCACTTTTCGCGCATTGTTCGTCGATGATGCGGGGGCACGCACGAGGGGTGTCGGTGACCCTGCCTGAGCACGGTGGGTGAACATCCGGTGACGAAGCCGGCATGGACTCGCGATCTGATTCGATAGATGTCAATATAGAAGCATGTCGAATCAAGAGGTCGAACTGGTCATCGTCGGGTCCGGTCCCGCCGGATACACCGCCGCGGTCTACGCCGCACGCGCGGGGCTTGCCCCGGTCGTGATCGCGGGCTCGGTGACGGCGGGTGGTGCGTTGATGACGACGACCGAGGTGGAGAACTTCCCGGGCTTCGTCGACGGCGTGCAGGGGCCGGAGCTGATGGAGTCGATGCGGGCGCAGGCCGAGCGGTTCGGCGCTCAGATCGTCTACGACGACGCGATCCGCCTCGATCTCGACGGCGACGTGAAGACCATCGTCACCGGTGCCGGGATGACGTACCGGGCGCGAGCGGTGGTCCTGACGATGGGGTCCGCGTATCGCAAGCTCGGCCTGCCCGAGGAAGAACGGCTGTCGGGGCACGGTGTGTCGTGGTGCGCGACCTGCGACGGGTTCTTCTTCCGGGAGCAGGAGATCGTCGTGGTCGGTGGCGGGGACTCCGCGATGGAGGAGGCCCTGTTCCTCACCCGGTTCGCATCGAAGGTGACCGTGGTGCACCGCCGGGACGAGTTCCGGGCGTCGAGGATCATGGCGCAGCGCGTGCTCGACGACCCGAAGATCGAGGTCGCCTGGAACAGCGAGGTCGCCGCGATCCTCGGCGACGAGCAGGTCACCGGGCTCAGGCTGCGCGACACCGTCACCGGGGCCCAGCGCACGCTCGACGCGACGGGGGTGTTCGTCGCGATCGGGCACGATCCGCGCTCCGAGCTCGTCGCGGGCCAGGTAGACACCGACGCGGACGGCTACGTTCGTGTCGCGCACCCGTCCACGCGGACGAACCTGGCTGGGGTGGTCGCGGCCGGGGATCTCGTCGATCACACGTACCGGCAGGCGATCACCGCCGCGGGCACCGGCTGCGCGGCCGCGCAGGACGCCCAGCACTACCTGTCGAACCTCGCACCCGCCACCGTCTCTGAGCTTGCTTTGGAGGTCTCCGCATGAGCGCCGTCACCCCCATCACCGACGCCACCTTCCAGGCGGAGGTGATCGAGTCCGAGCTACCGGTCGTGGTCGACATCTGGGCGGCCTGGTGCGGCCCGTGCAGGGCGATCGCCCCGATCCTGGACCAGCTCGCCGGCGAGTACGCGGGCCGGGTGAAGATCGTGAAGGTCGACGCCGACCAGAACCCCGGGACCGTGACCGCGGCCGGCGTGACCTCGATCCCGACCCTCGGCTTCTACCGGGACGGGGAACGCGTGGACGTGCTGATCGGCGCGCACCCGAAGCCCGTCTACATCGCGAAGATCGAGGAGCTGCTCGCATGACCGACACCCTGACCAGTACCGCCCCGAAACGGCTCTCCACGCTCGACAAGTGGCTGCCGCTGTGGATCGGTCTCGCCATGGTCGCGGGCCTCCTGCTCGGCCGCTTCGTGCCCGCGCTCTCGTACGCGCTCTCTGCGATGGAGGTCGGCGGGATCTCGATCCCGATCGGGCTGGGCCTGCTGGTGATGATGTACCCGGTGCTCGCGAAGGTCCGCTACGACAAGGTCGCCGCCGTCACCGGGGACAAGAAGCTGCTGGTCTCGTCGCTGGTGCTGAACTGGCTCGTGGGGCCTGCGGTGATGTTCGCTCTCGCGTGGATCTTCCTGCCGGATCTGCCGGAGTACCGGACCGGGCTGATCATCGTCGGCCTCGCCCGGTGCATCGCTATGGTCGTGATCTGGAACGATCTCGCGTGCGGCGACCGGGAGGCGACCGCGGTGCTGGTCGCGATCAACTCGGTGTTCCAGGTCGTCGCGTTCTCGGTGCTGGGCTGGTTCTACCTGACCGTGCTGCCGGGCTGGCTGGGGCTGGATGCGCAGGGACTGGAGATTTCGGTCTGGCAGATCGCCTTGAACGTGCTCGTGTTCCTGGGCATCCCGTTGGTGGCCGGGTTCGCGTCCCGGTTCATCGGCGAGAAGCGGAAGGGGCGCGACTGGTACGAGGGGAAGTTCCTCCCGAGGATCGGGCCGTGGGCGCTCTACGGGCTGCTGTTCACGATCGTGCTGCTGTTCGCCCTGCAGGGCGAACAGGTCACCTCCCACCCGATGGACGTCGCCAGGATCGCGCTGCCGCTGCTGGTCTACTTCGCGCTGATGTGGTTCGCCGGCATCCTGCTGGGCAAGGCACTCGGCCTGGGCTACGCGCGCTCCACGACGCTCGCGTTCACCGCCGCGGGCAATAACTTCGAGCTCGCCATCGCGGTCGCGATCGGCACCTTCGGCGCGGCATCCGGCCAGGCCTTGGCCGGGGTCGTCGGCCCGCTCATCGAGGTCCCCGTGCTCGTGGGGCTGGTCTACGTCTCGCTCTGGGCCGCACGAGCATGGTTCCACACCGACCCCTACGCCACCGAATCGAGGACGTCATGACCGACACGACCGTCATCTCTGACGACGACGCGTGCGCGCCGTCCACGGCGCACGCGATCGGCACCGAGGCCGCCACGACCGTGGCCGGGGCGCTGAAAGCGCTCGCTGACCCGCTGCGGCTGCGGATGCTCTCCGCGATCGCGACCGACCCGCGCGGCGAGTCCTGCGTGTGCGACCTCGCGGACCTCGCCGAGGTGTCCCAGCCGACCGTTTCGCACCACCTGAAAGTGCTGAAGGAGACCGGGATGCTGCTGTCCGAGCGGCGCGGCACCTGGGTGTACTACCGCATCGCACCGGGCAAGCAGCGCGCCGTCGCGGCCCTCCTCGACGCGTTCGCTCCCGCCGCGGCCGTCACCGACGAGCCCGAAGACACCGCAGCACGGGCCGAGGCCCTGCAGCAGATGGACGCCCGCGTGACCCATCTCGCCGAAGAGCTCGCGGACGAGCTGACCGGGCTGAACCGGGACCTCGTGATGGCGATCGTGCGCGAGTCCTACGCCGGCCTGGTGCGTTCGGCCAAGCTGACGGCGCACATGATCCCGCTGACCGAACGGTTCGCCCGGCAGCGCCTGGCCGACCTGACTCGGGACAGGGCTACCGGGGTGCCGCAGGTGCTGTTCGTCTGCGTGCAGAACGCGGGCCGCTCCCAGCTCGCCGCCGCGATCGTCAACCAGCTCGCCGACGGCCGCGTCGTCGCGCGGTCCGCTGGGTCGACGCCAGCGGTTGACGTGCACCCGCACGTGAGGTCGCTGCTCGTCGAGATCGAAGGCGAGCAGGAGGCCGAGACGGCGTTCCCGAAGCCGCTCACTGACGACGCCGTGCGCGCGGCCGACGTGGTGGTCACCATGGGCTGCGGTGACGTCTGCCCGATCATCCCCGGGGTCCGGTACGAGGACTGGGCCGTCGGCGACCCCGCCCTTGCCTCCCCGGAAGGGGTCGACGCGATCCGCCAGGACATCGAGGGCCGCGTCCGCGGCCTCCTCGCCACGCTCACCGACTGAAAGAAGCGAACCACCATGACTGACCAGAAGCCCTCCGTTCTCTTCGTCTGCGTCCACAACGCCGGCCGCTCGCAGATGGCCGCCGGCTGGCTCCGCGAGCTCGCGGGCGATCGCGTCGAGGTCCGCTCCGCCGGGTCCATGCCCGCCGACCAGATCAACCCCGTCGCGGTCGAGGCGATGCGCGAAGAGGGCATCGACATCACCGCCGAGCAGCCCAAAGTGCTCACCACCGAGGCCGTGCAGGACTCCGACGTCGTGATCACCATGGGCTGCGGCGACGCCTGCCCGTTCTTCCCCGGCAAGCGGTACGAGGACTGGAAGCTCGACGACCCGGCCGGTCAGGGCATCGAGGCGGTGCGCCCGATCCGTGACGAGATCAAGGGCCGCGTCGAATCGCTGCTAGCGGAACTGCTCGTCTGAGGAGCTGCGAGCAGCGGAGGGAGCGGCGGCCAATGGCCCTGCCCCACCGCTGTGTTTCCGGGTCCGCGAACCATACGGCGAACACCGTTGTGCCGTGAGGCGTGCCCTGTCGATCGCGTTACAGCCCGTTCTCGCTCTACCGGGACGTGCCTCGCAGCGCCGTTTCGATATGCTCCTGCGTGGGCGCTCCGGCGTAGCCGCTTTCTGTCGCGTAGACCCGGCACGCCAGCGAGCGCACCGGTGCCGTCGGGAACAAGTCGACACCGTCGACGAGGATCGTGGGCGAGCCTCCGAACCGGGTGCTCACCGCCTCGGCCTCGGTCCGGATCGTCACCAGCTCGACAGGCACGGCCTCGAGTCCGAGAGCGTCCAGCGCTGCGCGCGCATTGGCTTCGGCGACGGCCGTGTTCGGGCAGTCGACGATGTGCAGCAGTTCGACCTTCATGGGGCGGGCTCCGTATGGTTCGCCATCGGCTGTCGTACGAGGAGTCGGCAGGACAAGGTTCACGCAGACCAGCCCGACGCCGGCGACGACGAAGACGTCGGCGACGTTCCCGACGAACAGGTCGCCGTAGGCGAGGAAGTCGGTGACGTGCCCCCGCCCGAACGAGGGCGGGTTCACGAGCCGGTCGACGAGGTTGCCGACCGCGCCGCCGAGGACCAAGCCCAGCGCGACGCCCCACCTCGCGCCGCGCAGCCGCACTGCGAATATGACCACCATCACGGCGGCGAGCAGACCGACGAGGGTGAAGATCCAGGTGGCCCCGGAGCCGAGCGAGAACGCGGCCCCGGGGTTGTAGACCAGCGACAGGCCGAAGAGGTCGCCGACCAGCGGGACCCGCTCGCCAGAAGTCAGCTGCGCCACGGCGAGGGCCTTCGACCCCTGGTCCACGGCCAGGGCGAGCACGGCCACGACGAGCGCGAGGCCCAGCGCACGTCTGCGCCCCGTCGATGGACTGTGCTCCTTCGCGCTCGTCCCCTCGACGACGGAGTCCTGCGCGGTCATACGGCGCTCTTCCGAGTCCGGGCGGCGCGCAGGCCGTTGAGGATCACAATGACCTCGGCGATCTCGTGCACCAGCACCACCGCAGCGAGGCCCAGGACGCCGAAGAGGGCGAGTGGGAGCAGGGCGGTGATGATCAGCAGCGACAGGATGATGTTCTGGTTGATGATGTGTCGGCCCCGGCGGGCGTGGTCGAACGCGCGGGGCAGCAGGCGCAGGTCGTGGCCGGTGAACGCGACATCGGCGGACTCGATCGCGGCGTCGGAGCCGGTCGCGCCCATCGCGATGCCGATGTCCGCGGCGGCCAGGGCGGGGGCGTCGTTGATGCCGTCGCCGATCATCGCCACCGAACCGTTCTTCTTGCCGAGTTCGTCGATCGCGGCGGCCTTGTCCTCGGGGCGCAGCTCCGCGCGCACGTCCTCGATCCCGGCCTGCGCGGCCAGCGCTCGGGCGGTGCGGGCGTTGTCGCCGGTGAGCATCGTCATCCCGACGCCCTGGGCGGCGAGGGTGCCGACGACCTCGGGGACCTCGGGGCGCAGCTCGTCGCGGACGCCGATCGCGGCGACCGGGACGCCGTCGCGGTGGACGATCACGACCGTCATGCCCTGCTCCTCCAGGCCCGCGACCCGGTCGCCGAGGCTCCCGGCGTCCAGCCAGCGGGGACTGCCCACGGTGATCCGCGCGCCGTCGAGCTTGCCCTCGATGCCGTGCCCGGCCTGCTCGGTCACGGCATCGGCCGCGGGAGCATCCGGAGCGGCGGCGGTGATCGCGGCGGCGAGCGGGTGGGTGCTGTGCTGCTCGAGGGCGGCCGCCCACGCCAGCGCCTGCGCCTCAGTGATCCCGTCGGCGGTGAGCACGGCGGTGACGGCCGGTTCGTTTCGGGTGAGGGTGCCGGTCTTGTCGACGGCGACGTGGCGGATCACGCCGAACCGTTCGAACACGGCACCGGACTTGATGATCACGCCGAACTTGCTCGCCGACCCGATCGCGGCGACCACGGTCAGCGGCACCGAGATCGCCAGCGCGCACGGCGACGCCGCCACCAGCACCACCAGAGCGCGGGTGATCCACAGCTCCGGGTCGCCGAGCAGCGATCCGATCACCGCGACCAGGGCGGCGAGGATCAGCACGCCGGGCACCAGGGGCCTGGCGATGCGGTCGGCGAGGCGGGCGCGGTCGCCCTTCTCCGCCTGCGCCTGCTCCACGAGCTCGACGATCGTGGTCAGCGAGTTGTCGGTGCCCGCCGCGGTCGTCTCGACCTCCAGCGCCCCCGCCGTGTTGATCGCACCCGCGGAGACCGAGTCGCCGGGCTCGACCTCGACCGGGATCGACTCCCCGGTGATCGCAGAGGTGTCCAGGCTGGAGCGCCCGGTGCGGACGATGCCGTCGGTCGCGATCCGCTCGCCCGGCCGCACCAGCATCAGCTGGCCCACCTGGAGGTCCTTCGCGGCGACCTCGACCGATGCGCCGTCCTGGCGGATGGTCGCGGTCTCGGGGACGAGCTTGAGCAGCGCCCGCAGCCCGCCGCGGGCGCGGTCCATCGCCTTGTCCTCCAGGGCCTCGGCGATCGAGTACAGGAACGCCAGCGCCGCGGCTTCTTCGACGTAGCCGAGGATGACCGCGCCGATCGCGCTGATCGTCATCAGCAGGCCGATGCCGAGCTTGCCCTTGAACAGCTTCCGGATCGCGCCGGGCGTGAATGTCGACGCGCCCAGCAGCAGGCCGATCCAGAACAGCACCAGCGCGGGGATCTCCGCGCCTGCCCATTCCAGGACCAGGCCGGTGAGGAAGGCGACGCCGGAGAAGACCGGGACCATGATCCCGCGATCACGCCACCAGGGACGCTCCGCCTCCCCGGACTCCTCGCCTGCCATGATCTCCGGCTCGTCGCAGCCGCACGCCGCGCTCACTCGCCCGCTCCCGCCCCGCAGCAACCCGGCACCGTGCACTCGGCGTCGAGGCACGGCGCGTGCTCATCGACGGCCAGGGTCACGTCCACCAGCGCCGTGAGCGCCGCCGCGAGATGCGGATCGGCGATCTCGTAGCGGGTCTGCCGGCCCTCAGGCTCGGCAACGACGATGCCGCAGTCGCGCAGGCAGGTCAGGTGGTTCGAGACGTTCGAGCGGGTCAGCTCCAACTGGCGCGAGAGCACGGCCGGGTAGCTCGGACCGTCGAGCAGGGACATCAGGATCCGGGAGCGGGTCGGGTCCGCCATGGCCCGGCCGAGCCGGTTCATGACGTCGAGGCGAGAAGCAATAGTCAGCACACGCTGAACTATACAGCAGGTGCTGACTATTTGGCTATCAGTGGACCAGGGGTGCTGCCTCCAGTTGAATGAGCTGCGGCGCAGGAGCACAGCAGGACCCTGCAGCGGATTGCTCGTCGGGCGCGTCGAAGTGCCCCGAGCCGCCGCACACGCCCGTGTCGGGCAGAACGAGGTCCACTCGCTCCGCCGCCTCGCGGTCCCCGGCGATCGCGGCGACGACGCTGCGCACCTGCTCGAACCCGGTCAGAGCGAGGAAAGTCGGCGCACGGCCGTAGGACTTCGCGCCCACGATGTAGAACCCCGGCTCGGGCTGCTCGAGGTCGGCCGCGCCGGTGGCCCGGACGGAGCCGCAGGAGTGCACGTTCGGGTCGACCTCCGCAGCGATCTTCGAGGGGGCCTGCAGGCGCATGTCGAGGTCGAGGCGGATCTCTGAGAGGAAGGACAGGTCGGGGCGGAAGCCGGTGGCGACGAACACCCGAGCGGCAGGTGCGAGCCGGCGGCCGTCCTCCGCGACGAGCACCGCCTGGCCGCCGTCGACGACGACCTGCTCGGTGCGGAACCCGGTGACGAGATCGACTAGACCGTCTTCGACGGCCTTCTTCGCGCGCTGGCCCAGAGCTCCGCGCTCGGGCAGCTCGTCGGCGCTGCCGCCGCCGAAGGTGTTGCCGACCGTGCCACGGCGCAGCACCCAGGTGATCCGCGTCCCCGGCTCGCGCTTGGCCACGCGAGAGAGCATGCCGATCGCCGTCGCGGCGGAGTGGCCGTTGCCGACCACCACGACGTGCTGGCCGGCCAGCGCGGTCGCGTCCTCGATCGCGGGCATGCGATGCTCCAGGAGCCCCGCATCGACTGCGGCCCGTTCCCCGAGCGCGGGGAGCCCGTCCGCTCCGGCGGGGCTCGGTGTGCGCCACGTGCCCGAGGCATCGATCACCGCGCGCGCCTCGATCCGCTCCTCGGTGCCGTCCGCGCGCTCGACGTGGACGACGAAGGGCTGCTCCGCGCGGCCCGCGTCGACGGAGAGATCTCGGCCTTTGCGGCCGACGCCGACCACCCGTACCCCGTGCCGCACGCGGTCGCCGAGGGCGTCGGCGAGGGGCGCGAGATACTGCTCGATCCACTGCGCACCGGTCGGGTAGCCCTGCGTCGGAGCCGACCACCCGGTGGGCTCCAGCAGGCGTCGCGAGGCAGCGTCGGTGAGCTCCGTCCACGGCGAGAACAGGCGGACATGGCCCCACTCAGCAACGGCAGCCGCGGCGGCGTCGCCCGATTCCAGGACGAGCGGTTCGAGGCCCCGCTCAAGCAGGTGAGCTGCGGCAGCCAGGCCCTGTGGACCGGCACCGATGATGACGACGGGATTCACTCCGACCTCCATACATTGACGTTCTTCGATATGACGATCCTGACGGTCACATCGACAGATGTCAATATGTGCGGCAGAATGGGGACATGACCGCGCTGCCTGTGACCATTGATATCGACAGTGCGGCGTGCTGCGGGAGCGGCGACGCGGTCGATGACGCCACCGCTCACGACCTCGCGAAGGTATTCAAGGCACTCAGCGACCCCGCACGTGTGAAACTTCTCTCGCTGATTGTCGGTAGCAGCGCCGGGGAGATGTGCGCCTGTGACCTCACGGACCCCGTGGGCCTGTCGCAGCCGACCGTCTCCCACCACATGAAGCTGCTCGTCGAGGCGGGACTGGTTACCAGGGAGCAGCGCGGGAAGTGGGCCTACTACCAGCCGACCACCGGCACGCTTGCCGATGCGGCGAAGGCGCTGATGGGATGATGGGCGCGATCGAGCTCCAGCGGATGGTGGAGACGCACTGGCCTGCGGTCGAGACGATTTATCGCGCCGGCATCGCGACCGGTCACGCGACATTCGAAGCCGATCCGCCGCGCTCCTGGGACACGTTCGCAGCGGGCAAGCATCCCGGCCTCATGATCGTTGCGGCGGACGGGCCGACGATCGTCGGCTGGGTCGCCGCGGGACCAGTCTCCGCCCGTGCCGTGTACCGCGGCGTGGTCGAGCACTCTGTCTATGTCGCGCCGCAGTCGTCTGGAAGAGGCGTCGGGCGTCTCCTGCTGGAGGGGCTTATCAGCTCTGCCGAACGCTCGGGCGTTTGGACGATCCAGTCATCCGTCTTCCCTGAGAATGCAGCAAGTCTCCGTCTCCATGAGCGAGCGGGATTTCGCCAGGTGGGGCGGCGAGAGCGAATAGCGCAAATGGCACACGGTCCGCTCGTAGGACGCTGGCGCGACACCATCCTGATCGAGAGGCGATCGACGTGGATGGAATAGGCTCCCCGGTCGCTGAGAGTCGAGTTCAGGTCGGAATCGTGGGAGTCGGACCAGTCTCCGCCGAACTCGCACGCGTCGGCCGAGGCTGCATTAGCAGCCGGCGTTCGTGATACGTCGCCCGAAGCCCGCCCCGAGTCAATCGACTGCATTGTCACTCCCAGACTCGGACCATCGATGAGTCAGAATCTCGTACACGTCCCTCTCGGTAAGCCGTCTCGCACGTGGCGGCATGTAGTGCTCGACGTAGCGGTGTACGTCGCCTGGGTAGTAAACGGCGCTGCCGTCCTGCGCAAGCGCGTACGTCTTCATCAGCATGTACTCGTGGAACTCTTCGATCCGGTGGCCCAGGATGCTGGCGAGCTGACTTTCGGAGTAGCCGAGGTCGCTGTCGGGTTCCGGGAGCAAGCGACTATCCATGCGGTCATCGTCCCACGCGCTGAGCTTGAGCACCACGCTCAGGCCGCTGCGCGGGGGACGTTGCACTCCATTTCGCGGCAGGCTCAGTCGTGGTGGACATCGACATACGCCCGGTAGATCTGCTTGGGGATAACTCCACGATCGGCCACCTGGTAGCCCTGCTCCTTCGCCCACGAGCGCATCTGGCGACGTTCCTCGGAGGTGGTCGTCGGGAAGATGCGCCTCGATGGAGGCCCAGCGACCTTTCGTCCGACCGCGACGTAGGTCTTCAGGAGCTCGGAGAGCTCCTGCTCCTCGGGCTCGGTGAGGTCGATTTCGTACCAGCTGCCGGCGGCACCCAGCTTGACGGTGGAGGCGTTCTCCTCCCCGCTCAGGTCCGAGACGCGGATGTTGCGAGTAACCATGATCGTCCCTTTCGGTATCATCCTTCGGACACGGTGCCCTAGGGTCTTCGCCGATTCGCTTCCATAAGCAGGCGTTCCTCCCGGTCGTTCGTCACTTCGCCTGCCACTTCCCGTTCGGGCTAACGTCCGCGTCGACCTCACCGGTGATGATGGTGGTCACGCCTCCCCCGCCGTTCTGGCCTCCACCAGGGAGCACTGCCACATAGGCAGTGGCGAGTACCTCGCGGTAGCCCATACCTTGAATCAGATCCGTATAGGCAAACAGCAGCTCCTGCGCCCAATCCGTGTTCTGCGGATCCTCGCTGCAGTCGTCGACGATAGTCAGCGTGCTTCCGTCTGAGGTGATGTACACGGTTGTGTTCGCGATCTCGTCGTCACTGGGTGCAGTCTTAACGACTTCAACCCGCTCCTCATTGATGCCACGTACGAGAGACGCGGCGACGTTCTGCATTGGCTCACCGTCGATGTTGGGCGTCGGGGCGGCAAGCGCGTCCCGCCCACCCGACGCATAAGTCACTTCGGCGTCCAAGCGGCAGGTTCCGGTCGAGAATGCCTTGGTTGTCACGCTGTACTGCTCGATCGCAACCGTGCGGTCCGTTGGCACTACCGCGGCCAAGTCCTCAGAAAGCCGCACCACAATCGGGCGGTCTGCGTCTGTTGAGACGAACGGCACCTGCTCGTCTTGGTCGACGACGCGAGCTTCATCGAACTGATAGACGAGGCTCTCGACATGAGCATCCTGCTCCTCTGCGGACAATTCCGCCTGCGCCGAACCAGAGTTCTGCGGGCCGCCGCTGCAAGCACTGAGCGCGAACACGAGACCGGCAAGTGAGGCTGCGGTGACCATCGCGCGGACTCGAACATGTGCGCCTAATTGCGGCACCTGCTTCATGGGTATTGCTCCGTTCTGTGCTGCTCAACGCGAAATCGAGACATGACGACCGATCACTTCACTGTACTGGAAGCGATGACTACCTGGCACCTATCGCTTCCAGTCGAGACGGTTGAGAGATGGCGCAAAAGGCACTCAAATCCGCTCTCGGTGAGCAGCTACGTGCCATTCGCTTGACGCGGGGGCTTACTCAAGAGCAACTGGCGGAGCAGCTCTCTGTGACGCCCCGATACCTCGCAGGCATCGAACGTGGTGAGCGCAATCTCACCCTTGACTCGATTGATGTACTTGCAAACGAGCTCGATGTTGAGGTGCAACTTGTGCTGGGCCGCAGCTGACAGGGCAGCCCGGCGCGCGGGAAGCAGCGGCAGCCGCCCGACGCGAGCGCTGCGGAGATGAGCAGAGGTGGCCATTGAAGTCCTTCTCGACCACACGGCGATTCCCATCGAGGATGCCGTTTTCACGACCCTCCTGGGCAACTCGGTCGCCGGAACGTACAGGGGCTACGAGCGCGCCCTGGAGACGGGCCGTATCAAGTTCTCCGAGCTGATTGACCTCGCGCGGACCGGCGATATCCCTTACAGCCTCTTCTTCGCACCCATCGCGCTGGTTCGAGAACAGGTTGCGAAGAAGACGGCGAAGCTCCTCGCGGGCGTCAGTAGGGACACCTTCTCGATCGGTTCGCGTGCCAAAGTCGAGCTGCGGGACGTTGAGCTCATCGTGAAGGACCTCATTCGCAAGCAACAGCTCATCCGCAAACACGACGCCTCTCTGACAGCCAACAAGATTGTCGGGCTGCTGCGCGACGAGACGCGTCCGGTGGACGATGACGCTGCGACGCTCATGACTGCGCTCGGCCTCTCCGGCGAGAGTCTGCGTGCTTGCAGAACGAAGGAGAAGGCGCTCGATCTGATGATCGATCGACTCGAAGCCAATCAGGTGCTCGTGTCTCGCAGCGTGCAGAACTACATGCCGCAGCGCCTGACCCACGTGAAGTTCAGCGGTATGGCGATCCGCGACAACAAGGTCCCCTACATCTTTCTCGCTGGCGGCGACCACGGAGATGACCAAGAGCCGGTTGGTCGCACGATTTTCACTCTGGTGTTGATGACGGTCCTTGTCGCACGGCGGATCTTCGCTCCTATGACCTGGGACGGCGGCAGCACCGAGACCGACCCGGGCCGTGAATACGACATCGCGGGTTCGATGCTCATGCCCACTGAACGAATGAAGGCGCTCACCTTCGCCTCGATCAACGATCTGAAGGCGGCCTCTGACGATTTCAAGGTCACCCCGAGCGCTGTCGCGGTTCGTGCGATGAGGCTCGGCATCATCGACCGCGACATCACCGGGGCTCACCTCGATCAGTTGCGTAGCGAGTTCCGGGCACGTTCGACGGGCGGGCCGCGCAACGCGATCCTCCCGGAGAACGCCGTTCGGAAGTACAACGGTCGGGAGCTCACGGTGCGCATGTTGCACGCACTCGACATCGGTGCGATCTCGCCCGGCGAGTTCTGCCGCTCGATATGCCTGAATCACATCAAGCCCCCGCACATCGAGGACCTACGGCGGGCGGTGAGATGAGCAACTTCGGTCAGCGATTTGTGATCGACACGAACGCCCTCAGTCAGCTCGGTCGGGCACGTCGCGCGAGCAAGTTCTTCCTTGAGCAGGCCGTAATCCCGGAAGAAGTCATGCGGGAGGCGTCCGGGTTTCCGGACGCCTCGACAATGCGAGATAACGTCCACCCGACGACGCCACGCATGCTTGAGAAGCTCATCGAGATCATGGCGACCGTGCCAGCACATGACACTCGGCTCGTTGATCTCTACGCAAACCGAGGCAACGCCGACCCTCTGGTCGTGGCCTGCGCGCTGGAGGGTCAGGAGTACGACAGCCAGTTCTTGATGAGCCCCGAGTGGATTATCGTCACGGCGGATGAGGCCGTCCGCGACAAGGCCCAGCAGTTCGGCCTGAGGGTACTCGGCAATGCAGAGTTCGCGGAACTTATCGACGAGAACAACGAACGATGACACCATCATGACGAGCCCAATAGACATGGGCGACGACCCCCTCGACGGGCAACTCGGTCCCGAGATCCGCGTTCCGAAGGACCACGGTTACCGGACGTGCTCAGAGTGCGGCAGCGACTGCATGCCCGACACCTCGCTAAGCGCCGACACCACGGGTGTGCGGATCGCCTTCGTGTGCGCGATGCACGGCGTGCAAAGCATCGTGGACCCGTTCAGCGACCTGAGGTAGGGCGCGACACCCATTCGGGAGTGCCGTCGTGAACGACGGAGTCCGTGCGGGAGAGTTCCGAGAAGGTGTCGACCACCCGCCCACTTGATCTCTGATGTTTACACCAGTGGCGTGATCTCCAGCGACTCGAGGACGTCCTCGGGGTGACGTGGGCGGCGGCCCATGCCGACCGGCTTGATCACCACGGTCATCAGGAGCTGGACGATCGCCCGCTGGCGCGCGAGCGTCCGGCTCTCCCACCACGCTCTGACGTCCTCGACACCGATCAGGTCAGCCAGCGGGTGCCGCTCGGCGGCCTTGGCGATGACGGTGTCTACCTCGCGCAGCTGCTCCTCCAGCTCCTCAAGCCGGTCCTGGGCGACTGCGAGCCTCGACACGTCGCTGCCGATCAGCGTGAAAACGTTCCTCCGCTCCGCCTGGAGCGCTTCGCGGCGCGTGTGGAGTGCGGGGAGATCGAATTCGTCGTCGGGCGGGGTGAGAAGACCGGCGGCGTCGGGCTGCGAGAGACGCTGGATGCACAACTCCGAGACGAACTCGTCGATGATGTCGCCGTTGCGGCTGAAATGGCATCGATAGCCGTGGTAACGCTGTGCCGGCGCGACCGAACCATCCTTACGAGGCGTGGGGTGGTTCACGGGGCGCGCGGACTTCACCGGCTTGCGGCAGACGCCGCAGAGGGCGATGCCCGCCAGTAGGTAGCGGCGGGCCGTGCCGTTGTGCATCGGCTTGACGCCGACGAGTCGGCTCCGGGCAGCGACGACATCGTCTCTCGTCACGATGGGCTGCCAAGCTCCGGGGGTGCAGGCTTGGAGGTCGATCGCCGATATGCTGTGCTTTCCCGTGGGCTGTGCCGGCGGGAGGAGCGCCGCATAGAGCGGATTCATCAGGATCCGACGGACCGTCGAGGAGTGCCAGTTTGCGCCCTTGCGCGTGAGCCGTCCAGCTGCCGTGAGGTCCCTGGCTATCTGGCCGAGCGTCGCGCCGGCGAGGAACTCCCGAAAAATCTGACGCACGTCTTCGGCTTCGATTTCGTCGACGACGTAGCGCGTACCTCTCTCGTCGCGCTGGCCTGCGGGCACCCAGCGGTAGCCGTGGGGCGTCTTGCCAGACGTCGGGTGGCCCACCTTGCGGCGGTCGGCCGCGTAGCGGGCCGCGCGCTGGGCCTTCAGCTTGACCTCGTTCTCCGCCACGAGCACGAGTAGCTTGAGCTGGAAGTCATCGACGGCCGTGTCGATGCCCTGGCGGATCACGATCACCCTCATCGCACGCCGCGGAGGAGTGACGTCCAGGACGTCCGTCAAGCTGCGGGTGAGACGCGACGTCTCCGTGACGACTAGCGTGTCGAAGTCGCCTGCGTCGAAGGCGCGGAGCATCCGCGCCCAGTCGGTCTTGGGGCCACGTTCCTTGCTGCCTGAGGTGTCGTTGTCGGAGAACTCGAGCAGAACGCTCCAGCCGCGCTCTGAGGCGTGCTTGCGCCCGTCCTCAAGCTGCTGCTGGATGCCCTGGTCCTCCTCGACGCTCTGTCGAGCGTATATCGCGACGCGGGGGATGCTCGTTCTCGAGTAAGACACGCAGCCATACTGGCATAAGTACGCTTTTTCCATCGGACCGCAGCGGCCGTGGCCTTCGCCGGTCTGCTGGTGGTCATCATGCGATCGGATGAGGTGCGGGGCATCCTCACCGACCTGGTCCGTCGCGCCCTCACGGTGTCCTGATGCCGCGGTCCGCCCGGTCCCGCTCGCGGGGGCCGGGCGCACCGGGGCTCCGGGCGGGCCGGGCTTCGCTTCCCTCGGAGCAGGCGACCCGGGACCCGACCGGGGACGCGGTCCGTGGCGAGAGGCGCGGTGCGGTCGTCGGCTCGGCCCGAGGGACGGGGCAGCGGGGCGCGGCGACCGCGGAGCTGGCGGTCGCT
>NZ_BCRA01000071.1 GCF_001552355.1 Microbacterium resistens NBRC 103078
CCGGCGCCACCGTGACCATCACCTATGTGGACGATGCCCCGGCGCCGATCGCGACGGACGATCGTTCGGACGGGCACCGTATCGGTGATGTGGTGACGGTCCCGGTGCTCGGGAACGATCAGGGCGATCTGGACCCGTCGACGGTTCGAATCGTGGATCCGGACACCGGGGAGCACGTGCTCGAGCTGACGGTACCCGGTGAGGGCACGTGGACGGTGGACCCGGAGACGGGGGACATCACCTTCACTCCGGAGGACGGCTTTGACGGGAACCCGACCCCGATCGACTACACGGTGAAGGACCGGAACGGGAACGAGACCGGCGCCACGGTGACGGTGACGTACCTGCCCGAGGCGTCGGATGATGAGTCGCTGAACAACCCGCGCGGTTCCACGGTGACGGTGCCGACGTTGGACAACGACAAGGGCGACCTGGATCCGTCGACGGTGCGAATCGTGGATCCGGACACCGGGGAGCACGTGCTCGAACTGGTGGTTCCTGGTGAGGGGACGTGGGCCGTGGACCCGGAGACGGGGGACATCACCTTCACTCCGGAGGACGGCTTCGAGGGGAATCCCACGCCGATCGACTACGTCGTGAAGGACCGGAACGGCAACGAGACCGGTGCCACCGTGACCATCACCTATGTCGACGACACGACGCCGACGCCGACGCCGAGCCCGAGTGAGCCGACGCCGACGCCGAGCCCGAGTGAGCCGACCCCGACGCCGAGCCCGGGTGAGCCGACCCCCACGCCGAGCCCGGGTGAGCCGACCCCCACGCCGAGCCCGGCACCCGGAGAGCCGACGCCGGGCGCCAGCGATCCTGGCACGCCGAATCCGGGCGGTACGCTTCCGGTCACCGGCGCCGAGATGAGCTGGACGGCCATCGCTCTCGGTATTGCTTTCCTCGCCGGTGGCGGACTGTTCCTCGCGTACCGGCGGCGCCGGTCCTGACCGTTCGCCCCGATCGTGCCCCGCGGCTCCTCCGAGAGCCGCGGGGCACGACCGGGTCGCGGCCGAGACGATCGCCGCGTCACGCCGCCCCGGTATACCGATGCACGGCGCGGGGGAGTGTGCGGTTTTCGCGGGCACGCTAAGGTGTTCAACGCGATACGGACTGTGTCGCGACATCATCCATCGGGAGGGACCATGGACGACTCCATCTATTACGACGGGGGCTACATCGCCTTCATGCTCGGGATCATGGGCTTCGCGCTCGTGTTCGCCGTCATCTTCTACGTCATCGGCTCGATCTTCCTCATGAAGATCTTCGAGAAGGCCGGTGTGCAGGGGAAGTGGCGGGCGTGGGTTCCCGTGTACAACAGCATGATCTTCCTCAAGCTCGGCGACATGAGCCCGTGGCTGATCCTCTACGCCATCGGTGCCTCCGTGCTGCTGGGCTGGATCCCCGTCCTCGGCCAGATCGTCGCACTTGCCGCGGGCGTCCTGATGGTCATCGCCGCATGGCGCGTGGGCCTGAAGCTGCAGAAGGAGGCTGTCTGGGTCGTCCTCTACATCTTCCTCAGCCTGGTCTGGATGGGTATCGCGGCGTTCGACAAGTCTCGCTGGAACCCGAACATCGCCCCGGCGCCGTGGGCGAACAACGCCTTCTTCGCCGACCGCACGCAGTGGGAGGGAATCCCGGTGCAGCCGTCCGCGCAGCCCCAGGCGGGCGGCGCCTATGGCGCGGCCCAGGGCTACGCGCCGGCTCCCGAGGGCTACCAGCCCCCGGCTCCGCAGGGATACGCGCCGCCGGCCCAGCCCGGATACGCACCCCCGGCGCAGCCCGGGTACGCCCCGCCGTCGGCCCCGGAGACCGGGGCGGGCGTGCCGCCGGTTCCTCCCGTTCCTCCGGTCCCGCCGGTGACGCCGCCGTCGGCGCCGCCGGCTCCGCCCGCGCCGCCGACCCCGCCGTCGACGGAGCCGGAGAAGCCCGCCGACCCCAACACGCCCCCCGCGTAAGCGGCAGCAAGGCCCTCGGTCCTCGGACCGGGGGCCTTCGTCGTGCGCTCGCCGCCCCCGCCTGTAACGTGGGAGGCATGGTGACCACAGATCGTCGTGTCGGCTCCTCCGGGCTGCTCGTGTCCGCCACCGGACTCGGATGCAACAACTTCGGAAGGGCCGGGACCGTCACCGAGACCATCGCAGGCTCGCGTCTCGTGCTCGATGCCGCCATCGACAGCGGGGTGACCTTCCTCGACACCGCCGACATCTACGGCAAGGAGCCGGGGCTCAGCGAGTCGCTGATGGGCGAGGTCCTGGACGGGCGACGGGACCGTGTGGTGCTGGCCACGAAGTTCGGACACGGCCACTACGACATGGGGTACGACTTCCCCGCCGGAATGGGGTCTCGCCGGTACATCCGCCGTGCCGTGGAGGAGTCCCTCCGGCGTCTGCGGACGGATTGGATCGACCTGTACCAGCTCCATTTCCCCGACCCGGTCACTCCGATCGAGGAGACCGTCGACGCCCTGGACGAGCTGGTCCGTGACGGCAAGATCCGCTACTTCGGCCATTCGAACTTCTCCGGGTGGCAGATCGCCGAGGCCGAGTTCGTCGCCGCGCGGCGTCTCGGGCCGCGGTTCGTCTCGGCGCAGAACCAGTACTCGCTGCTCGCCCGTGCCGCGGAGCGGGAGGTGCTCCCGGCCGTGAACCGGTACGGCCTGGGCTTCTTCCCGTACTTCCCGCTGCACAACGGCCTGCTCACCGGCAAGTTCACGAGGGACGGAGGCCCGGCGCAGAGCCGCATCATGTCGACGCGATCCCACCTCTGGGAGAACGCGCCGTGGGATGCCCTGGATGCGTATCGGGCGTTCTGCGACGAGCGCGGGATCACGATGCTGGAGGCGACCTTCGGGTGGCTCCTCGCGCAGCCGGGCGTGTCCTCCGTCATCGCGGGGGCGACCTCCGCCGAGCAGGTCGAGGCCAACGCGCGGGCCGGTTCGGCATGGACTCCCTCGGACGAGGACCTGGACGCGATCGACGCGCTGTTCCCGCTGCCCGCCGATCCGGCTGCCGGTGCGGTCTGACCGGTCCGGAGCATCGACTACGATGTGTGAGACTCGAACGATCGCACGGATCGCGCGAGGACGGGGAGAATCCTGTGCCTGACACGCCGACACCGCACATGCGGGAGATCACCCTCCCCTCCGGCGACGTCGTCGATCTCCGCTGGGCGGGGGCGACCGACCGCGGTCGGCGGCGCGAGAACAACCAGGACGCCTTCCTCGCCGAGTATCCGCTGTTCGTCGTCGCCGACGGAATGGGCGGCCACGCCGGCGGGGAGATCGCGAGCCAGCGCACCATCGCCCGTCTGGGAGACGCGGTCCACGACGGCTCGATCACCGCCGCCGCGATCGAGGCGGCGCTCGCAGCGGCGATCGAGGACATCGCCGCGCATCCGGAGACGACGGACGAGGGCACCGGGACCACGCTGACGGGCGTCTTCCTCGACACGCACGACGGCGACCCGCGCTGGGTCTCCTTGAACATCGGCGACTCCCGCGTGTACCTCCTGCGGGACGGCGCGCTGGTGCAGGTGACGACCGACCACTCGGTGGTGCAGGAGCTCATCACGGCCGGTCGCCTCAGCCCGGAGGAGGCCGAGGGGCACCCCTACAGCAACGTGATCACCCGGGCCGTCGGCGTGAGCGAGGCGACGCCGCCGGACTACCGCGAGCTCGCGGTGCAGGACGGTGACCGCTTCGTGATCTGCTCGGACGGTCTCACCAAGGAGCTCACGGACTACGGGATCCAGCACTTCCTCGCCCAGAACGCGGACCCGGCGGACGCGGTGGCGGCGATGATGGCGGCCGCCCTGGAGAACGGCGGACGGGACAACGTCACCCTGATCGTCCTCGACGTGGTGCGCACCCCGGCATCCGCACAGGACGCGCCGACCGCGGAGCTGCAGACCTTCCCGGACACGTCCTCGTCCTCCACCGTCGGCGATACGACGGAGTAGTCCACGCAGATCGTGATCGACGCGCTCTGAGGGGCGTGCGGACGATGGACTGGGGTGATGGACCCCGTCGAACCGCTCCTGCTCCCCGCCGCTCCCGCTCCGCCGCGACGGACGCCGCTGCCGGTTGTGGCCGCTCTCGTGCCTGTCGCGTCCGGCACGACGCTGTGGGCCCTGACCGGCTCGATGCTCTCGCTCGCCTTCGCCGCGCTCGGGCCCCTCATGCTGCTCGCCTCCTTCGTCGACGCGGCCCGACATCGGCGACGCGATGCTCGGCGGGCGCGGATCGAGCAGGACGAGGCCTGGACGCGCGTGCAGCGCGAGTACGACGAGCGCGCGGACGAGGTTCGCGCGGCACTTCGTCGACGCTCTCCGGACGCCTTCGGCGTCCTCGTCGCTCCGGTCCGTCCGGCGGAGGCTCCGGAGGCGGCGACGGTGACGCTCGGTCGCGGCGCGGTCGCCAACCCCATCCGGTTCCATGGCGGGGACGGGGAGCGTGCCCGTCTCTTCCGGAACGAGCGGCGTCTGCTGGAGGACGTGCCGCTGACCGTCCCGCTCGCCGACGGAGTGTGCGTCCGCGGACCCCGCCCGGTGGCGGAGGCGGTCCTTCGTGCCCTCGTCGTGCAACTGTGCCTGCGTTTCCCGGCGTCTCGGATGCGCATCGTGGGAGAGGACCTCGAAGCCCTCGGTGTCGCCGGGCTTCCGCATGCGCACGGCCGCGTGCGGGGGACCTGGACGGTCCGCGTCGGACGGCGGGACTCGGCGGACGCCGTCGTGGCGACGAACCTGGTCGCGGTGGGGGCTGACGAGGAGCCGCCGTCCGGGCTCGCCACGGTGCTCGACGTCACGGATCCGGCGACCGGGCTCCTGCGCACTCCGTCGGGGGACGAGCGCTGTGCGGTCGAAGCGATCTCTGCGGCACAGGCGGAGGAGATCGCGGATGTGCTCCGCGACGCCGCCGATGCGGAACCCGGCCTCCCCGGCGCTGTCGCACTGGCGGAGCTGACACGGAGCCCCGCCGCGCCGGGGAGCCTCGGCGCCGTCTTCGGTGCCGGGACGCAGGGCGAGGTCGCGATCGATCTGGCGGAGGACGGACCGCATGCGCTGGTCACGGGCATGACGGGCACCGGCAAGAGCGAACTGCTCGTGTCGTGGCTGGCCGCACTGGCCGCGTCGCACGGACCGGAGGAGGTGTCGTTCATCCTGGCCGACTTCAAGGGCGGCACCGCGTTCGAACGATTGCGAGACCTGCCGCACGTCGCCGCGATCATCACGGATCTCGACGGCGACGGCGCCGCGCGCGGGGTCCGGAGCCTCCGGGCCGAGCTGCGGCGGCGCGAGACGGAGCTCGGCGCCTGCGGAGCGCGGAGCATTGCCGAGGCGGAGGGGCGGCTGTCGCGCCTCGTCATCGTCGTCGACGAGTTCGCCGCGCTCCTCCAGGAGCATCCGGACCTGGGAGCCGTGTTCACCGACATCGCGGCACGGGGGCGCGCGCTCGGCATGCACCTCGTCCTGGGCACGCAACGAGCGACGGGCGTTGTACGCGACGCGCTCGCCGCCAACTGCCCGTTGCGGCTCTGTCTCCGTGTGTCCGACCCTGCCGACAGTCGCGTGATGATCGGGGTGGACGACGCGGCGGAGCTGCCGGGTGACGCCGGAGGACGCGGTCTCGTCCTGGTCCGTCGTCCGCAGGACACCGCTCCCGTGCTGATGCGGGTCGGTCGGACGCAGGAGGAGGATCTGCGTCGCATCGCCCAGGACCATGCTGCGTCGCCGCGGGCGACGAGCCCGTGGCTCCCGCCTCTTCCGACGGACGTGGACGCCGCGACGCTGCGGGCAGCCTCACCCGAAGCGATGCCGGAGGAGGCCGTCGTCCTCGGTCTCTCCGACGACCCCGAACACCAACGGCAGCCGGTCGTCGTTCTCCGCCCCGGACACGACCGCGGTCTGGCCGTCTTCGGTGGGCCGGGAGCCGGCCGCAGCACGCTCGTGCGCACGGTGATCGGGCAGGTTCCGTCGCACCGGGCGATCCCGGCCGACCCGGAGGCAGCCTGGTCGATCGTCGAGGATCTGGCGGAGGGGCGGGCGGCGTGGCCTCGCGCGCTGGTCTGCGACGATCTCGACGCGCGGCTGGCGTCCTTCCCCGCTGAGTACGCCGTCGCGTGGGCGGAGCGCCTGCAGCGCGTGGTCCGTGCCGCGGCGACACGGGGATGCCTCGTCGTCTTCACCGCGTCGCGGAGCGCCGGGCCGGTCGCGGCCCTCGCCGACCTCCTGCCGCAGCGGGTGGTGCTCCGCATGCCGAGCCGGGGAGAGCATCTCGCAGCGGGCGGCGAGCCGGCGTCGTTCGATCCGCTGCGTCCGGACGGCCGGGCGAACCTGGCCGGTCGCGAGATCCAGATCGCACGCCTGAGCGGCCCCGCGGGACACCACGGCGCCGGATCGGCGACCGAGGAGCACCGCACTCCGCCCTGGAGGCCGTCGGCCGGGGTGTGCGGCGTGATCGCACCGTTTCCCAGGAGGACCGCGGCCGCGCTGACCTCCGGTGTTCCCGGGGTCACGGCCCGGACACTGGACCAGATCGCTCCGGGGACCGGGGTCCAGGACCTCATCGCGCCCTCGCGGACCCTCCTGCTCGTCGGCGAGGCGGAGGCGTGGCAACGGCACTGGAGCCTCTGGCACGGCGTGCGGGACCGGGGCGAGATCCTCGTCGTGGCCGAGGCGGCCCGTGAGCTCCGCACCCTCGTCGGCGTGCGTGATCTGCCGCCGTACGCACGTCCGGACGCAGGACGCGCCTGGTCGATCCGCGACGGGCGGGGCCCTGCCCGCGTCCTGCTTCCGCTCGAGGCGGACCCCGCCCGCGCGGCGGACGTTCCGGCGCCGATCGGCCCTCCGCAGACGAGGCGCGCGGCGCGACGGGCCGTAGCACGTGCGGACGGCCGGGAGGCCGGTGGAGCGTGATCCGGTCCGTCGAGAAGAGCCCAGGGCGGGACGCTAGATCCCGGCGGCAGGCCGGATGGACCCGACCTCGACGCCGCCGCCGAGCACGGCGAGCGGAAGGGCAGCGGCGAGCTCGTCCACCGCTGCCTGCTCCAGCGCGCCGGCGCGCAGCAGCAGCGTGGCCGCCACGATCGTCCTCGCCCGCAGCGAGCCGTCGAGCGTCTTGAGTGCCACCGTGGCGCCGTTCGGGGCGACCATGACCATGACGCCCTCGGCGCCGCCCTTCACGAACACGCCCAGCTTCTCGATCGCGAGCGTGTCGGGGCGTCCCGGTCCGTCGATCGTCCACGGCCGTTCCCGGACGGTCCGCACCAGCGTGCCGGCGACCCGGTGCAGGGCGAACGGGGAGCGCTCCGAGGCCGTTCCGATGCGGTGCACCGCGCGAGCGAGGCCCATCAGGGTCAGCGCGTGCACCGGAGCGCCGCAGCCGTCGACGACCGTCGCGGAGATCTTCTCCCCGGACAGGCGCTCGACGACGTCGCGGATGTGGAGTTGGAGCGGGTGGTCGGGCGCGAGGTAGCCGTCGGTGGGCCACCCCGTCGCCACGCAGGCCCGCAGCATCGCCGCGTGCTTGCCGGAGCAGTTCATCCGGATCCGGGTCGGCTCGCCGTGATCCCGCACGAGCTCGTCGCGCGTCGCGGAGTCGGACGGCCAGTCGGCGGGGCAGCCGAGGTCGTCCTCGGTGAGTCCGCCCTCCACCAGCATCGAGCGCACGATCTCGACGTGTCGGTCGGTGCCGGCGTGGCTGGCGGTCGCGAGCCCGAGCTGCTCGCCCTCGAGCGGCGCGCCCGCGGTGAGGCAGGCGATCGCCTGCAGCGGCTTGAGACTCGAGCGCGGCAGCACGAGGGCGCTCGCGTTCCCGTGCGCGGCGACGACCTCGCCCTCGGGGGACAGGACCACCGCGGCGCCCACGTGGCGGGATTCGACGAAACCTCCCCGCTCGACGACGGCGAGTTCGACGGCATCCTGAACGGTCAGAGTCTCCACCACGTCCGCCAGCCTACCGGCGTGCGTGGCACGATGACGGGATGGACATCGGGACGCACGGCTACGCACTCACGACGACCTGGACGGGCAACCGGGGGACCGGAACGAGCGGGTATCGCGACTATGCGCGCGACGTCACGATCTCGATCACCGGGAAGCCGGACCTCCTCGCCTCCTCGGACAAGCCCTTCCGCGGAGACCCGTCGCGTTGGAACCCCGAGGACCTGCTCCTGGCGGCGCTGTCGGAGTGCCACCTGCTGTCGTATCTGCACGCGTGCGTGACGGCGGGAGTGGTCGTCGTGGAGTACCGGGACGACGCCCGCGGCACGATGGTGGAGGACGGCAGGGGCGGAGGCGCCTTCACCGAGGTCGTGCTGCGACCGGTCGTCACCGTCGCCGACGAGTCCATGGTCCCGGCGGCGCGCGACGCGCACACGCAGGCGCGCGAGTGGTGCTTCATCGCGAACTCGGTGTCGTTCCCGGTCCGGCACGAGGCGACGATCCGGGTGGCGCCGTGAGTCGCTGAGGCCGGCCTCAGCGGCGCTCGTGAGGGAGGGCCTGCTTGATCTTCTCGATCGCGCCCTGCGCGGGGACCTCGTTGTAGACGCCGGCGAGCTCCTGCCCGGACAGCGCGTGGATCGCGGACATGATCTCGTCCGTGGCCTGACGGCGGGCCCGTCCCGACGTGGCCGGCCCATGGTGCGAGAGGTCGAGCGGCTCGCCGAAGCGGACCGTGACCCGGGTCCCGAGCCGAGGCATGCTCGCACCCACCGGCATCGCATCGGCCGTGCCGATCAGGCCGACGGGCACGACGGGGGCTCCGGTCTGCAGCGCCAGGAACGCGGCGCCGGTGCGGCCCTTGTACAGGCGCCCGTCGGTCGAGCGCGTGCCTTCGGGGTAGAGCGCGACGGCGAGCCCTTCGTCGAGCAGACGGCGCTGCTGGTCCAGCGCGTCGAGCGCCGCCTGCCCCGCACCGCGATTGACCGGGATCGCGCCGACGGAGCGCATGAACCCGCCCACCATCCGGCCCTTCATCCCCTTGCCCTCGAAGTAGCTCGACTTCGCCAGGAAGTGCACACGACGCGGAGCCGCGACCGGGATCGCGACGGAGTCGATGAACGACAGATGGTTGGAGGCGATGATGACGGGTCCGGTCTTGGGCACGTTCCGCCGTCCCTCCACGCGGGGGCGGTAGATGAGACGGGCCAGCGGCGCGAGCACCGCGCGTCCGAACAGGTACAGGAAGCCGGCGCGATGCAGCTCCGCCTCATCGACGGCTGTCGGGTCCGGGGCGTCTTCGGCGGGCTGGGGCTCGGGAGTCACCCGACAAGGGTAGGGCAGCGTCCATGCCGGCGCGGGCATGCTCCCGCGCGCCGCCGGCCCAGCCCTTTCTGGCGCGTCTCCCAGGCGCGGCAAAGCCCGGCGGGCGAGGATGGGGTGTTCCCGATCGATGTCTCCCGAGGTTCTCCGTGCGCAATCGTCTCGTCGCCGCTTTCTCCGCCGCCGCTGTGTCGGCGCTCCTGCTCTCCGGCTGCGCAGGCGCAGCGGAGTCCCCTGATCCGACCTCGTCGCCGTCGGCGGGCTCCTGCCTCATCAACGCGCAGCCTGGGCCGGCGTCCGATGCGGTCGAGGTCCAAGGGGCCGGACTCGACGCGGCCATCACCGTCCCCGCCGGAACGGAGGTCTCCGATCTCGAACGAACGGTCGTGACCGAGGGCGACGGCGAGGACGTCAAGCCGGGCGACTTCGTGTCGGCGCGGTACAAGATCGTCGACGCCACGACCAACGAGGTGCTTGAGACCTCCGAGCGCGGTCCGGATGGCACGCTTCCGGTGCTGCTGAGCAGCAACACCGGAGGGCAGATCTACGACTCCACCCAATCGCCGATCTTCGTCGCGGCGCTCGAGTGCGTGCCGCTCGGCTCCGAGGTCGTCCTCGCCCTCCCCGGCCAGGAGGGGCAGAACCCCGTCGTGATCTATGTGCAGTCGATCGAGGAGCTCAGCACCATCGCGACCGGGAAGGAGGTCGACGCGCCCAAGGGCATGCCCGCCGTGAAGCTTGCGGAGGACGGCGCGCCCACGATCACGATCCCGGACGGCGACGTGCCCACCGAGACCACGGTCGGGGTGCTGAAGGAGGGCGACGGGCCCGAGGTGTCGCCCGGTGATCTCGTGACCGTGCAGTACCGCGGTGTGAAGTGGAGCGACGGCAGTGAGTTCGACTCATCGTGGAAGCGGGATGCCTTTCCCGCGCAGTTCCCGACGACCGGGGTGGTGGCCGGCTTCAAGGCGGCCTTGGAGGGGCAGAAGGTCGGCTCGCAGGTGATCGTGCAGATGCCGCCGAAGGACGCGTACGGCGAGAAGAGCGACAGCAACGCGAGCGAGCTGGCCGGAGAGGCGCTGGTGTTCGTGGTGGACATCGTCGGCACGACGCCGCTGATCACGACTCCGGCCCAGTAGCGCGGCGTCCGGGCTCCGCGTCGCTGCGCCCGGCGCCGTAGGCTGGCGTCATGCGTCGCATCATCGTCCTCGGCTCGACCGGTTCCGTCGGCACCCAGGCGCTGGACGTGATCCGCGCCCATCCCCGCCGTTTCGAGGTCGTCGGGCTGGCCGCGGGAACGGACGCGCGGACCCTCGCCGCGCAGGCCGAGGAGTTCGGGGTGGAGAACACCGCGCTCGGCGCATCCGAGGCGGAGCAGCTGGTCCGGGACGTCGACGCCGACGTCGTGCTCAACGCGATCACCGGCTCGGTGGGACTCGGCAGCACGCTGGCCGCGCTGCGTGCCGGGAGGACCCTCGCGCTGGCGAACAAGGAGTCGCTCATCGTCGGGGGATCCCTGGTCACGGCGGCTGCGCAGCCCGGGCAGATCGTGTCGGTGGACTCCGAGCACTCGGCGATCGCACAGGCGCTGCGCTCGGGCGGGCACGGCGAGGTCCGCCGGCTGATCGTCACCGCGTCGGGCGGTCCCTTCCGCGGGAGGTCCCGCGCCGAGATGGCGGGGATCACGCCGGAGCAGGCCCTCGCGCATCCGACCTGGGACATGGGCAAGGTCATCACCACCAACTCGGCGACGCTCGTGAACAAGGGTCTCGAGGTCATCGAGGCGCACCTGCTGTTCGACGTGGACTACGAGGACATCGAGGTCGTCGTGCACCCTCAGTCCGTCGTGCATTCGATGGTGGAGTTCGTGGACGGCTCCACGATCGCCCAGGCATCGCCGCCCGACATGCGTCTTCCGCTCTCCCTGGGCCTGGACTGGCCCCACCGCGTCGGGGGCGTCGGGCGACCGATCGACTGGACGGCCTCCACGTCCTGGACCTTCGAGCCGCTGGACGACGAGGCCTTCCCCGCCGTCGCCCTGGCCAGGAGCGTCGGGCGGGCCGGCGCGACGTTCCCCGCGGTGTACAACGCCGCCAACGAGCAGGCGGTCGCGGCCTTCCACGACGGGCGCCTGTCCTTCCTCGGGATCGTGGACACGATCGCGGCCGTGGTGGACGCTCATGAGCCGCCCCAGAGCCTCACCCTGGAGAGCCTGGCCGAGGCGGAGGAGTGGGCGCGCAGGCGCGCGGATCTCCTCATCGCCGCCGGCTCCTGAGGGCGGTGCGGACCCCGACGGACTCGGCGTTCTCCTAATCCCGGACGGTAGCGTGTCCGGGTGGAGATCCTCCTGTACATCGGCGGCCTGCTGTTCATGCTGGTCGGCATCGGCGTCTCGATCGCGCTGCACGAGATCGGGCACCTCGTGCCCGCGAAGCTCTTCGGCGTGCACGTCGGCCAGTACATGATCGGTTTCGGTCCGCGCGTGTGGTCCCGCCGGTTCGGCGAGACGGAGTACGGCGTGAAGGCCCTGCCCGTCGGCGGCTTCATCTCCATGTCCGGGATGTATCCGCCCTCGCCCGCGGCGGACGGCGAGGTCGAGGGGGGAGCCGGCAGCGGGATGTTCCGCGCCCTCATCCAGGACGCCCGCACCGCGAACGACGAGACGATCGACCCCTCGCGCGCGGACCGGGTGTTCTACCGGTTGCCCGTGTGGAAGCGGATCATCGTCATGTTCGGCGGGCCCTTCATGAACCTGGTGCTCGCCGTGCTGATTTTCACGGTGCTGCTCAGCGGCATCGGGGTGCAGCAGGGGACGACCACCATCGCCACCGTGTCCGAGTGCGTGCTGCCTGCCGGGTCCACCCAGGAGGCATGCGCGCCCGGCGACCCCGCGGCTCCCGCCGCACAGGCCGGGATCCGCCCGGGGGACGTGCTCGTCTCCATCGACGGCGAGAAGGTCACGACCTTCGCGGAGGCCAGCGCGATCATCCAGGCCTCGCCCGGCAGGACGCTCGCGGTGGTCGTCGAGCGCGACGGCGGTCCGGTGGAGCTGTCGCTGACGCCCGTGGCCGCCCAGCGCGGCGAGGTGGACGCCGACGGGCGAGCGGTCGTCGACGAGCGGGGCGCGCCGGTCCTGAAGACGGTCGGGTACGCCGGGGTCGGCGCGCAGCTCGCGTATGTGCCCCAGCCGCTCACCGCAGGTGTCGAGGCGGCCGCGGACAACGTCGGACGCGTGGCCTCCATGATCGCGACCCTGCCGGTGCGGCTGTGGGACGTCGGCGTCTCGCTGGTGACCGGGGGAGAGCGCGATCCGAACGGTCCGCTCAGCGTCGTCGGCGTCGGGCGGCTCGCCGGCGAGGTCGCCGCCACCGACGCGCCGGTGCTCAACCGCTTCGTGGTGCTGTTCAGCCTCCTCGGCTCGCTGAACATCGCCCTGTTCGTCTTCAACCTCGTCCCGCTTCTTCCGCTCGACGGAGGGCACATCGTGGTGGCTCTCTGGGACGGGGTCAAGCGGGCCTGGGCGCGGCTGTTCCGTCGGCCCCCACCGAAGCCGGTGGACGCGACGCGCCTCGTTCCGCTCACCATCGTCGTCGCGGGCGTCCTGATCGCCATGGGCGCCCTGCTGCTCATCGCGGACCTCTTCAACCCCGTGGACCTCCTCGGCGGCTGAGCCCGGAGCGACACCCCGCGAACGCGAGGCGTGGCCGCCGGCGCGCCCGCGCGAGATCAGGCGTTCGCGCCGGATCAGGCGACACCGCCCGTGCGTTGCCTGAACTCGCGTGAACGCCTGATGTGAGCGTCCCGCGGAACGGGGACGTTTGACGGTGGCGCAGGGATGCCGGGCTGACCCGCGCTCGTCGGTGCGTGCAATGCATGAATGAGACGTGACGAAGCGCTTGCTTGGTGCTAGAGTCCAGCCAGTGGCCGTTGGCCACAATCGTCAATGTCAAGGGGTGCGTGCGGGACATCGAGGTCCCGCGCGGCACACACGCCCCGCCGCCGTGCCCCCACCCGGTCCGTGACAGAGAGGTCACCATGAGCCACCATGCATCGCACGTCTCCGCCCCCATCCCGACCCCCGCGATGGTGCGCCGCGCGTCCCTCGCGGGGCTGCTCGGCACGATCGTCGAGTCCTACGACTTCTTCGTCTACGCCTACCTGATCGTCTACACGGCGCCGCTCTTCTTTCCCGGGGAGGATCCCTTCCTGTCGATCCTGAGCTCCATCCTCGCCCTCGGCAGCGGCTTCCTCACCCGTCCGCTCGGCGGGCTGTTCTTCGGACGCCTCGGGGACCGGATGGGACGGCGTTTCGCCCTCATGGTCACCGTGATCGGCATGGGGGTCGTGACGACGGCGATGGGCCTGCTCCCGACCTACGCCGCGATCGGCGCTCTCGCGCCTCTGCTGCTCGTCATCCTCCGGCTCCTGCAGGGGTTCTCCGCCGGCGGCGAGCTCGCCGGATCCACCACGTTCGTCTCGGAGCACGCTCACCGCGGCAATCATGGTCTCCTCAGCACGATCACGCCGCTCGGCTCCGCCGCCGGGGCGTTCCTCGCCCCGGGAGCGGTGGCGATCATCACCGCCGTCCTCTCGGAAGGGGTCATGGCCGAGTGGGGCTGGCGGGTCCCGCTGCTGCTGTCGCTCCCGCTCACACTCCTCTGCCTGCTCCTGCGTCTCCGGCTGGAGGATTCGCCGGAGTTCCGTCGCCTCGCGGCGGCGCACAAGGTGGAGCGCTCACCGGTCCGAGAGCTGATCGTCGGCTACTGGCGTCCGCTGCTCAAGGTGATGGTGCTGACCGGCACGGTCCTGATGATCGGTTACATCCTGGCCGTGTACATCCCGCTGTTCCTCCAGCGGGAGGCGGGATTCGAGCCGGGCGCGACAGCGGTCATGGCCTCGTTGCAGGGGATCGCCGCGATCGTCCTCACGATCCTGACGGGGCTCGTGATCGACCGGTTGGGCCGGCGCAAGACCATGATCATCATCATGGGCGTCCTGGCGGTGTCCTTCCTCCCGGTCATGATGCTCATGAAGGCGACGGCCGGGAACTTCTGGGTCAGCGCGGCGGGCTTCTGCCTGCTCGGCGGCCTGGGCGGTGCGGTCGCCGCCCCGGCGTACGCGTCGATGACGGCCGTCTTCCCCGCACGCGTGCGCTACACCGGGGCCGCCCTCGGGTTCGGGCTCGGCGCCGCCATCGGAGGAGGCGCGGGGCCGTACCTCGCCGCGCAGCTCACCCAGCTCACCGGCAACCCCTACGCCGCCGCCTTCCTCGCCATCGGAGCGGCACTGGTCGGCATCGCCTTCATCCTCACGCTGCCCACGCGCGGAGTGGCGGACGACACGGGGCGGATCACCGTCGACGCGCTGGCGGAGGACAAGCCCGTGGCGGAGGTGCCGGTGCGGTAGTCGGACGCGGTTCGGGTGAGATCGGCCACCGGTGTCGATCTCGCGGTTGCCCGAGCGCTGTTCCTGTGAAACGGTTCCCCCAACCGTTCCCGATCAGGAAAGGACCGCCCATGAAGTACGTTCTGATGTTCACCTCCGACCCCGAGCTGGACGCCCGTGTGCCGGAGGAGGTGCAGGAGGCGGACCTCGCACGCATCCTCGAATGGCACGAGGCGAACGCGCAGCACATCCTCGACGGCGGAGCGGCGCTGCACAGCGCAGAATCCGCGACAACGGTCCGGGCCTCCGAGCGGGGTCCGGTCGTCGTGGACGGCCCCTTCTCCGAGGCGAAGGAGGTCATCGGCGGCTTCACCCTCATCGACGTTCCCGATCTCGACGCGGCGCTGGCCCTCGCCCGGACCTGGCCGTCCCTGGAGCACCCCGGCAACGCCGTGGAGATCCGCCCCATGTACGACGACGAGGAGCTGTTCGCCTGATGAACGGCGCACCGGTGTCGGACCGGGCCGCCTCCCGGTCCGACACCGAGCTGGCGCGGGTCGTCCGCGAGGAGGCCGCGCGGGTCGTGTCGGCGCTGCACCGCTCCTTCGGCGACCTGGACGTCGCCGAAGAGGCCACGTCCTCCGCGATCGAGGAGGCGATTCGGGCGTGGCGCCGCGACGGGGTGCCCCCGCGGCCAGGAGCCTGGCTGATGACCGCAGCCCGGCATGACGCGCTCGATCTCGTCCGGCGCTCGCGCCGACACCGCGAGAAGGTCGAGGCCGTCGCCGCCACGGCGATGACGGGTGCCGGGGAGGGCGCGCCGGCGCCCGCGGGCGAAGAGGCCGAGGAGGTGCTGGACGAGCGGCTCCCGCTCCTGTTCGGCTGCTGCCACCCCGCCATCGCACCCGCGGGACAGCTCGCCCTGACGCTTCGCGCGGTCGTGGGCCTCACCACGGCGCAGATCGCCCGCGCGACCGTCGAGCCCGAGTCGACGGTCGCGCAACGGATCGTGCGGGCCAAGCGGAAGATCGCCGCCTCCGGCATCCCCCTCCGTGTCCCGCGTGGGCGGGAGCGCGCCGCCCGGCTCGACCTCGTCCTCACCGTCGTTTCGGTGATGTACGACGCGGCGCAGCTCCGCGACGGCGAGAGCGCCGACCCCGAACACGATCTCGCCGACGACGCGCTGTGGCTCGCGGGTGTGATCGCGCTCTGTCTCCCGGACGAGGCCGAGGCGCACGGGCTACGGGCGCTTCTGCACTTCCATCGGGCGCGCGGACCCGCTCGCGTGATGGACGGCAGTCTGGTCCCTCTCGATGCCCAGGACCGTTCGCTGTGGGACGCGGCCGACCTCGCGACAGCGAGAAGTGCGCTGGAGCGAGCCGGTGCGCTTCGGCGACCCGGTCGCTGGCAGCTGCATGCGGCGATCGCGGCGTGCCACGCCGACGCGCAGGAGACAGCGGACACGGATTGGCCCCAGATCCTCGCCCTGTACGACCTGCTCCTGGTCTACGACTCGTCTCCGCTGGTCCGGCTGAACCGTGCCGTGGCGCTCGCCGAGTGCGCCGGGCCGCGCGCCGGTCTCGACGAGGTCGAAGCCGTCGGAGCACGCTTGGACGGCTACCGCCTCTGGCATGCCGTGCGCGCCGCTCTCCTGCGACGGATCGGCCGCGCCGACGAGGCTCGGGCGGCGGATGAGCGGGCGCGGCAGCTCAGCGGGAACGACGCCGAACGGCGCCTGCTCGACGCGCGGATCGCCGCGGCCGGCGTGGCAGACTGACCCCCTTCCGGGCCGCGCCAAGACTGCGCGAGATCAGGCATTCGCGCGAGATCAGGCGAACAAAGCGACAGGTTGCCTGATCCCGCGCGAATGCCTGTCTTCGCGTGGTTCCTCGGACGAGGCGCCGCGGCGAGCAGCCCGGGCGGGAGGATCAGGACAGGGCGTGTGCGATGAGCCGCTGCAGCGTGCGCATCCCGTCACGGGAGAGGATCGACTCCAGATGCCCCTGCACCGAGGCGAACGCCGGTCCGCGCAGGGCATAGACGTCGCCGGACGTCGGATCCGCGGACACTTCCGCGGCTCCCACCTCGGCCGTTCCCGGCGCCGCCCGCGCGGTGAACGTGTTGTAGAAGCCGATCGAGGCGTCCTCCTCGAACACGGGCACGGTCTTCTGCACTCCCTGATGAGGGCTGGGCAGCGGCGCGAGACCGATGCCCAGACGGTCGGCGAGGATCTGGTGGCTCAGGCAGACGGCCAAGAGAGGGCGGCCGGCGTCGAGCCGCCGGGCGACCACCTCCCGCATCCGGGTGATCCGCGGGCTGGACGGATCACGGGGATCGCCGGGGCCGGGCCCCGCGACGAGCAGGTCTGCCCGGTCGACGTCTTCGTCCGCGACCTCGCTCCAGGCGGCGATCCGCACCTCCAGGCCGAGATGGCGCAGCTGATGCGCGAGCATGGTGGTAAAGCGATCCTCGGCGTCCACGACGAGCGCCGTCCTGCCCGCGAACGGCCCTGCGGCCGAGTCGTCCTCCTGCGGCTGGATCCAGAACTCCGCGAGCCGTTCGTTGCGCGAGGCGAGGAGAGCGGCGATCGCGGGGTCGTCGGCGAGCCGAGCGGCATCCTTCTTCGCACCCGGGGCGTCCGCATCCGCCCGGGCCTCGGCGGCGGCGTCGCGGGCGACGGCCCCGATCGCCCCGAGCACCCCGGCGGCCTTCCCGTGCGTCTCGCCGACCTCGCCCGCGGGGTCCGAGTGGCGGACGAGGGTCGCGCCGACCGGGACGCTGAGGGCGCCGTCGCTCAGATAGACGGTGCGGATGAGGATCGGGGCGTCCACGTCGTGTCCGCCCTCCGCGTTCGGGGTGAACAGTGCGGCGACGCCGGAGTAGTACCCGCGCGGCTTGCGCTCGTGGCGCCGGATGACCGTGCAGGCGTTCTGCATCGGGGATCCGGTGACGGTCGGGGCGAACATCGTCTCGCGCAGGATCTCCCGCGGGTCCAGCCGGCTCCGGCCGCGGAGCATGTACTCGGTGTGGGTGAGGCGGGACATCTCCTTGAGATGCGGCCCCGTGATGCGTCCGCCGTCCGAGCAGACGGCGCTCATCATCTTGAGCTCCTCATCGACGACCATGAACAGCTCCTCCGTCTCCTTGGTGGAGGAGAGGAACGCGGTCAGGGTCTCGGCGGTCGCCCCGCCCGCCGGGTGACGGAAGGTTCCCGAGATCGGGTTCATCGTGACGATCCCGTCGCGGGCGACCACATGGGCCTCCGGGCTCGCTCCGACCGCGATGACGTCCGGGGTCACCACGGCGAAGGTCCAGTACGCACCCCGCTCGTGCTCCAGCAGCGCGCGGAACCAGGTGAGCGCCGCGTGGCGCTCATCCGCGTCGATGCGCGCGGTGTAGTCGCGGCGGATCACGAAGTTCGCGCCCTCGCCGCGCCCGATCTCCTCGGAGATCACCGTCTCGACGATCGCGGCATAGTCGTCGTCGCTGAGGTCGAACCCGCCGTCCCGGAGCGGGATCGCCTCGTCGGGGAGGGCCCGGCGCACCGTGTCGGCGTCCGCCGTCAGATGCTCCTCCACGAGGAGGCAGCGCAGCGGGGCCCCGTCGTCCTGCGCCTCGAACCCCCGCTCGCGCACCTGGCGGAAGGGGACGAGCGCGAACACCTCGCGGGATCCGCCGTCCGCCTCGTGCAGAGGGATGTCGGCGAGGAGATCGACGTCCCGGATCGGACCGGTGAGCAGTTCTACCGCGTCGGTGCCCTCGCGGGCGAGGAGGACGAAGGACGCGGAGGCATCGGCGGCGAGGGCGCGCAGACGCGCCGGGAGCCTGGTCGCGTCGGACTCCGGCGAGGCGGTGGGGGTCATCGGTGTCTCCTGGAGGGAATCCGGTGCGGCCGAACGACGAAGACCGCCCCGGGAGGGCGGTCTCGGTCTCGTGGTACGCGAACGGTCCGCCTAGAAGGCGGGCCACCAGCCACCGGATGACGGGCGGTCGGAGTTCACGGACATGCGCCTGAAGGTACCACACAGCGTGCATCCGGCCCTGTCGCGCAACGGACGACTACCCTGGAAGAGTGCCAGCCGTGAACCTCGGGATGCCCCGCGTCCCCGACATCCTGTCTCCGCGCCGAAAGACCCGTCAGATCCGGGTCGGCAAGGTGCTCGTGGGCGGTGACGCCCCGATCTCGGTGCAGTCGATGACCACGACCAAGACCACCGACATCAACGGGACCCTGCAGCAGATTGCCGAGCTGACGGCGTCCGGCTGCGAGATCGTCCGCGTCGCCGTTCCGTCCCAGGACGACGCGGATGTGCTGCACATCATCGCCAAGAAGAGCCAGATCCCCGTCATCGCGGACATTCATTTCCAGCCCAAGTACGTCTTCCAGGCGATCGACGCCGGTTGCGCGGCGGTCCGGGTGAACCCCGGCAACATCCGGCAGTTCGACGACAAGGTCGGCGAGATCGCCAAGGCCGCGAAGGACGCCGGCGTCTCGCTCCGCATCGGCGTCAACGCGGGCTCGCTCGACAAGCGCCTGTTGGAGAAGTACGGCAAGGCGACCCCGGAAGCGCTCGCGGAGAGCGCGCGCTGGGAGGCGTCGCTGTTCGAGGAGCACGACTTCCACGACTTCAAGATCTCGGTCAAGCACAACGATCCCATCGTGATGGTGAAGGCGTACCGGCTGCTGGCCGCCATGGGCGACTGGCCGTTGCACCTCGGCGTCACCGAGGCGGGCCCGGCCTTCCAGGGCACCATCAAATCCGCCACCGCCTTCGGGATCCTTCTCGCGGAGGGGATCGGCGACACCATCCGGGTCTCGCTGTCCGCGCCGCCGGCGGAGGAAGTCAAGGTCGGTCACCAGATCCTGCAGTCGCTGAACCTCCGCGAGCGCAAGCTCGAGATCGTGTCCTGCCCGTCGTGCGGACGCGCGCAGGTCGACGTGTACTCCCTAGCGGACAGCGTGACGGAGGGGCTCAAGGACATGACCGTCCCGCTGCGCGTGGCCGTCATGGGCTGCGTCGTGAACGGTCCCGGAGAGGCCCGCGAAGCGGATCTCGGGGTGGCCAGCGGCAACGGCAAGGGGCAGATCTTCGTCAAGGGCCAGGTCATCAAGACCGTCCCCGAGGCGGATATCGTGCAGACGCTGATCGAGGAGGCGAACCGGATCGCCGACGAGATGGGCCCGGACGCGCCGATCGGGACCGCCCAGGTCGTCACGGCGTGACCGCGGACCCGGGCGCGGGGGACATCCCCGGGGCGGACCGGTTGAGCGCCGCCCAGCGGGCCCGTCTGAGCGAGTGGATCCCCGGGGCCCGGATCGTCGCCGACCGGGGTTGGCACGGCTCCGTCTCGGCGTTCGTGTACGAGGTGGAGCACGACGGGAGTCGTCTCATCGTCAAGGCGGGAGATCCGTCGAACCACCACATCGGGCGGGAGCTCGACGCGCACGACGGCTGGACCGGCGTGTGGTCGCGGGACGGCATCGCGGCGCGGCTCCGGCAGGCCTCGCGGGAGGATCGCGTGTTCGTGGCGGACTACCTTCCCGGCGAGCTCGTGGACGGGACGGACGCGGCGTTCGATCCTGCGGTCCACCGCCGTGCCGGCGAACTGCTGCGTCGCTTCCACGACCAGGCGTCCCGCCCCGGCGACGAGGGAGTGCTCGACCGCGTCCGCCGCTCGCTCGCCTCGCCGCACCGCATCCGCCCGGAGGTCCAGGAGCAGGTGCGGGCGCTGCTCGACCGGCTCCGACCGGGGACCCCGGAGCTCGTGCCGACCCACGGCGACTGGCAGCCGCGCAACTGGCTCCTCGACGGCGACGATCCGGCCCGCGGGCTCCGCGTCATCGACTTCGGACGGTTCTCCTTCCGCAGCCGCGCATCGGACCTCCTGCGCCTCGCGGCGCAGCAATGGCGGGACGCTCCGTCGTGTGAGGATGCGTTCCTCGACGGCTACGGCGCGGATCCCCGCCTCGGCGGCGAGGGGGCGCACGACCACTGGACGGCGCTGCGCCTCGCGGAGGCCGTGGGGACCGCGGCCTGGGCGTACCAGACGGGCGACGAGGATTTCGAGGCACAGGGGCATCGCATGATCGCGGACGTCCTGGACGAGAGGGAGGAGACGAGATGACGACGGTGACGTTCGCGCAGGGGGACGTGCACGGCGACGCGCAGGTGGTGCGGGTGGACGGCGACGTCCTCGTGGTGGATGCCACGCCCTTCCATCCCGTCGACCACACCTGGCCGGACCAGCCCGGGGACACCGGATGGGTTCGCGACCCTGACGGGGAGTCCGTGCCGGTCACCGAGGCCGTGATGGTCGCCGTGTCCGACGACGGCGTCCTCGCCGTCGGGACGGACATCCCGGTCAAGCGGGGTGCCGAGGGATGGGCATGGGGCGTGGGGCACCGCCTCGGAGGCGAGGCGCCCGGATGGCTCGCTCCGGGGGCGCGCGTCGTCCTGGACGTCGACTCCGACCGCCGCGCGGGGTTGAGCAGGGGGCACACGGCGTGTCACCTCGCCTCCCTCGCCCTCGACCTCGCCGTCGCGGACCTCTGGCGCAAGGATCCGGGGTCGGACGCGCTGGGGACCCCCGACTTCGAGGGCCGCGCGAATCAGATCAGCCGCATCCGCCAGGACGGATCGGTCGACGAGTACCGCCTGGGGAAGAGCCTGCGCAAGGCGGGGTTCGACACCGAGACGTTCGCAGCCTCGCTCTCGGAGCGCGAGGAGCGGATCAACGCGCAGCTCGCGGCCTGGGTGGCGGCCGGCGCCCCCAGCCGGATCGAGACCGACGGTCCCGCCATCACGGACCGGCGTCGCTGGGTGTGCGAGCTTCCCGAGGGCACCGCCTCGATCCTCTGCGGCGGCACGCACGTCACGAGCACCGCGGATTTCGCCGCGATCCGGGTGACGCTGGACCTGTCCGACCCGCAGCTGCTCGTCATGACGACGACGGCGGTGCCGGCCTCGGCCTGATCCGGGGCGCCCGCCGGGGGATCGGGGTCTTCCGCGGGGTGCTCATGCCCCGGGACGCGCCCCGAACGGCGAGGTCAGAGCGCGAACTCGATCTCGCCGCGGTCGATGTCGGCCCGGACGACCCGCAGCGACACCACCGAGCCCGGCGCCGCCCCGGGAGGGACCGGCGCCGTGGCGGTGACGACCGGGTCGGCGAGCTGGACCTCGGCCCGGTCCTTGCGGATCTCGATGATCGTCGCCGGCACCGAGGAGCCGATCAGGGGAGCGACCAGAGCCGCCTCGACCCGGTTCACCGTCTCGGACTCCAGTCGTGAGGCCCGCTGGCCGCTCGCCTGCATGATCCCCGGAAGCGTCGGCAGGCTCTCCCGGACCCAATCCGGGACCTCCTCGCCCCGTGCCGCGGCGAGGCAGATCGTCAGCGCCCAGCGGTCGACCAGGCGCCGCAGCGGCGCGGTGGCATGCGCGTACGGGGCGCCGATCGCGGCCTGGCCGGCGTCCTGCGGCACCGTGCCGTCGAAGGTCACGTAGCCGGCGCCCCGGAAGAGGGTGGTCGCGGCTTCGAGGATCGGAAGGGTGAGCGGATCCGCGCGGTCGAGACCTCTCAGGTAGTCGCCGTATCGTCCTGTCGTCCACGGTCGTCCGAGGGCGCGGGTGCGGCGGCGGAACTCCTCGAACGCCGCGTCGTCCGGCTGCGCCATGGTGCGAAGCACGCCGATCCGGGCCTCCAGCATGATCTCGGCGGCGGCCATGCCCGTCATCAGCGAGAGCTGCGCGTTCCACTCCTCGACCGGGAGCGGGTGGCGCCGTTCGATCGCGTACGTGCCGTCCTCGCGGCGCACGACCTCCTCGTCCGGGAGGTTCAGGCTGGCGCCGCCGCGGGCGCTCTCCTGGGCGAGCCGCAGGGCCCCGACCTCGGGCAGCAGGGACGCGGGGGACTCTTCGCCGGCGTCCAGGGCCCGCTGGGTGCCGACGTAGTCGAGCTGGGCGCGGGACCGGATCAGCGCGCGCTCCAGGCGGCGATCGGTCACGGCTCCCTCGGCGTCGAGCACGAACGTCCACACGAGTGCGGGGCGGTCCACGTCCGGCAGGAGGGACGCGCGATCCTCGCTGAGCACTCGAGGATGCAGCGGGATGGATCCGTCGGCGGCGTAGAGGGTCTGACCACGTTCGCGGGCCGCGGCATCCACGGCTCCGCCCGGGCGGACGAAGGCCGGGACGTCGGCGATCGCATAGCGAACGGTGAAGCCGGATCCTGCCCGCTCCAGATGGAAGGCCTGGTCGAGGTCTCGAGAGCCGGCCGGGTCCAGCGTGGCGAACGGGATGTCGCGCAGGTCGAGGTCGGGAGTCGTCGCGGTCGCCTCGGCGGCCTCCGCCTCCGCCTCGGCCGAGAAGGAGGTCGGCGCGTCCAGGGTCGTCCGGAGGTCGGCGAGGGCGGCGGCGAGCTCGCTCTGCTCGGCGGACGGGGCGACGTGCGATCGGCGCTGCGGCATGACGCCAGCCTACGGCGCGCCTCCGACGACGGCCTTCGGCGCGGATCCGGCGCCGGTGTCCGTCCGCATGGGTAGCGTGGTCGCATGACCTCTTCGACCGATCGTGCCGTCCGTCTTGCCGCCCTCTATGACGCTCCGGAGATCCTGCGGGTGGTGAACGTGTGGGATGTGGTCTCGGCGTCCGCCGTGGCCGCCCTCCCGGAGACGACCGCCCTGGCCACCGCGGGACACTCGATCGCGTCGAGCTTCGGCTACGACGACGGTGCGATCCCGCGGGACCTGATGATCGACATGGTGGGGCGCATCGCCGCGTCCACGGATCTGCCGGTGACCGCGGATCTCGACGACGCCTACGGTGCGCCGGGGGAGACGACGCGTCTCGCGATCGGCGCGGGCGTGGTCGGCGCGAACGTGGAGGACCGTCTGAAGCCGCTGGCGGAGTCCGTCGCCGCGGTCGAGGCGATCATCGCCGCGGCCGAGGCCGAGGGCGTGCCGTTCGTGCTCAACGCGCGGACGGACGCGTTCGTCCGCGCCGGCGGCCGTCCGGTGGAAGAGAGCGTCGCCGACGCGATCGCCCGGGGGCGGGCGTACCTGGAAGCCGGAGCGCACTGCGTCTTCGTCCCGGGGATCCTCGACGCCGACGTCACCCGGCAGCTCGTCGAGGGGATCGGCGTGCGCAAGGTCAGCGTGATCGGACTGCCCGGAGCGCTCACCGCGCCCGAGTACGAGGAGCTCGACGTCGCCCGCATCTCCTACGGACCGCTGCCGCAGCGCGTGGCGCTCACCGCCCTCCAGGACGCCGCGTCAGGCATCTACGCGGGGGCAGGCATCCCGGAGGGCACCCGCCCCCTGAACTGAACGCCGCACAAGCGGTGCCCCGGGCATCACTAGACTGATCGCGTGGTCACACGTCTGTCGAACTTCTTCCTCCGCACGCTCCGCGAAGACCCGGCCGGCGCCGAGGTCGCCAGCCACAAGCTGCTGATCCGCGCCGGGTACATCCGACCGCAGGCGGCCGGCATCTTCGCGTGGCTGCCGCTGGGGCTGCGCGTCAAGGCGAGGATCGAGACGGTCATCCGCGAGGAGATGGCCGCGGCCGGCGCGCAGGAGGTGCACTTCCCGGCGCTCATGCCCCGCGAGGCGTACGAGGCGACCGGCCGTTGGGACGAGTACGGCGAGCTGCTGTTCCGTCTCCAGGACCGCAAGGGCGGCGACTACCTGCTCGCGCCCACGCACGAGGAGGCCTTCACCCAGCTCGTGAAGGATCTGTACTCGTCCTACAAGGACCTGCCCCTGACGATCTACCAGATCCAGGACAAGTACCGCGACGAGGCGCGTCCCCGCGCGGGCCTGCTCCGAGGACGCGAGTTCACGATGAAGGACGCGTACTCGTTCGACGCGTCCGACGAGGGGCTCGACGCCAGCTACCAGGCTCAGCGCGACGCGTACGAGCGCATCTTCCAGCGCCTGGGCCTGGAGTACGTGATCGTGCAGGCCGACGCCGGCGCCATGGGCGGCTCTCGCAGCGAGGAGTTCCTGCACCCGACGCCCGTCGGCGAGGACACGTTCGTGCGCTCGGCCGGAGGCTACGCGGCCAACGTCGAGGCGTACACGACGACGGCGCCCGAGGCGGTCGGGTGGGAGGACGCCCCCGAGGCCACCGTCTTCGACTCGCCGGACACCCCGACGATCGAGACGCTGGTCGCGCACAGCAACCGTGTCCTGGACGGGGAGGTCACCGCCGCGGACACCCTCAAGAACGTCGTCCTGGCGCTCACGCACCTCGACGGCTCGCGCGAGCTCGTCGTCGTCGGCGTCCCGGGCGACCGTGACGTGGATGAGAAGCGTGCCGAGGTGGCTTTCGCGCCGGCCGAGGTCGAGCCCGCGACCGACGCCGATTTCGCCAAGCACCCGCTTCTTGTGAAGGGCTACATCGGTCCCTGGTCGCCCACGGGTGCCGTGCTCGGCGAGGAGTCGGCGACCGGCATCCGCTATCTGCTCGACCCGAGGGTCGCCGATGGGACCCGCTGGATCACTGGAGCGAACATCCACGAGAAGCACGCGCACAGCGTCGTCGCCGGTCGCGATTTCTCCGCTGACGGCTACGTGGAGATCGCGAACGTCCGTGAGGGCGACCCGGCTCCCGACGGCTCAGGCCCGGTGACGCTCGCGCGCGGCATGGAGATCGGCCATGTCTTCCAGCTCGGGCGGAAGTACGCCGAGGCCCTCGGGCTGAAGGTGCTGGACGAGAACGGCAAGCTCGTCACGGTCACCATGGGCTCCTACGGCATCGGCGTGACCCGGATCCTCGCGATCATCGCCGAGCTGAACAACGACGACAAGGGGCTCATCTGGCCCTCCTCGGTCGCCCCGTTCGACGTGCACGTCGTGGCGACGGGCAAGGACGAGGCGGCGTTCGCCCTCGCCGAGAACCTGTCCGCGCAGCTCGAGTCCGACGGGTTCGAGGTGCTCTACGACGACCGCCCGAAGGTGTCGCCGGGCGTCAAGTTCGGCGATGCCGAACTGGTGGGCGTGCCGCGCATCCTCATCGTCGGCCGCGGCGCGGCCGACGGCCAGGTCGAGCTCTGGGACCGCCGGACGGGGGAGCGCGAGGCGCTGCCCGCCGACGAGGCCGTCCGACGCCTCGCCGCGTCGCGCTGACACCCCGAATCAGGCGAACGCCCGGGAACAGGCAGGGATCGGCGCGATCCGCCTGATCCCGGGCGTTCGCCTGTTCTCGCGTGCCGGAACGCCGGGGCGTGGGCCTCGGCGACGCGGTGCGCTGAAGGGGCGGCGGGCTGTGCCAGGCTGAAAGCATGACCGACGTGATCCTTCCCGAGACGCTGCAGGCCGACATCGATGCGCTCATGGACGAGGCCGGTGTGCACGGGGAGCGCACGCTGGTCTCGCGGATGCTGCAGACCGCCCTGCGGCTCGGTCAGGAGGAGACCGACCGGCTCGACCTGAAGATCGCGTCCGCGGCGCTCGCCGAGATGCGTGACGCCTTCCGCCTCTTCCGTCCCTTCCACGGCGTGCCGAAGGTGACCGTGTTCGGGTCCGCCCGGACCCGGCAGGACGACCCGCTCTACCGTCAGGCCCGGGACGTCGCCTCGGCGCTCGCCGCAGAGGGATGGATGGTCGTCACCGGCGCCGGCCCGGGCATCATGCAGGCGGCCGCGGAGGGCGCCGGGCCCGAGAAGTCCCTCGGCGTGTCGATCCGGCTCCCGTTCGAGGAGAAGGCGAACGGGATCGTCGCGCAGGAGTCGCAGGTGGTGGCGATGAAGTACTTCTTCACCCGCAAGCTGATGCTCATGAAGGAGTCCCGCGGGTTCGTGTGTCTGCCCGGCGGGTTCGGGACGCTGGACGAGATGTTCGAGCTGCTCACCCTGCAGCAGACCGGCAAGGCGGAGCCCATGCCGATCGCTCTGCTGGATGCGCGCGGCGGCGGCTTCTGGTCCGGTCTCCGGAGATTCGTCGACGAGCAGTTGGTCCCCGCGGGCGTCATCTCCCCGGATGACCTGGACCGGGTTCTCATCACCGACTCCGTCGACGCCGCCGCGGCGGAGATCACCGGCTTCTGGCGCAACTACGACTCGCTGCGCTGGGTGGGGGATCGTCTGGTCCTGCGGATCCGGCAGGAGCCCACCGACGAGCAGCTCGCCGCGCTCAACGAGCGCTTCGGCGGAATGTGCGCCTCCGGTGCGATCGAGCGGTCCGGGCCGTTGGGCCCGGAGCGCGCGGACGAGGACCAGCTCGAGCTCCCGCGACTGGTGCTGCGGCTGCGCCAGCGCGCGGTGGGCGATCTGTACCAGCTGATCCGCGCGATCGACGACCTGGCGCCCTGAGCGACGCGCGCGGCACGACGCGGGTCTCGCGAGGCTGGCGGTGGCTCAGGGCAGGTCACCACCCGCCGCGGGTCGGCGTGTGCCCCTCTCGCGCGTCCTCGGGCATCGTCATCTCCGCGCGCACGCCGAGCAGACGCACCGGCCGGTTCTCCTCCATCCGTGCCACCAGCGTCAGGATCGCGGCGCGGACGTCCTCCGGCGCCGAGGTCTCCGGGATCCGCTTCGTGAACGTCTTGGTCACGAACGGCGCGTACCGGACCTTGAGTGCCACGCCGACGACAGGACGCCCCTCCTCGGCGACGTCGGCGAGGACCTGATCGATCAGCGTTCCGGTCGCTTCCGCGATGTCGTCCGGGTCCAGGAGATCCTTCGGGAACGTGGTCTCCCGGCTGTGCCCGCGCGCGACCCACGGGGTGTCGTCGACCACGGAGGCCCCCTCCCCGCGGCCGAGTTCCTGGTACCACGGGCCCATCCGAGGCCCGAACTCGTCGATCAGAGCCTTCTCGTCAGCGGAAGCGAGCTCGGCCACGGTACGGATTCCGAGGCCGAGAAGGCGCTTCGAGACCTTGGGGCCGACGCCCCAGAGATCCCGGGTGGGACGCTCACCCATGATGTCGAACCAGTTGTCCGCGGTGAGCCGGAACACCCCGCGGGGCTTGCCGAAGCCGGTCGCGATCTTCGCTCGGACGAGTGTGTCGCCGATGCCGACGCTGCAGTGCAGCGAGGTGCGCTCGAGCACCGCGCGCTGCACCTGCCGCGCGGACTCCTCGGGGTCAGCGGTGCGGATCCCGACGAAGGCCTCGTCCCAGCCGAGGACCTGGACCACGGCGCCCGGATGCGCGCGCAGCACCGCCATGACCTCGTCGGAGGCGGCCAGGTAGGCGGGCGCGTCCACGGGAAGGATCACGGCATCCGGCACCTTCCGGGCCGCGATCCGCAGGGGCATGCCCGACCCGACGCCGAACTCCCGCGCCTCGTACGACGCGGTGGACACGACGGCGCGTTCCCCCGGATCCCCGCGACCGCCGACGATCACCGGGAGGCCGCCCAGCTCCGGGCGCCGCAGCACCTCGACGGCGGCGATGAACTGGTCGAGATCGACGTGCAGCACCCAGGGGATCGGTGTCCCGGTCATGAGCCCAGTCTGCCCGGCGATGCCCGAGGACGGCACCCCCGGATCAGCGTCGCGTGCGCGCCGGGGCGGAGATGGGACCGGTCACGGTCTCCTCGTCCTCCCACACGCTGATCCCGTGCACGTCCGGCAGCCGGTCCCGGGTGAAGACGGGATCGCGTCCCTCCCGTCGCTGGGCGGTGTAGTCCTTCAGCAGCCGGAACGCGATGCCCGAGAGCAGCAGGATGGCGATCAGGTTCACCAGCGCCATGAGGCCCATCGCCCCGTCGGCGAAGTTCCAGATGACATCGGCCGACACGAGGGCGCCGAGGAACACGGCGGCGACGGCGACTACGCGATACGCGGTGAGCGTCCCGCGTCGGGTGGTGATGAACTCGATGTTCGACTCGCCGTAGTAGTAGTTGCCGATGATCGTGCTGAAGGCCAGCAGGAAGATGATGACGCTCAGGACGATGTTCGACCACTCGCCGAGGGTTCCGACGAGGGCCCCCTGCGTCAGCCCGATGCCCCGTTCGGCCTGGGCGAGGTCCGGGACGGAGACGAGGATGATGAACGCCGTGATGGAGCACACGAGGAACGTGTCGAAGTAGACGCCGAGCGTCTGCACGAGCCCCTGCTTCACCGGATGGGTGACCGCGGCGGTCGCGCCGGCGTTCGGCGCGGATCCGAGTCCCGCCTCGTTCGAGAACATTCCCCGCTTCACGCCCTGCAGCACGACGTACCCGAACGCGGCGCCGACCACCTCGTTGGGACCGAACGCCTGCCCGAAGATCGCGCCGATGACCGCCGGGATGCGGTCGGCGTGCATGACGACCACGACGAGGCCCAGCAGGAGATAGGCGATCGCCATGAGCGGGACGAGCGTCTGGGTGACCGAGGCGATCCGGCGGACCCCGCCGAACACGACCAGCGCGGTGAGGCCGGCCAGCACGATGCCGCTCACCAGCGGCAGCCAGCCGTCCGATCCGGCGGGCAGCGACGCGGCCAGCGTGGCCTGCACCGTGTTCGCCTGCAGGGAGCTGAACGCGATGGGGAAGCAGATGATGAGCACGACCGCGAACAGCACACCCATCCAGCGGGCGCGGAGACCGTGGCTCATGTAGTACGCGGGGCCGCCGCGGAACCCGTCCCGATCGCGCACCTTGTACAGCTGGGCGAGGGAGGACTCGATGAAGCTGGACGCGCCGCCGATGAACGCCATCAGCCACATCCAGAACACCGCGCCCGGGCCGCCGATCGCGATCGCCGTCCCCACGCCGGCGATGTTGCCGACGCCCACCCGCGAGGCCGCGGAGATCGTGAAGGCCTGGAACGCGGAGACCGACTGCGGCCGCCCGTCCGCCGTCTGCGGCGTCCGGTTGGTGAGAGTCCGGAACATCTCCGGGATGAGCCGGAACTGCACGACGCCGCTGCGGACGGTGAAGTACAGACCCAGGGCCACCACGATCGGCAGCACGACCCAGGTCCAGTACCGATCGCCCCACGTCAGCAGCCACTCGTTGATCGCATCCATGCCGCCCAGTATCCACGAGAGGGCAGCCGGACCCCGGGGATCGAGGCCGGCCGGTCCGGTATCGTTGTACGGATGCCGTGCGCGGGGCGCGCGGCTGAGAGCTGAATAGGGAGGCCCGCCATGGACATCGATCTCGGACTGCTGCGCACGATCGAGCGCGAGAAGGAGATCCCCTTCGACGAGCTGATCGCCATCATCGAGCAGGCGATCCTGACGGCCTACGCCAAGAACGACTCCTCGGACGGCGAACTGCCCGCCGGCACCCGCGTCGAGCTGGACCGGAAGACCGGGCACGTGGCCGTCCTGGTCCCGCTGCACGATGACGAGGGCGCCGTGATCGGCGAGGAGGACGCGACCCCGGCCGACTTCGGACGCATCGCCGCCTTCGCCGCGAAGCAGGTGATCAGCCAGCGCCTGCGCGACATCGCCGACGACGCCGTCCTCGGCGAGTTCCGCGGCAAGGAGGGCGACATCGTCGCGGGCGTCATCCAGCAGGGGCCCAACCCGCGCATGATCCACGTGGACCTGGGTTCGGTCGAGGCGATCCTGCCCCCCGAGGAGCAGGTCCCGGGCGAGGAGTACCGTCACGGATCGCGGCTGCGCGTGTACGTCACGTCCGTCGCCAAGGGGGCGAAGGGGCCGTCCATCACGGTGTCCCGCACGCACCCGGGGCTCGTGCGGAAGCTCTTCGCGCTGGAGGTCCCGGAGATCGCCGCGGGGCTCGTGGAGATCGTCGCCCTCGCCCGTGAGGCGGGTCACCGCACGAAGATCGCCGTGAAGGCGAACGACCCCGCGATCAACGCCAAGGGCGCCTGCATCGGCGAGCTCGGGCGTCGTGTGCGCGCCGTCACCGAGGAGCTGGCGGGGGAGAAGGTCGACATCGTCGACCACAACGCGGACCTCGCGACGTTCGTCGCGAACGCCCTGTCGCCCGCGAAGGTCACCAGCGCTTTCGTCCTGGACCCCGCCACCAAGGCCGTGCGCGCACTGGTGCCGGACTACCAGCTCTCGCTCGCCATCGGCAAGGAGGGGCAGAACGCGCGGCTGGCCGCCAAGCTCACCGGCGCGAAGATCGACATCCAGCCCGACAGCATCCTCGACGAGGGGTGACCGCGGCGGATCCGCGAGGCGACGAGGTGTAGGATGGATCCCGTACGAACGTGCGTCGGTTGTCGCACTCGTGCGTCTCGGGCCTCCCTGCTCAGGGTGGTCGTCCGGGACGGTGCGCTCGTCTTCGACGCTCGCGCCGTGCTTCCGGGCCGAGGCGCCTGGGTGCATCCGACTCCCGAATGCGTCGAAGCCGCCCAGCGGCGCCGCGCATTCGCCCGTGCGCTCCGTGTGTCGCCCGCCCTGGACTTCCCGGAAGCCCAGGAACCGCCCTGGGCGGAGAACACGCAGACCAACGAGAAACGGCTGAACGGCTATGGAAACAAAGTGAACGGCTCGAAATGAGACCCGTCCGCGACTAGTGGTCTGCCCTGCCTGGGCGGACCGACCCAGACAGGAGAATTGTGGCTGCCAAACCACGTGTGCACGAGATCGCCGCTGAACTCGGCGTCGACAGCAAGTTCGCACTCGCCAAGCTCAAGGAGCTCGGCGAGTTCGTGAAGTCCCCGTCCTCGACCATCGAGCCCCCCGTCGCGCGCAAGCTGCGGGCGGCCATCGAGTCGGACAAGCCGGCAGGGGCCGCCGCGCCCGCCAACGCCAAGCCGTCCGCGGCGCCGAAGCCCGGCGCGCCCAAGCCCGGCCCCCAGGGCCAGGCCCCGGTCCCCGGTCCCAAGCCGGGCCCGGCCAAGGCCGAGGCTCCGGCTCCCT
>NZ_BCRA01000072.1 GCF_001552355.1 Microbacterium resistens NBRC 103078
CCAGCACCGAGGCGTCGGGAGCCGGCGGCGCCGGGATCGTCGCCTCCGAGCCGACCGCAGCGACGACGGTCGCCCCGACCGAGTTCGCCCCGCCCGCGCAGGGCCCTCTGCCGATCTTCGTCCAGGCCCCGGAGCCGCCGCGGGACCGCGGCAACCGCGCCGCGGCGGGCGGCATCGGCCTCATCGCGACGATCTGCTTCGCGATCCTGTACCTGGGCGCGGCGCTCGGGATGGGCCTGCTGACCGGAGACGTGCGCGGCGAGAACATCGTCGACGTGCTGCTGGAGAACCTGCGCTCCTTCGAACTGTGGATCCCCGTGGCCGTGTTCTTCCTCGGCTTCTGGCTGCTCGGCGCCGTGATCAACCGCGGGCGCTGGGGGTACTGGGTCGTCTTCGGCATCCTGGTGGGCGCCGCGGCGTACGGCGGCCACATCCTCGGGCAGCTCTTCGCCGCGCCGTTCTGGACGCTCACCGCCGCCGAGAACGCCGAGCTGGCGAACAGTCAGCTGCTCGCGCCGCTGGCGATCGCCGCCTTCGTGTTCGGTCGTGAGCTCACCATCTGGTTCGGCGCCTGGGTCGCCCGCAGCGGGGCCCGCAAGACCGAGCTCAACGCCGAGGCGCAGCGCGAGTACGAGCGGATCCTCGAAGCCGGGCCGCAACTCCCGGACTGAGCCGGAGGACGCCACGGACACCAACCCGGCAGACCCCCGCGACGACGGCCCCGACACGCCGTCCGCGGGGGTCTCGGCCGTCCTGGCGTGGGCGCTGGCGGTCGTGTCGTTCTTCGCCCTGGCGATCGCCGGTCTCGGGTTCCTCAGCCTGTTCACCGAGACCGACCTCATCGTCGTGGCCGGCCTCGGCCAGCTGCCGGGCATCGTCGGCATGGTGCTCGCCGTCACGGTGTTCGCCGTCGTCCTGAGGATCGTGCTCCGACCACCGCGGCCCTCGTTCGTCCCGAGCGTGTTCCTCGCCCTCGGGACGACTCTCGCGCACCTCGCGGGCGTCTGGATCGCCGCACTGGTCGAAGGCGCGGGGATCGCACCGGCGACCGCCGCCGTCGGCCAGCTCGTGCTCGGCGGGGCGAGCGCGGTGATCGCGGTCGCGGCCCTCGTCGCCGCGTGGGGCGGGATCGCGCTGCGACGCACCCGCTCGGGGCGTCCGCGCTGGCCCTGGGAGGAATGACCCGCCGCGTCGGGGTCGGGATCCGGGACGGACACGCCCGGGCGACGTACGCTGGAATCGTGGAGCGCTCGCTGGAGACGCAGGTGGACCAGGCCGTCGAGGCCTGGCTGCGCTGGGTGCCGCGCTGGGAGCCCTCCACGCACCGCGGGCGCGTCGCTCCCTGTCGTCGGTGCCTGGGATCGCCGGTGCTCTCCGCGGCAGGAATCGGCGCGAACGTCCCCCACGGTGTCCAGCACGGGCTCTCCACCCGGATCAAGACGATCGTGGACCACGCGGTCGCGGAGTACACCGCGCGGAATCTGCCGATGCTGCAGGCCGAGCTCGATCAGCAGGCGGCACGCAACCGGGCCCGCAGCTACCGGCCCGCCGAGGACCTGGATCCGGAGTACGAGGGGATGCCGCTCGACCCGGATCCCGTGCCCGGTGCGCCGTTCCTGTTCACCCTGGCGGGGCTCGCGGATCAGGACGCCGCCGTGCTCCCCCCTCTGCCGCCGTTGAGCGAGGAGGCGAAGGCGGCGCTGCGCCGCGAGGTGGGTCTCGCCGACGAGTACGCCAACGTCGTCGGCCGGGAGATCTGCGGGATGCTGCTCCGGCACCGCCTGCGGGTCCAGGAGGCGATCGCGGAGTATGTCGAGCCGCAGATCGAGGCGATGCTCGCCGAGCTCACGCAGGCGCTGGACTCGCCGTTCGACCCGGACACCCTCTGACCGGTCTCGGGCGCCGGCGCAGCGCCGGCGAGGTCAGGACGCGTCGACGGTGAGCGCGCCGATCTGGGCGCCGTTCTTGTCGAAGACGACGACCTGAGGATCGGCCACCTTGACCGTGTGCACCCCGCGCAGCCAGGTGTCCACCCCGGGGCAGCCCTTGAGCGTCGTGAGGCCGAGATCGAGCGTCAGCACGTCCGCGTCGCGGGTGTAGGTGCCGGCGAGGTCGTTGCATCCGTCGCTGCCGTTGAAGGTCCCGTCGTCCTTGAAGGTGAGGAACGGATCGGGCGTCGCCGCGGTGCCCGCCGATGCGCTGAAGACGGGCTGCGCCTCCGGCGTCGAGCTCGGCTCGGGCACCTCTGTGGGGGTGTCGGAACCGGGCGTGGCCGAGCATCCGGCCAGGGCGATCGCACCTGCCGCGGCGAGGACGATGGTGGCGAGCGTGGTCGCGCGCATGAGAACCCCTTTGGTCGGTAGGTGTTTCCCTTCACTATCCTCATGGGTTACTGTGAAGACGCTGTGTCTTACCTGCGGGTGACCAGTGACTGGGGGGGACTACCCTGCCTCGCTCTGAAAGTGTCCGACAACCACTGAGGATCAATGTGAAGAATTCATTCCGAAAGGCAGGCACGCTCGCTGCCGTCGGCGCAGCGGCCGCGCTCGCGGGCGGTGGCCTGCTCGTCGCGCCGGCAGCGGCCTCCGACGACGTCGCGGTCAAGTCGGCGCCCGTCGAGGGTGCTGCGTACGACGAGTTCGCGCTCAACCTGCTGAAGACCGACTCCGCGGTCGTGTCCGTCGGCAAGAACGCTGAGGGCAACATCGTCGTCACGCACGACAAGGGCAAGGAGCTCTCCGCCGAGACGAAGGCGACCGTGGCCGAGTACGCCGCGAACGTCTCCGTCTCCTCGGGCGACGCGCTCATCGCCATGGCTCAGAACGAGATCGTGGGCGGCGCGGGCTACATCAACGAGGACGAGAGCGCCGTCTGCTCCGTCGGCTTCTCGGCGTGGAACCAGTCCGGTGCGCCGGCTCTGCTCTCCGCCGGTCACTGCGGCACCCCGGGTCAGACGGTCTCCCGCTCGACCCCTGCGGATGACGACGCCCCGAGCAAGCCCACCACGCCGGACCAGCCCGCCTACACGCCGTCGTTCCTCGACGACGCGCCGGTCGGCACGTTCGACTTCTCCATCTACGGCGGCCCGGAGAACTCGCCGGAGGCGACCGACATCTCCGGCATCTCGATCACCAACGACCAGCTCAAGGCCATCCCGGCCGTGACCGACTGGACGAGCTACGCCAGCGGCGACCTCGCCGCGTCGAGCTCCCCCGTCACCGCGGTGGGCTCGCCGAGCGTCGGCCAGGAGATCCAGAAGAGCGGCCGCACCACGGGCGTCACCTCCAGCACCGTCCAGGAGGTCGGTGTCTGGGCCAGCGTCTCGGGCAAGTTCGTCTACGGCTTCCTGAGCACCGGCGCCAACGGCACCGTCTTCGGCGGCGACTCGGGTGGCTCCGTCTACTCGGGCACCACCGCTCTCGGTGTCGTCTCCGGTGGTAACGAGGAGGGCAGCGTCCTCTTCTCGACCGACCTGGTGAACGCGCTCGCGCAGACCCCGGGCTACTCGGTCATGCTCGACCTGGCCGAGCCGGTCGTCACCTCCCCGGAGAACAACGGCCACGTCCAGCCGGGTACCGCCATCTCCGGCACCGGCCCCGCAGGGCTGACGCTTCTCGTCTCGCGCGACGGGGGCTCCTGGGCCGAGGTCGGGATCGATGGGGCGGGCAACTGGTCGTTCGCCGCTCCCAATGACCCCGCCACGTACGAGTACAAGCTGCGGGTCAAGGACGGGGGTTACAACCGCTCTGAGATCGTGACCCACACCGTGGTCGTCGACGAGAAGGCCGTCGCTCCGGTGCAGATCACCGCTCCGGCCAACGGTTCGACCGTCGAGGGCCCGAACGTGGCCGTCCAGGGCACCGGTGAGCCCGGCGCGAAGATCGCGCTCGAGACCGCCACGGCCGACGGCAGCGGCCTCGCCGGCGAGACCACCGTCGACGAGGCGGGCAACTGGTCGATCGCGATCAGCGCTCCGTTCGGCGAGATCACGGCGACCGCGAACCAGACCGCCGGTGACAAGACCTCGAAGGCCTCTTCGACGTTCACCGTCGCGGTTCCGGCCCCGGCGATCACCAGCCCGGCCAACGGCTCCACGCTGACGGCTCAGCCGACCGCCATCACCGGCACCGGTGTCGCCGGCGCCACGGTCAACGTCAAGCTCGACGGCGTCGAGCTGGGCGAGGCCGTCGCGGGTGCGACCGTGACCGCTGACGGCATCGCCGCGCTCTCCGCCACGGTGGGCGAGGACGGCTCGTGGGCCATCGCGATCGACAGCTCGCTGGCGCTCGGTGCTCACGAGATCAACGCGACCCAGACGATCGACGGCGTCACCAGCGGCGCGAACGTGTCGACCTTCACGCTGGTCGAGCCCTCGGTCCCGACGCCGCAGCCCACCGACCCGGGCAACGGCAACGGCAACAACCCCGGCGGCCTGCCCGCCACGGGTGCTGACGGCGGCGCGCTGCTCGGCACGGGCATCTTCGGTGGGGCGCTCGTGCTCCTCGCCGGTGCGGTCCTGCTGATCGCGCGTATGCGCCGGAGCGCCGCGGAGTAATCTCCGGCAATCCACGCGGAAGGCGCGTCCCCGATCCGGGGGCGCGCCTTCCCGCATTTCTCGGCCGCTCCGTTTCGTCTCGCTGCGCTCGCTCAACGGCCGGTGTTGCGTCGGTCGTTGAGCGAGGAGCGAAGCACCGAGACGAAACGCGGTGACCCGGGGATGGCGCGTTTCGTCTCGCGACTTGCGTCGGTCGTTGAGCGAGGAGCGAAGCACCGAGACGAAACGCAGTGACCCGGTGGACGCGTTTCCTCTCGCTGCGCTCGCTCGACGACCGTGGCGCCCCGCCCGACTCGTGCACCGGCCGCGGTGTGTCGCTCCCGCCCGCATTTGACCGGTACCGTTACGCGGCATTACCATTGATCGGGAATGTGCGCGTCTTGACGTGTGCGTTCAGGGCGCCGGCACTCGCCGGTTCCGCCCCCACGGCATACCCACCACGAACGCGCGTCGGTTCCGGCGTGCCGGTGGGTCATGATGTGAAACCCATCGCGCTGTCACCGTGCAGCACAACAAGGAGAGAACGTGCCAACCATTCAGCAGTTGGTTCGCAAGGGCCGTTCGCCGAAGGTCTCCAAGACCAAGGCGCCCGCCCTGAAGTCGAACCCGCAGCAGGCCGGCGTGTGCACCCGCGTGTACACCACCACCCCGAAGAAGCCGAACTCGGCGATGCGCAAGGTCGCCCGTGTGAAGCTCCGCAACGGCACCGAGGTCACCGCCTACATCCCGGGCGAGGGCCACAACCTGCAGGAGCACTCGCTCGTGCTCGTCCGCGGCGGTCGTGTGAAGGACCTCCCGGGTGTCCGCTACAAGATCGTCCGCGGTGCGCTCGACACCCAGGCCGTCAAGAACCGTAAGCAGGCTCGTTCCCGCTACGGCGCGAAGAAGGGTTGAGTTAGATGCCTCGTAAGGGTCCCGCCCCCAAGCGCCCCGTCGTCAACGACCCGGTCTACGGCGCTCCGATCGTCACCTCGCTCGTGAACAAGATCCTCGTCGACGGCAAGAAGTCGCTCGCCGAGTCGATCGTCTACGGCGCCCTCGCCGGCGTCGAGGCCAAGAGCGGCCAGGACGCGGTCGCCACGCTCAAGAAGGCGCTCGACAACGTGCGCCCCACCCTGGAGGTCCGCAGCCGCCGCGTCGGTGGCTCCACCTACCAGGTCCCCGTCGAGGTGAAGCCGCACCGTGCGAACACCCTGGCCCTGCGCTGGCTCGTGAGCTACGCGAAGAGCCGTCGTGAGAAGACGATGACCGAGCGTCTCCAGAACGAGATCCTGGACGCCTCGAACGGCCTCGGTGCCGCGGTGAAGCGCCGCGAGGACACCCACAAGATGGCCGAGTCGAACCGCGCCTTCGCACACTACCGCTGGTAAGACGGCGAATCGCGTTTCGTCTCGCTTCGTCGCTGCTCGCTCAACGACCGACAGGTTCCGGTCGTTGAGCGAGCGCAGCGAGACGAAACGTCACTGAACGAATCCTCGAGATAAGGACACTCCTGTGGCACAAGACGTGCTCACCGACCTGAGCAAGGTCCGCAACATCGGCATCATGGCTCACATCGACGCCGGTAAGACCACCACCACCGAGCGCATCCTGTTCTACACGGGTGTGAACCACAAGCTCGGCGAGACGCACGACGGTGCGTCGACCACCGACTGGATGGAGCAGGAGAAGGAGCGCGGCATCACCATCACCTCCGCCGCGGTGACCTGCTTCTGGAACAAGAACCAGATCAACATCATCGACACCCCCGGACACGTGGACTTCACGGTCGAGGTGGAGCGTTCGCTCCGCGTGCTCGACGGCGCCGTCGCGGTGTTCGACGGCAAGGAGGGCGTCGAGCCCCAGTCCGAGACGGTGTGGCGTCAGGCGGACAAGTACGGCGTGCCGCGCATCTGCTTCGTCAACAAGATGGACAAGCTCGGGGCCGACTTCTACTACACCGTCGACACGATCATCAGCCGCCTCGGCGCCAAGCCGCTCGTGCTGCAGCTGCCGATCGGCGCCGAGAACGACTTCGTCGGCGTCGTCGACCTCATCGAGATGCGCGCGCTGGTCTGGCCGGGCGACGCCAAGGGTGACGTGACCATGGGCGCCTCGTACGAGGTCCAGGAGATCCCCGCGGACCTCAAGGACAAGGCCGAGGAGTACCGCCAGCAGCTGCTGGAGACGGTCGCCGAGACCGACGAGGAGCTTCTGGAGAAGTTCTTCGGCGGCGAGGAGCTGACCGTCGCCGAGATCAAGGGCGCCATCCGCAAGCTGGTCGTCGCCGACGAGATCTACCCGGTGCTCTGCGGCTCGGCGTTCAAGAACCGCGGCGTGCAGCCGATGCTGGACGCGGTCGTCGACTTCCTCCCGTCCCCGCTGGACGTGCCCGCCATCGAGGCGCACGACCCGAAGGACGAGGAGAAGGTCATCGAGCGTCACCCCGACGCGAAGGACCCCTTCGCGGCGCTGGCGTTCAAGGTCGCCGTGCACCCGTTCTTCGGCCGTCTGACCTACGTGCGCGTCTACTCGGGCGAGCTCGAGTCGGGTGCCCAGGTCATCAACTCGACCAAGGGCAAGAAGGAGCGCATCGGGAAGATCTTCCAGATGCACGCCAACAAGGAGAACCCGGTCGACAAGCTCACCGCGGGCAACATCTACGCCGTGATCGGTCTGAAGGACACCACCACCGGTGACACCCTGGCCGACATCAACGCGCCGGTGGTCCTCGAGTCGATGACCTTCCCGGAGCCGGTGATCGAGGTCGCGATCGAGCCGAAGACCAAGGCCGACCAGGAGAAGCTGGGCACCGCGATCCAGAAGCTCGCCGAAGAGGACCCGACGTTCCGCACGGAGCTCAACCCCGAGACCGGTCAGACGACCATCAAGGGCATGGGCGAGCTCCACCTGGACATCCTCGTGGACCGCATGAAGCGTGAGTTCAAGGTCGAGGCGAACGTCGGCAAGCCCCAGGTGGCGTACCGCGAGACGATCAAGAAGGCCGTCGAGAAGCACGACTACACGCACAAGAAGCAGACCGGTGGATCGGGTCAGTTCGCGAAGATCCAGTTCACGATCGAGCCCCTCGAGGTCACGGCCGACAAGTCGTACGAGTTCGAGAACCAGGTCACCGGTGGCCGCATCCCGCGCGAGTACATCGAGCCGACCAACCAGGGCTTCCAGGACGCCATGGCGACCGGTGCGCTGGCGGGCTACCCGATGGTGGGCGTCAAGGCGATCCTGCTCGACGGCGCCTCGCACGACGTCGACTCCTCGGAGATGGCGTTCAAGATCGCGGGGTCCATGGGCTTCAAGGAGGCCGTCCGTCGCGCCAACCCGGTGCTTCTCGAGCCGCTCATGGCGGTCGAGGTGCGTACGCCGGAGGAGTACATGGGCGACGTCATCGGCGACCTGAACTCGCGTCGCGGCCAGATCCAGTCGATGGAGGACGCCCAGGGCGTCAAGGTCGTGCGTGCGTCGGTGCCGCTGTCGGAGATGTTCGGCTACATCGGTGACCTGCGCTCGAAGACCTCGGGCCGCGCGGTCTACTCGATGGAGTTCGACAGCTACGCGGAGGTCCCCAAGGCGGTCGCCGAGGAGATCATCCAGAAGACCAAGGGCGAGTAACGCCCTGCGTCCGGGAGTCGCGCATCGTGCGGCTCCCGGACACCCCACAACTTCATACCGACTCTCCACTAAACTGAGAAACCAATCCGTAGGGAACCGGTCGCAATCCAGCGCCCGGCAGCTCTACACGAACGTCCTGAGGAGGACCCAGTGGCTAAGGCCAAGTTCGAGCGGACCAAGCCGCACGTCAACATCGGAACGATCGGTCACGTCGACCACGGCAAGACCACGCTCACCGCGGCGATCTCCAAGGTGCTCGCCGACAAGTACCCGTCCGACGTCAACGTCGTCCGTGACTTCTCGTCGATCGACTCCGCTCCGGAGGAGCGTCAGCGCGGCATCACGATCAACATCTCGCACGTCGAGTACGAGACCCCGAAGCGTCACTACGCTCACGTGGACGCCCCGGGTCACGCCGACTACATCAAGAACATGATCACCGGTGCTGCTCAGATGGACGGCGCGATCCTCGTCGTGGCCGCCACCGACGGCATGATGGCGCAGACCAAGGAGCACATCCTCCTCGCCAAGCAGGTCGGCGTTCCCTACCTGCTCGTCGCGCTGAACAAGTCCGACATGGTCGACGACGAGGAGATCCTCGAGCTCGTCGAGATGGAGGTCCGCGAGCAGCTGTCGAAGAACGACTTCGACGGCGACAACGTGCCGGTCGTGCGCGTCTCGGGCCTCAAGGCTCTCGAGGGCGACGAGAAGTGGGTCAACTCCATCGTCGAGCTCATGGACGCCGTGGACGAGAACATCCCGGACCCGGTGCGTGACCGTGACAAGCCGTTCCTGATGCCGATCGAGGACGTCTTCACGATCACCGGTCGTGGCACCGTCGTCACCGGCCGCGCCGAGCGTGGCACCCTGGCCATCAACTCCGAGGTCGAGATCGTGGGTCTGCGCCCGACGCAGAAGACGACCGTCACCGGTATCGAGATGTTCCACAAGCAGCTCGACGAGGCCTGGGCCGGCGAGAACTGCGGTCTTCTCCTCCGCGGCACCAAGCGTGAGGACGTGGAGCGCGGCCAGGTCGTCGTGAAGCCGGGTTCGATCACCCCGCACACGGAGTTCGAGGGCACCGCCTACATCCTGAACAAGGACGAGGGTGGCCGCCACAACCCCTTCTACACGAACTACCGCCCGCAGTTCTACTTCCGCACCACGGACGTCACCGGCGTCATCTCGCTGCCCGAGGGCACCGAGATGGTCATGCCCGGCGACACCACGGACATGTCGGTCGAGCTCATCCAGCCGATCGCCATGGAGGAGGGCCTCGGCTTCGCGATCCGTGAGGGTGGCCGCACCGTCGGCGCCGGCACGGTGACCAAGGTCATCAAGTAAGTCCTCTGACTTACCGCCCGAAGGGGCCGGATCCTCGGATCCGGCCCCTTCGTCGTGTCTGCGGCCGGCCGGACGGTGCTCAGGGAAGCGGCAGCAGATCCGGGTGCGAAGCGCGGTCGTCGAGCCACGTTCGGAGGATCCTGTTGAACAACGCCGGATCCTCGCCGTTCCAGGCGTGGTGCATTCCGGGAGCGAGCCCGACGAGTGCGTCAGGGCGGGCGGCGCGGACCGCGCGCACGCTGTCGTGGAAGTAGCGGGACTCGCGTTCGCCCGCGACCGCCATGAGCGGGGCCGCGATCCGGCCGATGTCGGTGGCATGGCCCGGGGAGATCTCGCGCAGCTGTTCCCGGACCTTGTCTCGGCCGATCGGCGGACTGGCGTCGGCGACCCGTGCGGCGTCCTCGTCCGGAAGGCCGAACGAGCGGATCATGCCCGCCCAGAGGAATCGGCGGTTCCACAGCGCGAGCGGCAGCGCATTCGCCACCCGCATGCTCCACGGGTAGGGGAGCACGGATGCGCCGGTCACGAAGACACCGGCGACCCGGTCCGGGTGCCGGGCAGCGAGGTGCAGTGCGACGACACCGCCCAGGGAGAGGCCGACCACGTCCACCGCTTCGGGGCCTCGCCGCGCGATGTCTTCCGCGAGGCGATCCGACACATCGTCGAGACTGTCCCAGGGCTCGTCACGCCGGGACAGGTAGCCGGGCAGGTCCGGCGCGATCGGATCGCGGTCGGAGAAGGCGCGCAGCTGGTCCGCCCAGCTCCAGCCCCCGACGGTGCCGCCATGCAGGAAGAGCACGGAGCGGCTCATGAGAGTTCCGTCCCTTCGATTCCGTTTCGCAGACGCTCGAGCCAGGCGAGATGCTCCTGCTGTTCTCGGATGCCCTGATCCAGGGTCATCGCCCGCAGCCAGGCCGCGCGGTCCGTGGTGGGATCGGCCGCGGGCGTCTGCGCGCGGATCCGTTCGAGCGCGTCCCGGGCCGCCGTCGTCTCCGCGACTCTCGCGGCGATGATGCCCTGCAGCTCGGCGTCACCGAGCTCCCCGGCGAAGAAGATCCGCGCGACGAACGCGTCGCGCGTGGATTGCGGGGTCCCTGGCTGGGCGAGCCAGTCCCGGAGACGGAGCCTGCCCTCGTCGGTGAGGTGGTGCAGCACGCGATCCGGTGCGTGTGTGCCCGCGATCACCTCCGTACGCGCGAGGCCGTCGTCCACGAGCCGGGCCAGCGTCCGATAGATCTGCGCCTTGTCCGCGTGCCAGAAGTACGCGGCGGACGTCGCGAAGGCGCGCATGAGGTCGTATCCGGACATCGGCTGGATCGACAGGAACCCGAGGATGATGCGCGACAGCGTCATGTCGCCAGTGAACAGGTTACTAGGTGATAAGTCAACTAGATCGATCGATCGGGCGCAGGTTCCTCACGGGCAGGCCTCGATAGCATCGAGGCGACCAGCGGGGCGAGGGGGAGATCATGGCTGAGGAGTACGTCGGTCCGCCGCCGCCGCGGAGCTTCGCGCGGCTGTGGGTGTCGAGCGTGCTGCTCGCCGTGTACACGGCGTTCGTGCTCGTCGTGACGATGTGGCCGGCCCCGGAGCAACTGGAGTTCGACGGGATCGCCACGCGCGTGCTGCGGATGCTGCACAACATCGGTGTGCCGGAGTGGTTCGGCTACGACAAACTCGAGTTCACGGCGAACGTCGGGATGTTCGTCCCCCTGGGCTTCCTCCTCGGGCTGGCGCTGCCCCGGAAGGGGTGGTGGCTCGCCGTCATCCTGCTTCCGGCGTTCTCCGGCGGGATCGAGGCGACTCAAGGCCTGGCGCTGGAGAATCGCGTCTCCACGATCCTCGACGTCCTCGCCAACACGACGGGTGGGTACATCGGGCTCCTGTCCGCCATGATCCTCCGTGCCATGATCCATGCGCGTGACCGGACGATGATCGAGCGTGAGTTGTGGGAGCGCCGGGTGGGCTCACTCTCTTGAGATCCGCCAGATGGTGAGCAACCAATCGGCGTGCGACAGGCACCCACCTATGGGCAACTCGACACAGGTCGCGCAAACAAAGGGGCGCCGACACCGCAAACGGGATCATCGACTTCCATCACCGCCTCGAGAGCGGACCGAAATCGCGTCAACCGTCTGCATCCTCCTCGTCGCCGGACGCCGCCGATGACCCACAGATGTCCGAAGAACGGTCAAGCGGCACAACTCGTGACAAAGCTCACTACCAACGGACTCCGCGTCGCGGTTAACTACCGGGCTCTCAATCTCTGCAGCCAGTCCTCCTGGTCTGGTCCTGGACCGGCGGAGCAGCTATGGATCACGATCGTGACACGGATCGCGCAGGACCGCGAGCGCTTAGGGGTCGCCTTACTTGGTCGCGTTGAGCTGGCGCTCCTGATCCTGAGCAATCCGACGCAACGCCTCGACCTCGTCGACACGGTATTGCAGCCGAGCGGCGACGATGTCGGTACGAGAGCGTCCCGAAAAATCTACAACGTGCGCCAATGCCCTCTCGATGCCGCTGCGAGCCTGCGAAGCGAGCGATGCAGAGCCCTTCGCGTCGTGCTTGGTGGTGATCGCGGCAGTGACCGCATCACCAAGGGTTTCAGGTGTTGCACCAAAGGGCATCGTCGGGTCCCACGAAGCGGCGTACGCGTCGGTCTTGCGTGACCCAATGCTGACGCGCGGAACTCCATACGCAGAGGAGATGATTCGCCCGTGGAGGGAGCCGCCGAGCCAAAGGGATGCGTTCGCGATCTCATCTACCCGTGGCCAAACACCGCGCGCCTCAGAAACGTGCACGTCGTCCCCAAGCGATGCCCCAACGACCTCCGCGAGCCGTTCAGCGGTCGTGACCGTGTCATGTCCTGGTGCAGTGCCGGCCATGAAGAAGCGTACTCCGAGGCCGGTGTTCGAAAGTGAGTCTGCAATCGCTTCGGCCCAGATTTCTACCCCGTGACCTCTCACCGCAAACTCCGGAACTTGGATGAGCGCGTAGCGCCCTTCGATTACTTTTGGTGAGTGTATCTCGCTGATTAGATGTGCGAGATCTGGCACAAAGATGTGCTCAATTCCAGCCGAAGAGAGAAAATCGTGCGATCGGGCGTCTCTAACTGAAATAAAAGTAGCTTCGTGCAACGTTGCATCGAGAGCGGCTCGCCGCGCACCTCGGATGCGAGATATGGCTGAGAGGCCGACAGAATTCAGGACAAAGGCCGCATCGGCGGAGCCTCTGTGAGAGCTGGGGCGAGGCATATAAGCGGAGTCTCTGACATGGGTACCCGTAGCTTGAAATAGTACTTCTTCGCGCTGCTCGGGAGTCATTCGGTTAAACGCGCGCGAGTTCTCTCCGAATGCGGTGCGATAGGCATGGCCCAGCTCCGCTGTACCGACCTCCCCCCCAACCGTCCAGATAGCGTCGACGGGACCGCGATCGAGCAAAGGTGCGACAGCGGGAATATCACGTCCAAAGGCACGCGTCATGTCCCGGGCGAATGGTGCTGCGAATGTGAATTTCGCCCGTGACCCGACGAGCTGATCAACCAGCTCGGCATAAAGCATGTCGCCAAAGTTGTCGCGCTCGTAGGCGCCAACGGCGACCACGTTAGGGGTTTGATCAGGCATAGCTCTCCCGCGAATGAAATGTTGATGATGGAGGGTTTGATGATTGTCTGATTGCGCTACTGGTCGTACTGCCGTTCGATACGTCGTAGCGAATCGGGCGATGCTTCGACTCCGCTCACGTACTTTGATACTGCTCGAATGAGATTCGATGCTGTCAGTTTCGGTAAGGACGGGAGTCGCGATTCGGGAAACGACTGCATGAATGTCGACCATTCGCGCAAGTAACTGACGAGTTGATCTGGCGAGTACAGAGCGAATGGTTCGGCGCTGTATGACGAGACCGCGCTCGGTACTCCAAACTGTTCGCTTGTGAATCTATCGAACTCACGAGTGTGCATGAAAAAATGCAGACCGGTGTTGTGTCGCGTCGGAAGCAGTGGAGCAAGACAATCAACAATTGATACCTGTGCGTTGCGCATTCGAGCGAGCGACCACTGCACCGGAACCGGTGTAGTCTTATCGCGTAGGAAGATGCTTGCTCGCACGTTATCTGGACTGAAAGCAAGAAGGTGCGACAGGGTGCCGAGAGTGCATGCGACCTCCGTGGCGCCGGCCATAAGGGCGACTTGGTCCGAGAATGAGAACTTTTCCGGAGCGACTACCTTGTATCCGTGACTGACAAAGAAATCCTCGAGCATCTCCTCGTTGACGTCAAGCGAGACGTTGGATGGAGGGAGTTGCCGGCGGGTCAGGTAGATCTTCCCAAGCTCCATCGGCGTGACTGCAGATCGAATCTTGTCGAATACCGACTTTGTGTGTGCAACATGCATGACGCCGTTGAGGTACATTGAATTGTCGGGTACGACTACCCGCCGGAAACGAGTCGGTCTGTCGACGAAAATCATGTCTTCGTCGGCCAAGCCTGTCATGTGGAGAATCTTGAGGAATGACTCACTGGGAGGGGTGTCGCCGACCGTGAATGCAACCTTGAGTGCGCGGTGAGGGTTCTCTACGCGGTACCAAAGCCTGCCCAGCATCTCGATCAGGAAATGACCAAAGTGATCGATTGGCCGCCCACCACCCCAGATGACTGTTTCTTCTTCTTCGCGGACTTCGACGTCCTCGCCTGGCGGGTAGGCGGACGTGACGTCACGCTTCGCGGCCATGCGGCCGTCCTTCATGATGTGGCCGGCGACAAAGTTGCCTTCCGAATCAATAACCCCACCATGCCATTCCGCTTCGGATCCTGAGAGCTTCCGCAGCGGCAAGATCGTCGCCCTGTCATACTCGGGTGCGGAGAGGTTCTCTGAAACAGTGCGGTCAGCGAGCGCGGCCTTACGCCAGTGCTCCTGGTTCTCGACGTATAGGCGAATTACACTGTCGCTCGAGTCAGCGGTGCTGGGACGCAATGGGTACCTTCCGGTGGAGTGGTTGAATCGCTGACGATGCCGGATCCATGCTATCGTGCCGAACGCGTTATCTGACTCTTCTGAGCTCGGGCGGGGCGGTTCGAGGCCCGAAGATCAGGAGCGACTAGGCAATCACTTCTTCGGCTGCCTAGTGCTGCGACGCGTTCGAGGTCGATGTTGGGTCCCACGCGGGCCCGTGCGTGCCTGCAGTGTGGGCAGGCTCAGGTCGGCCGACGCATTCAGCTCCTTCCTTCTTGCCCGTGCGCGGACGGGTGCTGTCTCGGTGCAAGTGCCGTGGTGCCGGTTCCGGCCTGGACGACGTTTGTGAGGGGGACCGTTCACAGATCAGGACGTAACCGTCCCCGCTGCCCGCTCGCAGGTCACCGTCCGGGCGGTGGCATACGCGGGACCGGTGCCATTCTGATAGCGCCGCGCGGCGCGGCGAGTCTCGTTTCGGGGGCGTCACTTCCCTCGAGGTCGATGAGCACCTCTGGCATCACCTCGCTACTCGGGCCGTCGAAGACTGCAGCGAGGAGCCGGAAGGTCGTCCGCGTGCTGCGAGTTTCGATCGAGCCGACCGAGTAGGCGGCGCTTCACACGCGTCCCCCTCGCCGTAATGCCTCCGACCTGATCGGAAGGGGTGAGCGCGGTGGGCCCAACGATGGAACGGAGCCCTCAACGCTTTCGACATCACTTCGATGGCCCCCGTCCGCGCATAGCTACTTGCCACGGACACGCGGGTCTCGTGATGGCCCCGGGCTGGGAGTGGGAGAATCGGAGCGGTCGCATGATGCGCTTCCGATCAGGCGAGGATCTCCCGATGTTGTAAGGTCATTGGGTGACGGCGGGCAGCGATTCCGGCGTTGGCGTTCTCTGATCTCGCCTGGGGGGGCTTTCCGTGCCGACATCGCCTGACATCACCATTGTCGTTCCGTTGCACAATGACGAGGCCTGGGTGCGAGATGCGATCCGCAGCGCCCTCGACCAGACTTGGACATCCCTTGAGGTGATCTGCGTTGACGATGCCTCGACCGATGGAACATGCGCAGCGGTGGAACAGGTGCAGCAGACGGATGCTCGTGTACGGCTCTTTCGCCAGGAGTCCAATCGAACGGCGTATCAGGCTCGCAAGCTGGGCGTGGAACAAGCCCGTGGTTCGTACGTGCTGTTCCTGGACGGAGACGATCGCCTGAGTTCAGATGCTGTCGAGGTGGCATACACACTCGCGCGCCAGAACAATGCCGATCTTGTCGGCTTCGGGGTCGAAGTCGTCAGCGAGGATGGTGCTCATCCTGGACGCTTCGCTTCCGATCTGCAGCCCACCCACTCTGAGCTCGTCGGAGACGAGATTCTGCAGGGTCTCTTCCCGACCGGAAAGGTAGCTCAGGGGCACCTGTGGCGATACCTCTGGAGCACGGACCTCTTGCGAGCCGCTTACGGAGCCCTTGACGGAGAGCTTGAACTGCCACGCGCGAACGACATACCCATCAGCTTTCTAGGGGCCGTGATGGCAAATCACTACGTCTCTACGAGGAAGAAGCTCTATCAGTATTACTGGCGGCGTGGTGTGAGTGGGTTGGCAAGCGAGACAGCGGACGCCTTCGACTTCTATCTCGGCGCAATGGACTCCATCGATGCCGTTGGAGTCGCGCTCGATGCGTCGGGGTTACGGCGCTCCGACGTTGACGACCTCGACGCCATCTATGACTCTGCGCGTCTGTCGATGATCCAGGTCTTGCTTCGTCGTTGCGAGGGGACCGTCGACCGTGAACTACGAGAGCTGTGTGTCCGGAAGCTCGTTGACCGCGTCGGGAAAGTTGATGCTGTTCGCGCGGCGGCTTTGTTCTTCTCGCAGGCGTTGCTCATGCTGGCGCGAGACGACATGGGACCCATCGAGCCGCGGCGGCGCCCCCCGCAGGTCGTGATGCTCACCACCGGCAACCTCGATATCGGGGGCGTCCAAGGCGTGCTCGCTGCACAGGCGAAGATTCTTCGGGACGCCGGATACGAAGTGATTGTCGTGGTGCAGTCATTGGGAGACACCGCATCCCTTCTCCCGGAGAGCGTGCCAGTGCTCCAGTGGACTGGGCGCAACCGCGCGGAGAAGATGTCGCACTATCTTCGGATCTGTTCGGAGTACAACGTCGATGTGATCATCGATCACCATGTTCTCTATAACGAGAACTGGCCCTTCTACGCGCTTGCCACGCGTGCGCAGGGGATTCCGACGATCGGATGGCTTCACAATTTCGCGCTCCGATCCCTATACGACTCGACCACACGCGGTTCCTTCCTCGTCGAGCGGCTCGCGATCCTCGCGAATGTCGTCGTCTTGTCTAAGGCAGATGTTGCGTTTTGGAAGTCTCATGGCATCGAGCGGGTTACCTATCTCCCTAATCCTCCCTCTCCTTGGCTTGAGGCCAATGGGGTTGTGCGAACTCCCAGAAGATGGGACGGGGGCGTTTTGCGGTTGGTGTGGTGGGGGCGTCTGCAGCAGCACACCAAGCGCGTCCTCGATTTCGTCGACGTCGCCGAGGAACTGAATCGGCGGTCGATCGACTTTCACCTGACAATCATCGGGCCGGACTCCGCAGACGCCACCGCTGACCAGCTGCGGGCGTCGATGAGGGCACGCGAGCTCGACTCCCGTGTCACCATCACCGGGCCGCTCCGCGGCCAGGACCTCACCGACGCGCTAAACGACGCTCATGTCTATGTCTCCCTCAGCGGAATCGAAGGATACCCCCTTACGCTCATCGAAGCGCAGGCTCTTGGGATGCCTGTTGTGATGTATGAACTGCCTTGGCTGGCTGTCCTCGACGGGAACAAGGGGGTGCGGAGCGTCCCTCAGAAGGACACGCGAGCTCTGGCGGAGCAGCTCGAGAGCATCATCGCCGACCCTTCGGTCTATTCGCAGCTTTCGGTAGCGTCGCTTGACGCAGCGACCGCGGCGACGGAGCATGATTTTTCTCGTCTGTACGATGCCTTCCTCAATGGGGATCTGCCTGATGCCGTCTATTCGCCCGCCCCGACTGAGTCGGACGTGCGCATGCTGCTAGACCTTTCTCTCAGGTTCAGCGAGGAAGGCATCCGCAGAGCCGCGCGTGTGGAGCGACGAGCTCAGGCGCGCGCGGACGAACTGCGCAAGCAGATCAGCGCGCTGCGACGTACGACCTCGACGCCTGCTGTCGTTTCCGCGGGCGGCGTCAGACACCGAATCCTGGCGGCGTCGACACGGTTGAGACGCCGCCTTTCGAGATCCGAACAGGTCGTGGGTGCGTGGATTGAGAGGGACACCATTTGTCTGCAGCTGCGTCTGCCGCGAGGCAGAGCCCTGCAGAGCGCCCAACTCTATCGACAGGTAGACGGGACGGAGATCGTGCACGATCTGGTACTCAAATCTGCACCAGATGGCACGATACTTGCCACGCAGAACGTGCGCATGATCATGAAGCGTCGCTGGAAGGTGCGTGCGACATTGCTGATCGGCGGCACCACCACACGTCTCGTGGCACTGCCGATTTTCCCCGGTGCGCCAGTCCGCGGTGATGAGAATTTTGGAGTGCGTATTCATCGAGGCGAGACAGTGCAGGTATATGCGTTCGAGTGACCGGGCGTGAGTTGCCTCGAGCAGCGAAGTAATCTGTCGATCGTGTTTGTTCTTGAGTAAATAGGCACTTCTGTGGACGGCGGACCTAGCGCCCCCGATTCGAGGTTGATTGGCGGCGCGTCGGGACATCAACCATGAATAACGGTCCGGATACGGGCGGTGAGATCGTCAAGCCGTTGTCGTGACGAGTCAATGGCGGGAGCAAGCCCCGGCAGAGCAGACTCCAGTCGCACTGTCCGCGTAGCGAGATCGTCATGAGTTCCGGTGAGCGTACCAACGTCCGCTGTGTCAAGCAGGCGGTGGAGCTTCTGTGCGTCCACCGCCGTGCCGATGGGGTATGCGCCCTCTGTCGCCCCCATTATCAGGGCGTGTGCGCGATCACTGACGACAGCCAGACACGTTGCGTACACGGCGCGCACGTGGGCATCGAGATCGTCATGGCTGGTGCTGGGCGCCATGAGGAACTCTGCCTCCAGCTCTTCCGCCAACCGCACGGCGCGGGGTGCATCGCGCGCCACCTGGGCGAGCGTGACGATTCGCGTTTCAGTGCGTTCGGCGAAAGCGCGCACTGCATCGAACCATTCGGTGTCCGGCCATGGGCGGTCGAATCGCAAGGTGACGGCCACGTGGGTCCGAGAAGTGGGGGGTATCCAGCTTGATACATCGGTTCCGAGTGCGAAAGCCCAGTCCGGAGCCGCGTCCCCGAAGCCGGCCGCGTCACGAGACCCGTGGTCACGCCACGAGACGATCGAAGCGTCTCGTAAGGCTGGGTCGAACTCGACCCGATGAGCGACGGTCGGATGCTTAAGCCCCATGCCCGCCGCGATGATGACCCCGCCTCGGTCGGCGATCGATCTCAGTTCCGCGGCGCGTCCGGCCAGAGGGTACGGCCTATCAGGATGGGGATTGATTTCGCCTGCATTGACGATGTAGATCGGACGCACGGTCTCCCGGCTCGCGGTCAGCCACGCGGGCCGGGACTCGTAGAAGATGTCTCGGGGGCTAAGGGGAATCCCTGCCAGATAGTCGGAGGATTGCGCTTCGAGATGCACATGCAACTGAACCCCCGGGGTGTCAAGAGCGCGAAGCAGTCCTGCTCGTAAGGCTGAGTCGCCCAGATTGTCGTCCTGGCCAGCCGGGTTCACGAAGACGTGCTGCACGGTCATTTCCCCTCGTCTGGGCCAGCATAATATGGTGAGATGCCACACGCCGATCGTCCCAGCACCGACGTGCCACGGCTCGCCGTCCAGGTGACGCACCGTCCGCCGGCACCGGTGCTGCGATACATCGATCAAGTGGTCGGATCGCAGTCCGACATCGAGTTCCGTTGCTCGCGCGGCGTGCTGACGCGGTTCGATGTGGATGTGCTGCATGTCGCGGACGCTGCTCTCGATTCGCTCTTGGGCGCGCGCGGCACCGGAGGCCTTCAGCGGCTGCTTTCCACTCTCGCATTGATCCGGAACCTGCGTCGCCATCGGATCGCGCTCGTCCGGATGATTCATCGATCCGATAAGTCACCGGGGCCGCGTCGGGCGGATATGCTCGCGCGTCGGCTTTTGGACCGTGCGACCAGCAGGTTCGTCGTCACGGATGATGCCACCCCGACACCGGATCCGGCGCGAACAACTGTGATCCCCCACCCCCACTACCGCGATCGATTCCTCGGCTTTCCCCGCGGCGAACTCACGCCCGGCCGGGTACTGTGCGTGAGCCCCGGACATCTCCCCGACAGCGTGCGCAGCGTACTCGGCGCCGCACGCGTCGCACAGACCCCTGGCGTGGAGTTGCGCCTGGCCGGATTGCTGTCGTCCGAGCTCGAGGCGCATGTCCGCTCGGCGCTCGCGCGCCGTTCGCCGACCTTGTCCACTCGTGTCGAGCTGCTCTCGGATGGCGCACAGGTACAGGAGATCCAGGCCGCCGAGCTGGTCGCAGTACCCCGTGTCGAGACCTACGAAGATGAGCAGCGCGTCTTTCTCGCTCTCTCGCTTGACCGACCCGTGATCGTGCCTCTCAACGATACGACGGCGGCGCTCACGCGGACTGTCGGCCCCGGTTGGGTCCATCTTTCCGAGGGGCCGATCACCGCTGCGTCACTGGACGCAGCCTTTGCGTCGCTGCGTCGCGACCGCCGAACGACCGGCCCCGACTTGGAGGGCCGGGACCTCGCCGTCGTTCACTCGGCATATGCCGATGTCTTCGCGTCCGCTGCGCTATCTCTGCGTTCGCAGGAGGAGGCGGTGCTTCATTCGATGGGCGAGGGGTCGCGCTCCGGGAAGAAGCTGGAGAAAGACGCGTCCTAACGGCGTAGCGACCCGCCATGCACGATGGGCAAAGGAGCTGTCCAGGCGCGTGCCCGACAGACGTGCGTCCCTCGAAGGCGTCGACTTCTCGCGGAGCGCCGCCGTGTCAGTTTCACGAGCTGCGACACCCTTCTCAGCGAAGAAGATCATCAAGTCGAGCAGGCGGCGCGAGTCTTCGCTGGACGGCTCCGGTGAGAACTCGTCTGGGATCTCGCCCGTGATAACTTGCTCATACAACTCTCCGAAGTCATAGGAGAGAGCTCGGCTGGCAGCCTCGACGGACGCGCGGGAAAGCGCGCTGTAGCGACTTGGCGATTCCGCAACGGCCGCGATCCTCGCGGCGAGCGCGGCGGCATCGCCCTGCGGAGCGGATACGATGCCTTCGTTGCCGGGGAGCATCGCGAGCCACGGCAGCTCGTACATGAAGACCGGGAGCCCGCGGGCTTGTGCTTCGAGAATGGTGAGCGGATAACCCTCGATGATGCTTGTCGACACGAACGCATCTGCCCGGTCGATGGCGTCGACCAGGTGCTGCCCCCGAAGCTCGCCGATCGCCCGGACGTTCTTGTCGACGCGGCGAGCCTGCGCGAGCGCGTTGAATCGGGATTCAGTCCACTCGCCCCAGTCCGGGCCGATGACCGTGAGGCGAAAGTCCACGGCCAGCTTGCGGAGGTGAACGGCGACCTCGATGAGCTGGCTTACCTGCTTGGTGCGTTCCTCCAGGCGACCCCACCAGATGAGCTCCATCGGACCGTCGGAGAGGTGCTTAGGTTCGGTAGCGGTGGAGTCCAGGAGCATCGGTGACGGCGGGTTGGGCAGGTATACCGCGTGATTCACCCCGCGCAGCTTCCAGAACGCCACATCGAGCGGCGAAAGCGTCACGAGCCTGTCGAGCAGGGGAGCGTTCTCCTTCAGGAGCTCGTGAAGGCCGTTCTGGTCGTAGAGTGGACGGCCGGCGAAGTTATGAATCCACCCCACCGTGGCGGCGCCGGCCGCGCGAGCGACGAGCGCATACTCCGGCCAATCTCTGCTGTAGAGGATCTGGTGGTCGATGATCAGGTCCACCTCGTTGGTGCGGCAGATCTCCGACCACTCGACGAGACGCTCGGGCAGGCCGCGTCCCGACATCTCGATGAAGGGGATGCCTTCCGGAACTGCTGCGCGATCGCTTCCGAAGCGGCGCGCGACGATGACCACGTTATATCCGGCGCGGGTGAGGAGATCGGCTTGCGAGAGCAGGACGCCTGACACTCCGCCCGTCGTGAGGGCTCGCGTCGTGAGCAGGATGCTTCCCACGGTGCGTTCTTCGCGTTTCGTCCGTGCGCTGTGGGACTTTAGCGCCGGGAGAACCTCCGGGTAGAACCGGACGGCGGCGACGATCAGGTCTGTCGCTGATGCGCACGCGTGAAGATGTTCGATGACTGCGGTGAGAAGGTCCTCGCGGGTGTGCTTCAACAGATAGGTGGAAACGTATCCGATGATCGAAAGGCGCACCGATTCGTAGTTGTCGAGCAGGTCGTCGGGGTAGCCTCGCGTTTGCGCGATGGAGCGGACGGCCGGGGAGATGCTCTCGACCGATCGGATGGCGTCGGCATAGAACCGCGCCTGCTCCATGGTGTCCACGACTTGCCCGCTCCTGCCCCGACCGAAGTGATATCGGTATAGGCGATCCGGGATAGCGACGTATTTGGCCGCGAGCGCCGTAGCCAGGTAAAGGAGTGGAAGGTCGTTGATCCGCGGCAGGACGAGGTCCTCAGGAAGGAGCGCGTATGCATCGCGGAGCAGCTGTGTCCGGAAGAGGAAGCGCCACAGCTGGCCTTGAGCGGGCTTGCCGATTGGGAAGAGCTCTGCGAGCACGTTATCGCCGGTAAGGCGCTTGTGCTTGGGCGCGAGTCTCTTCTGGTAAGCGACGAACACTCCTCCGTCTGGCCCCACGGTTTCGACGGCGAACCCGACGAGATCGGCCTTGTCGTGCTGTGCCGAGGCGAGGGACTTCTCGGCAGCTGTGGGGAGCAGCTCGTCGTCACCGTCGACGAAAAGGACATACTCGCCGCGCGCCGCAAGGATCCCGGCGCGGCGGGCCTGAAGGGCAGAACGGTTGTCCGGCTGGCGGAGCAGACGAACGCGCGAATCGCGAGCAACGTACCGGTCGATGATGGCTGCCGTACCGTCCGTGGACGCGTCATCCACGCAGATCACTTCGATGTAAGCACCCGTCTGCGCGAGGCAGCTGTCCAGCGCCGCCGCGACGGTCTCCTCGTCGTTGAAGACAGGCATCACGATCGAGACCTGAGGGGCGTGATGCATCAATGCTCCATTCGAAGGACTGCCGACAGCGTGGGCGCACGGGGCGCATCCGGCGGGGCGCCGCGACCATCCTACGGCGCGTTTTCGGATGCGCCCGAGCGATGCGAAGAGCCTCAGCGCGCGCCGAGCCACCCCTTCGCACGGTAGGCGAGGGGCTGCAGCCCCGGAATGCGCCGCAGTGCCACCCGACCGAGGGGAGCGGCCGCCTGCCATGCTCGTGCTCCCCAGGTCGAGGTGTCCGCCGCCCGTGTGCGTCCGCCGGCGCGCTCTGCGAAGAAGACCATCAAACCGAGCAATTGCCGGGCGTCGTCGAGCGTGGGCTGCGGTGAGAACTCCGACGGGAGCGCGCCGGTGACGACGCCACGGTACAGCTGGGGGAAGTCGTAGGCGCGCGCCCGCGCCGCGGCCTCCAGCGACGCCCGTGACAGAGCGGCGTAGTGCTCGGGATCCGCGAGGGTGTCGGCGAGCCGGCTCGCGAGCCCGCGCGCATCCCCCTGCGGCACCGCGACCACGCCGTCGTTTCCCTGCACGAGGGTGAGCCAGGGCAGCTCGTACATGAACACGGGCAGCCCGCGTGACTGTGCTTCGGCGATCGTGAGCTGATATCCCTCGATGACGCTCGTCGAGACGAAGGCGTCCGCCCTGTCGATCGCGGCGATCAGTGCCTCTCCCCGCAGCGGCCCGACCGCGTGGACGGCGTCACCGACGCCCCGGCGACGGGCGAGCGCGTTCAGTTTCTTGGCCGTGACGTCGTCCCAGTCGGGGCCGATGATCCTCAGTCGGAACTGCACCTCGAGGGCGCGCAACTGCGCGCCGACCGCGACGAGCTCGCGCACCTGCTTCGTTCGCTGCTCCAGCCGGCCCCACCAGACCAGCTCGAGTCGTTCGGTCGGGGCGGACCTCTCGCGGGCGTCCGTCGCCGATTCGAGCAGCAGGGGCGATGGGGGATTGGGCAGGTGGGCCACGTGCTCGATCCCGCGGAGGCGGAAGTAGGCCACATCGAGCGGAGAGAGTGTGATGAGTTGCGCAAGCACCGGGCTGCACCGCTCGATAAGTGTCAGCCGCTCGTTGCCGTCGTACACCGGCCGTGCGACGAAGTTGTGCAGCCAGCCGATCGTGGCCGCGCCCTCCGCCCGTGCCATGAGCGCGAACTCCGGCCAGGCATCGGAGTACAGCACCTGGTGGTCGATGACGAGATCGATCTCGTGCGCCCGGCAGATCTCCGCCCACTGCGTCAGCTGTGCGGGGAGCTGACGCGAGGCCAGCTCGATGAACGGAACGCCTGCGGGCAGCACGCTCGCATCGTTCCCGCCGTTTCGTGCGACGACGGTGACGCGGTAGCCCGCTTCGCGCAGGTAGCGCGCCTGCGAGGCGAGCACCGCGGAGACGCCGCCGGTGCGCAGCGTCGAGGTGACGAGCAGGATGCTGCGTACCCCGCTTTCCGGCAGGCCCTGCCACGTCGCGTGATATTTGAGAGCCCTGAGCGTCGCCGGGTAGAAGCGTGCCGCTGCAAGCACGATGTCATGGTCGGTCGCGACCGTGTGCAGGTGCGTGAGCGCGCTGTCGAGCATCGTCTCGTCGCTGTGCTCGACGAGCTGGTAGCAGACGTAGCCGATGATCGACAGGCGCACCGACGTGTACGTCGCGCGCAGGAGATCCGGGTCGTGATGGCTCTCCGCGAGCGTCTCGACGGCCGGACCGATCGAGTCGACCGAGGTGATCGCCCCCGTGTAGAACCGTGCCCGCTCGACGCTGTCGACGCGATGCCCGCTGCCACCCCGGCCGAAGTGATACCGATACAGCTTGTCCGGCACCGCCGTGTAGCTCGTCGCGTGCGACGCAGCGAGGAAGAGCAGCGGGAGATCGTTGATGCGCGCCAGCACGAGCTCGTCCGGCAGCAGGGCGTACGCCTCACGCAGCACGCTCGTGCGGAAGAGGAACCGCCACAGCTGGCCCTGCGCGGGCCTGCCGACCGGGAAGAGCGCGCGCAGCACGTCGTCGCCGGCGAGGGTGAGCTGCGGAGGCTGCAGCCGGGCTTCGTAAGGGCTCCCGGTACGGCCGTCGCGCTCGACCACGGTCACGCCGAACCCGACGATGTCGGCGCCCGATTCCCGAGCCCGAGTGATCGTGGTGGCTACGGCATTCGACTCCAGCTCATCGTCGCCGTCGAGGAAGAGAACGTGATCAGCGCGCGCGGCCAGGATGCCGGTGCGCCTCGCCTCGAACGCGGAGAGGTTGCGATCATGGTGCAGGACGCGAACGCGCGGGTCACGTTCCCGGAACCGTTCGAGGATCGTCGCCGTGCCGTCCGTGGAGGCATCGTCGACGCAGACGATTTCGATGTCGGGGACCGTCTGCGAGAGAGCACTGTCGATGGCTGTCGCCACGGTCGTCTCGTCGTTCGAGACGGGGATGACGATGGTGAGCAGAGGGCGCGGGGTCATCGGAGCCGAGTCTATCCGCGGGCTGGATAACCTAAGGGAATGAAGATCGCCATCGCGGGGACCGGATACGTCGGTCTGTCCAACGCCGTCATCCTCGCTCAGCACCATCAGGTGGTCGCCCTCGACATCGATCCCGTGAAGGTGGAGATGCTGGGTCGGCGGGTCTCGCCGATCGCCGATCCCGAGCTCGAGGACTATCTCGCCACCCGGGAGCTCGATCTCACCGCGACGACCGATGCGGACGAGGCCTATCGGGCCGCCGAGTTCGTCGTCGTCGCGACTCCGACGAACTACGACGAGGTCACCAACTACTTCGACACGTCCTCGGTCGAGGGCGTTATCGCCGCTGTCCTCGACATCAACCCGGATGCCGCGATCGTGATCAAGTCCACGGTGCCGGTGGGCTTCACCGCCCGGATGAACGCCGAGTACCCGCACGCGACGATCGTGTTCTCGCCGGAGTTCCTTCGCGAGGGGCGTGCGCTGTACGACAACCTCCATCCGTCGCGCATCGTCGTGGGAGACCGCGGCCCCGTCGGACAGCGTTTCGCCGACCTCCTCCTGGAAGGCGCCATCGCCACCGATGTGCCGGTGCTACTCACCGATCCCACCGAGGCCGAGGCGATCAAGCTGTTCGCCAACACGTACCTGGCCCTCCGCGTCGCCTACTTCAACGAGCTCGACACCTACGCCGCCGTGCACGGCCTCGACACCCGGCAGATCATCGAGGGCGTCGGCCTCGACCCCCGCATCGGCTCGCACTACAACAATCCGTCGTTCGGCTACGGCGGCTACTGCCTGCCGAAGGACACCAAGCAGCTGCTCGCGAACTACTCCGAGGTGCCGCAGAACCTGATCGCGGCGATCGTCGACGCCAACCGCACCCGCAAGGACTTCGTCGCCGCGGACATCCTCGCGCGTGGCCCGCGGACGGTCGGCGTCTACCGGCTCGTGATGAAGTCGGGTTCCGACAACTTCCGTGCGTCGTCGATCCAGGGCATCATGAAGCGGATCAAGGCGAAGGGGATCGAGGTCGTCGTGTACGAGCCGACCCTCGAGGATGACGAGTTCTTCCACTCCGAGGTGGTGCGCGACCTGGACGAGTTCAAGGCCCGGGCGGACGTGATCATCGCCAACCGCGCCACCGACGCCCTCGCCGATGTCGCGGACAAGATCTATACTCGCGACATCTACGGCCGCGACTGAGTTTTCACCGGGTGGGAGGGGGACTCGGTTGCAATTGGCCGTGGCTACCCTCGCGGACGAGAGGCCGCTACGGCTCGCCGTCACCATGCGTAATGGTGTGGCAGCGACCCCAGGAGGGTGCGGACGCTGTGCGGTAACATGTTCCGGTGTGCCCGCGCCTCATGCAGGCGCAACACGCGTCGCGCAGGAAGGTAGGGATCCGCATGGGAGCGATCACTGTGCCTGCGGGCGCCGGGCTGATCGCGGTGGGAACGCGACCACCGCTGGGGGCCTACCTGGCCGAGGCCTGGCACATGCGCACCTTCGCCCTGCGGCTCGCGGGAAGCCGGCTGATCGGCAGTCTGCTGCCGAACCGCTTGGGCGTGCTCTGGATCGTGCTCAAGCCGCTGTCGATCGCGATCATCTACGGGACGATCTTCCATTTCATCCTCTCCGGAGCGGCTCGCCCTGCGAACTTTTTGCAGTTCCTCATCGTCGGTGTCTTTGTCTTCGAATTCTTTACGAGCTGCTTCGGCAACGGCTCGAAGGCGATCACAGGAAACACGAAGCTCGTGCAGAGCTTCGGATTCCCGCGCATCCTGCTTCCGATATCCGTAGTCGCGGAACAGGCGATGCGGATGATCCCCGTGATGCTGCTGCTAGGCATCCTGCTGCTCATCTTCGGCGAACCGATCAGTTGGTCCTGGTTGCTCATGATCCCGCTCCTCGCCGCCATGGGAGTCTTCAACCTCGGATTGACTCTCGTCGTGTCCCGGATCTCGGTGCGGACGCGGGACATCCAACAACTGATCCCGATCATCAACCGCGTTCTCTTCTACGCGACGGGCATCATCTTCAACATCGACGGCGCCCTGGCCGATTATCCGGCGCTGCTGACGATCGCACACCTCATCCCGACCTACGACTTCATCTCACTCGCTCGTGATGTGCTTCTGTCCGGGCACTCGGCCCCGCTGCTCGCCTGGATCGCTGCGCCGACTTGGGCACTGGTGATGATCGTCGGCGGCGTGATCTTCTTCTGGCAGGGCGAGCCGAGGTATGGCCTCAGTGACTGATCTCCTGCTTCCCGATCGACTGACAGAGTCCCTCGACGCGGAGCCTCGCGCCATGATCGTCGCGGACGACGTCCACGTGAACTACCGTGTATATGCGTCAGGGAAGCGCGTGTCGGGGAGCGAGTCGCTGTTCAGCCTACGGAGCATCCGTGGTGGGCGCGATCTCCAGACGGTCCCCGCCCTGCGGGGCGTGAGCTTCACCGCGAGAGAAGGCGAGTCGATCGGCGTCGTCGGCCACAACGGTTCCGGAAAGTCCACGCTCTTCAAGGCGATGACCGGGCTCATTCCGCCGTCCGAGGGCGCGATCTACGCGCGTGATCGTCCCGTTCTCCTCGGCGTGAACGCGGCGCTCGTGCCGGAGCTCTCGGGCGAGAACAACATCAAGCTCGGTCTGCTCGCCATGGGCTTCCCCGCCGACGAGGCGGCCGCGCGAGTGGGGGAGATCGCGGACTTCGCGGAGCTCAACGACTTCATCTACCACCCGATGCGCACCTACTCGTCGGGCATGGCCGCGCGCCTGAAGTTCGCCATCGCCTCCGCGAAGGCGCACTCGATCCTCCTCATCGACGAGGCGCTGGCGGTGGGGGACCGCCGCTTCCGGACGAAGAGCGAGAAGCGGATCAACGAGCTGCGCGACAGCGCGGGATTGGTGATGATCGTCAGCCACTCGGCGGGCTCGCTCAAGAGCACGTGCGAGCGCGTGCTGTGGGTGCACAAGGGCGAGCTGATCGCCGATGGGCCCTCCGACGAGGTCGTCGACGAGTATCTCGCCTGGACCAAGAAGCCCGGCGCCAATGCCGTGGGCGCGGCGTCCGCGGCGAAGCCCTCGACGAAGAACGCGCCGATCGCCGTGGGATTCGAGCCTCGCCCCGGAGCCGACGGTGCCGCGCCGAGCGGACGCGCACCGGCGGCCGAGGGCGTCGCGTCGGCGACCGAGCTCGGCGCCCGCACCGTCGCGCGTCGGGAACGCCACCGTCGCGCCGCGCAGCGCACGCAGAAGCGCAGCGTCCTGCTCATGGTGCTCACCGGCGTCGCCGTGCTTCTCGCGGTGGCGGCCGGCGCGATCATCGGCGCGCTCGCCAGCGTCGCGGCGCCGTCCGGACCCGAGCCGTCGTCTCCGCCTCGGGCCGACGGCGCGGCCGATGAACGACCGGTGATCCGCAGCTTCACCGCGAACGCCGTGACCGTCGACTGCCCGGCGGAGAACGCCAAGGCGCAGGTGCTGCTGAGCTGGCAGATCGACAACGCGGAGAAGGTCGCTCTGGGCGCGGGCCCCGCGCAGGTCGACGCGCTCGATTTCCCGGTGGCCGCCGCGCTGCCCGCGCGGATCACGGATCGCGTCGTCCCGTTCTCGTGTGCGACGGGATCCACCGTCTACACGGTGACCGCCGAGAACGCGGACGGGACCCGGACCAGCGCCCCCCTCACGGTCACCCGCGTGCTTCCCACGCCCACCCCGGTCCCCGAGGTGCCGGAGGACGAGTTCTTCGAACCGGACCCCGAGCCGGAGGAGCCCGCGCCGGCGCCGACGACTCCGCAGGAGCCGAGCAGCCCGCCCGTGGAGCCCTCGGAGCCGCCGGTCGATCCGTCGGACCCGCCCGTCGATCCGTCGGACCCGCCCGTCGATCCGACGCCGACCATCGAGCCGACGCCTCTTCCGACCCTCGATCCCTGAGCGGTCGTCGCGGCACGAGCTCCTCCGTGTACGACTCCACCCTGAGAAACCGTCGAGGCCTGCCCATGCGAACGTCAGAACAGCGATCCCCTCGCCGTTCGCGCGGCACCGCGACTCGCCGAACGCGGACCTTCGTCTCCCTCACCGGCCCGGCGGGCAACATCGGCGACGCCCTCATCCGGCGCGAGACCCTGCGGTGGGCGGAGGGGACGAGCGACGAGCTGGTCGCGTACACCGGTGAGGGGCCCGACGTGTGGCTCCGACAGCTGGGGGTGCCTGCGCACGCCGTGGTGCTGCGGTCCAAGAGATCGGTCCCCCGCTGGCTCTGGCTGCTCCTCACGGCACCGCGCCGTCCCGTCCTGGTGTTCGAGGCGGGTGAGATTCCCCTGGATCGGGGCAACGGGCTCCGGGAACTCGTGTTCCTTGCGGAGACCCTGATCGTCCGGCTCAAAGGGGGAGTGGTTGTCCGCCCGCCGCGGGGTATCCGCGCGCCGTCCTGGCCCGCGCTCGCCATCCACCGCCTCGCGGCCCGTCTCTCCCAGGTGGCGCTGTGGCGCGACGCCCGCACGATGCGGATCGCGCGCGCGGGGAGGCTCGCGCCCGACATCGGCTTCGCCGCCGGATCCCGTCCCGGTCGCGACTGGCATGAGCGCACCGACCTGGTGGTGAGCCTGCGCGGGGCGCGACCGCTTCCTGACGCGGCGTGGCTCGACGGGGTGCGCCGAGCGGCGGACGACGCCGGACTCACCGTTCGCACGGTCGTCCAGGTGCGCGAGGACGAGGAGCGCGCACGAGAGCTGGCCCGCCTTCTCGGGGGCGAGTTCGAGCCGTGGGGAGACGTCGACCCCCGGGACCAGGAGGAGCGCCTCCGGGAGCGCTACGACGGCGCGCAGCTGGTCGTGAGCGACCGGATGCACGTCCTCGTGCTGGCCGCGTTGAGCGGGGCGATCCCGGTCGAGCTGGTCCCGCACCCGACGGCCAAGATCACGGAGGCGTTCGCGGCCATCGGCCTGGACGGCGTGTCGCACGATGCATCCGCCCGAGAGCCCGAGCAGCTGCGAGCGATCCTGCGCCCGAGTCCCGAGCGTGCGGCCGAGGTCGCGGAGCGCGTGCACCGCGCGGCGACGGATCTGGCCCGGATCCACCGGGAGATCCGCGCGCGCATCGAGCGAGCCCGGACATGACGGGCGGCCAGGCGCAGCGGCCCGCGGCGGGACGCGCACGCTATCTCTTCCTCTCGCACAGCCACCCGTTCGGGCCCTTCCGCGTGGGAAGCCACCACTACGCACGTGTGCTCTCCGAGCGCGGCGCGGACGTCGTGCACGTGAGCACCCCGATCTCGACCCTCCACCGGCTGACCGGGCGCGTCCGCCCGAGCGAGCTGGCCGCGGTGCCGCGTCGTCCCCGCCGGGACGCGCACGGCGTGCTGCACGTCGTTCCGCGGACCATCGTGCCGGTGCCGCTCGGCAGGTTCCGCGTGGCGAGGATGCTGGAGCGCGAGGGGATCGACGGCCGCTTCGACGCCGTGCTCATCGATCAGCCGCTGCTCTGGGACGAATCGGTGCGTTCCCTGTCCCGGACCCTCGTCTATCGCCCGACGGACCTGTATCCCGGCGGCCTCAAGCACGACGTGCAGCGCCGGATCCTGGATGCGGCCGACGCGGTCGTCGCTACGTCCGACGAGGTGCTGCGGAGCCTGGGAGCCCCCCGCGTGCCCGCGCTCGTCCTGGAGAACGGAGTGGAGCTCGGGCGCTTCGCCTCGCCGGCCGGAGAACAGCGCCCCCGCTCCGCGCGCTGCGTCTTCGTCGGAGCGCTCGACGATCGCTTCGACTGGGATCAGGTCGCCGCCTGGGCCCGCCGGCACCCCGACGTCCCCTTCCTCATCGCCGGTCCGAACCCCCGCCCCCCATCGGCGCTGCCCGCGAACGTGGAGGTCCTCGGCGCCGTTCCGTACACGGATGTGCCCGCCCTGCTGCACTCGGCGCGGGTCGGGCTGCTGCCGCTGTCGGACGACCCGCTCAACGCGGGGCGCAGCCCGATGAAGCTCTACGAGTACCTGGCGGCGGGGCTGAGCGTCGTGGCCAGGGAGACGCCCGGCATCCGTGGCCGATCCGACCTCGGCATCGAGACCTACCGCGACGACGCTGACGCGGCGGCGGCCCTGGAGCGCGCGCTCGCGCACCCGTCGCCGAATCGACTCGGCGAGGCGGGGGCACGCGACCAGTCCTGGGAGCGGAAGACCGACGCGTTGACGCTCTTCCTCGAGACGGTGCGGGAAAGCACGG
>NZ_BCRA01000073.1 GCF_001552355.1 Microbacterium resistens NBRC 103078
CCTTTTAGACGAAAGAGGCCACCCAACGCAGGGTGGCCTCTTTCGCGTTAACAGGACCACCGTGAGCTCAGGCCACCCCGACAAGGGGTGGCCTTTTTTGTGGGCGGCGCCGCTGCGCGTCGACTTCCGCCGCTGCGCGGCGGGATTCTCCGCGCCGCGGCGCCCGCCCGTCGACGCGTGCGGTGCCGGGGTCTACCCTGGCCACAGGCGGGTCCTCTCTGCCCGCTTTCCGCCGCGAGGACGAGGAGGGCGTGATGGACGCCACGATGATGGGCTCGATGAAGGAATCCATGCCGGGCATGGCCACGATGGACATGTCGCTGATGCAGGCGTGCATGGACGCGTGCTCGGCATGCGAGCAGGCCTGTACGGTCTGCTCGACCCAGATGATGTCGTGTGCACCGGCCTGCATGAACTGCGCCGACATGTGCAACACGATGATGCGCGCGATGATGCGGATGCAGGGGATGACGCCCGCGGCGATGATGGCGATGCTCGACGCCTGCATCGCGATGTGTCAGGTCTGCATGGACGCCTGCATGGAGCACGCGGAGCACAGCGAGGTGTGCCGGATGTGTGCGGCAGCGTGCAAGGCCTGCATGGACGCCTGCATGGCCGTGCGATCGGCGATGGCCGCGTAGGGCCGCGGTGCCGGGAGACGGACCGATGGGCGTGCGAGTCAGAGGTTCTGTCCGCTGAACAACAGCAGGCAGGGGCCGATGAGGATGATCCAGGAGGCCGCGGCGACGATGAGGGCGCCGACGCCGTAGGGGCGGGTGGACGTGCGGATGAGCAGGAGCGCCGAGACGAGCAGGATCAGCACGTAGGGCCAGACCATCGCGAAGAGCCCCATCCACGCGGCAGCGGACAGCGTCGCCATCATGAGGGCGAAGCCGAGGAAGTGCGCGAGGCACCCGGCCGTGGCGCCGATGCCGCGGGCGGCTCCGACGCTGAGACCGGCGGGCGCGGGCGGAGGGAGCGGAGCTGCCCCGTTCGCCGAGCCGGTCGGTGTACCGCCGGCGACCCCGGGCGGCGGGGGAGCGAACCCCGGCGGCGGGGGAGCGAACCCCGGCGACGGGGACGGTGGGCCCGGAGGCGGGATCGTGTGGGGCGGTGGCTCTTCCGGATCGGGCTCGGGCGGTGGGATCGTCATGGGTTCTCTTCGGCGGCGGTGTGGTGGGGCGAGGAGCTCACGCGACGTTGATCCCGAAACATGGGCCGAGCAGAGTGAGGATGCCGGCGAAGACGACGATCCCGAGCCCGACGAGCACGGCACCGCATCCGACCGCGAAGCCGATCCCGACCTTCGCGCCCGTGGACATGCCCGCTCTCGGGGCGCCCGGCTGAGGCGGGAGCGGACCGCCTGATGCGTATCCGGGGTAGGTCGCGCCCGTCCACGAACCGGCCTCGTACGGGGTCGGGGGCGCGTCCGAGGGGAGCGCGCCAGGAACCCACGGCGCCGATGTGCTCTCGGCCGGGGCCGCCGGGGTCGGAGGGGTGAACGGCGGCGGCGGAGCGGCGAACGACGGCGGCGGGAGGGCGCCGTCGGGGGCCGCAGCGGAAGGACCGGGTGCATTCGGTGCCGCCGACGGGTCCGGGGGAGGGACGGCGTCGTCAGGCGTGCTGCTCATGGGGCGCGATCCTTTCCGGGAGTGCGTGGGTGCCGGCGCGGAACCGGCCGGTCCGTGCCATCCAGATCAGGCGCGCGGCCAGCAGCGGGATGGTGACGAGGAGGAAGAGCTGCGGTCGGGTCAGGCCCATCCATGCGACGTCGTTGCCGCGGACGAACTCGACGAGGAAACGGAAGACCGCGTACGCGGCGATGTAGAGCGTGAGGGTCTCGCCCGCGGCGATCGGGCGATGACGGAGCCAGAACCACAGGACCGCGAACGCCGCGGCATGGAACAGGATCTCGTACACGAAGCTGGGGTGCAGCGCGACGCCCGCCGGCGCGCCGACCCGTTCGGCGGCGGCCTCGTCGAGCACGATGCCCCACGTGCTTCCGGTCGGCGTCCCCGGGCGCTCGGTGAGCAGGCACCCGATCCGGCCGATCGCCAGGGCGAGGGCGACCGCCGGGGCGAAGAGGTCGCCGGAGCGTCCCGGATAGCGAACGATGCGCTTGGCCACGTGCACGCCGAGCCAGGCCCCGACCAGGGCGCTGAGCACCGACGCGTTCCCCCGGAGAAGCTGATCCACGAGACCGAGGTTCCGGGACGGATCGAGGTGCTGGGCCCAAGTGCCGAGCCGGGAGAGGACGGCGGCTCCGGCGAGGGCGCCGAGCACGAGGTAGGCGAGCCGGGGATCCGTGACGCCGCGACGCCGACGTTCGACGAGGAACACGACCCCGGCGGCGAGCATCGCCACCGCGACGAACGCCGAATGCGTGTCCCAGGCGGGAAGCCAGGGCACGAGGTCGCTCAGCGTCGGGTACATCGGCTCACCCCAGCACCCGGATCCACATCCCGATCCAGAACGGGATGGCGACGGCGGCGGCCACGGCGACGACGGACAGGTACGCCAGCACGAGGCGGGTGTCCCCGAGCTTGCAGCGCGAGCGCAGGAGCCCGCCGCGGCGTGCACGGGCATAGCCCAGGATCGCCACGACGGCGAAGACCAGGACGGCGATCGGACCGAGCACGCAGGCGATGACCGCGATCGTGGTGAACACGCAGAGCCGGAGCGGGTCGAAGGGGGCAGCGGGGTCCCCGACGACCGGGTCGTACTGGTTCAGGGGCATCGGCGCCCCGGGGTCCTCCGTCACCGCGCCACCCGGAGGGGGAGACGGCGTCGGCCGTCCGCCTGGGCAGCCGGACCGGGAGGCTCACGGACGGGCTGTCGTTCCGCGACCGCTGGGGACCCCGTGGCGGTGGACAGGCGCGTCCGGGACAGCGGAGCCCACGCCTGCAGCGCGCAGAACGGTGCGCACTGGTGCTCGTCGGTGGTCTCATTCACCGTCGCGACGTGCACGCAGCACTGCGTCAGGCGCTCTTCGATCATGGTGTTGATGTCCATGAACGGCTTGATCGTGACACGAAGCACCCGCTGGCCCATCATCTCCCGCATGCGCTGGTGCTGACCGGGCAGGCGCGAGGCGGCGAGGGCCGCCAGCGTGCCGATGCCGAGGTCGCAGTTCACACAGATGTCCCGCCAGATGTCCCCCATCGACGGGTGCGACAGCGAGGACTGTTCGCTGAAGAGGTCGAGGAGCGAGTTCTTCACGACGTCGCGGATCGCCTTGTTCACGTTCGAGTCGGCGATGCGGTTGGCCAGGAGATCCGGGTTGAGATCCAGGAAGCTCTTCAGCCGCTCGTGGCCGATGAGCCCGACCAGCGACTTCCACTCCCCGGAGTCGTCCTTGAGGAAGTAGCCGACCGAGCAGCAATGCGGATGGCTGCAGGGCAGCGCCGTCAGGTCGCGCCAGGTGATCTCGTCGTCCGTCTGCGGCCCGAGGCGCGCGAGGACTCCCGTGTGCGTGAGCCGGGACTCGGGATCGATGCCGGCCGAGCGCCCGGATCCGAACACCGGCTGGATCGTCACGCCGCCGACGTACGGGGTCGCCTGCGCGCGGCGGATGACCGCGCCGATCTCCCCGTCGTTGACCCCGAGCGCCGCGGTCATCGTCAGGGTCGTGAACACGCCGGCCGCGGAGAGGCGTTCCAGGGCGCGCTCCTTGAAGCGGCGGATGTCGGCCCCGCGATGGTAGGCGGAGGCCTCGGCGCTCTCGCCGTCGTACTGGAGGTAGACCTCCACCCGTTCCCGGTGCCGACGGAGGAAGGCGACGAAGGCGTCGTCGTTCGCGATGCGCAATCCGTTCGAGTTCAGCAGGATCCGCACGATCGGCCGCGTCACGAGGTGCTCGATGAGCTGCTCCAGCCACGGGTAGAGCGTCGGCTCCCCGCCAGACAGCATCAGCACGTCGATCCGCTGGTTCTCCTTCGCGAGCCGCGCGTCGACCGAGGCGAGGACCTCCGCGAGCGGGGCGATCGCGCTGGCTGCGGGGCTCGACTCGGCGAAGCACGTCGGGCAGCGGAGATTGCAGTGGTCGGTCAAGTCCTCCAGGAGGATGCACGTGTGCTGCGTCTGCATCTGCGGGAGGCCGTCGGCATAGGCGGAGGGGACGGGCTTGAAGTTCCCCGTCGTATCGGGGGCGTGCACCTTGGTCGGCGCCGTCCACTGCTCCAGGTAGCGAAGGATCTCGGTCGATTCGTCGTACAGCGTCGAGACGAGCCCGTGATCCGGGCAGCCGCGCTCGAGCCAGACCGTGCCGTCGCGGTCGGCGAGCCAGCCGGACAGACGCCGGACCTCCTCCAGCGGACGCTCCGGATCCTCCTCGTGGCATCGCGGGCAGAACGCGTTCACGTAGCGATGGATGCGGTAGTCGCGCAGGGGCATCCCGGCGCCGACGCTGTGAGCCATGGGTTCACCCTAGCGAGCGGGCCCCCTCACGACACCCCTTCCCCACCGCGGGTCCGCGTCCGGAAAGGGTGGCGTCGCTCCGCACGGCGGGAGGGCGGCGCCCGGCCTCCCGCGCGAACCGGCCGCCGGGCGGCGGTAGACTGTCGGGGTGTTGTACTCCGGTGTCCGAAGGATGCGGAAGGTGATCGTCGGCGCGTCGCGCGCCGGCGGCAGAGGCTGACCGACGGCCGGTGGCGGAACCCCCGTCATCGGTGTCTCGTCGTACGCGGCGCCTGCTGCGCCTGCGTCCCTGCGGCGTCCGTACCTCGGGCGTCGTCCCCTCCTTCGGAGGATCCCCGGGATCCTCCGCCGTGTCGGCGGTGCGCCCTTCGGCGACGCCGCCCCGCAGAGAACTGAGAACGACATGCTTCCCGTCACCGAGCGCGAGATCCGCGCCTCTTTCGTCAACGCCTCCCGCAAGGAGGCCGCCACTGCGACTCTGCCGCCGGACTTCGGCGAACTCGACTTCGAGAGTCTCGACGTGCTGGCCTGGACCGATCCGAAGATGCCCCGCCGCGCCTACGCCGTCGCGCACCTCGATGGCCGCCCGGTGTCCGTCCTCCTTCAGCAGGCCGAGCAGCGCGTGCTCGCCCGGACCCAGTGCTCGTGGTGCGAGGACGTCACGCTCCGCAACGACGTGCAGTTCTTCGCCGCACGCAAGGCCGGTGCGTCCGGCCGTAACGGCAACACGATCGGCACGCTGATCTGCGCGAACTTCGGCTGCTCCGCGAACGTCCGCCGCCTTCCCGCGCTGGCGTACGAAGGGTACGACCGTGAGACCGCGCGCGAGCTGAGGATCCTCCGGCTCCAGGAGCACGTGCAGGGCTTCCTGCGCGAGCTCGGCGCCTAGCCCGTCCGCTTCCCGCCCTCGGCCGGAGAACGCGGCGCCGAGGCTGCCCGGTCGTTGAGCGAGGAGCGCAGCGACGAGACGAAACGTGGTGGGGCGTTTCGTTTCGCTGCGCTCGCTCAACGACCGGAGAACGGCGGGGCGTTTCGTCTCGCTGCGCTCGCTCAACGACCGGGGGAACGGTGGCTCAGCGGACGGTGCGGTGCGGCGTGGTCGTTGAAAGCACGGCGCCGAGGGTTCTCGGTCGTTGAGCGAGGAGCGCAGCGACGAGGCTGCTCGGTCGTTGAGCGAGGAGCGCAGCGACGAGGCTGCTCGGTCGTTGAGCGAGGAGCGCAGCGACGAGACGAAACGTGGTGGGCGTTTCGTCTCGCTGCGCTCGCTCAACGACCGGAGAACGGCTGGGGTGTTTCGTCTCGCTGCGCTCGCTCAGCGACCGGCGGTGGGGGAGACGTTGTAACGGACCGCTCCGACGGCGAGCACGTGCCACGTCGTGTGCAGGGCGACCGGCGTTCCGGGAGCGGCCTCGAGCGCAGCGCCCCCGGCGTTCCAGACGGTGTGCGCCGTGCCGTCGAGCGTGGTCAGCCGAACGATCCCGCGTGCGGGGTCGGCGTCGACGACGAGCGCGTCCACCCACCCGGCCGGGGTTGCGGCGGCGAGGCGCGCCTGGATCAGGTGCAGCGCGTGACCCGGTGCGAACGAGGAGCACACGTCGCCGTGGTCGCACATGCACGCCGCACGCTCACGCACCTCGAGGGGCGAAAGGCGGGTCTGCGGCGTGCTCACGGGATGCTCCTGACTCTGGACCGATCATCCGAGAGTAGGCGGCTGCGCTCGACCGCCCAACCGCCGGCGACACGGAGCGCAACAAACACCCCGTGAGGAGCACGTCTTCGAGGCGGAAGTGCCCGCTCCGAACTGGTTCCGAAGGGCGTCGACCGCTCGAAGGAGGTTCCGGCAGGGAGCAGACAGGAGGAATCAAAATACCAGTACAAATCTTGCGCGGTCCGCTGTCTGCGAATACCGTGCAGAACAGAACATGCATCTGTCCAGGGGGGGTGAAATGCATGGTGAAAAGGTGCGGTCTTTTCGGGGTCGCAAAAGAGGTGCGGTGATTGCCACGGCGCTCCTGGCGCTGAGCGGGATTATCGGATTCAGCCAGCCGGCGGCCGCTGCGGCGCCGGCGGACTGCGATCGGGGGCTCGCCTGCTTCTGGTCCGGATATAACTACGACGTGGACTGGTGGCAGCTTCCCGGTAGGTTGTACTTCTCCTACTGTGTCGACGACTTCCGCGACTATTGGGTCGACGACGTGGCGTCATCCGTTTACAACAACGGCGTTCGGGACGGTCTGTTCATGGCTGCGGATCTCTGGGGAACCGGGAAGATCAAGTACGTATCACGAGGATCCGGGTACGCGAACCTGAGCTCCATCGGCTGGAATGACACCGTCACCTCGGCGCACTTTGAGAGCTACCGGGCGAGCGCGAGAACGGGCCGGTGCGAGTGAGCGGTGCGTCACGATATGGTTCCGTCGCCTGGCTGATCGGGTGTTTGACTCTCATTTCACTCACGGGATGTAGCGCTGAAGCGAATAGCGCGCCCGGGCAAGCCGTCGTGAAAAACCAGGAGCAATGGGCGATGCCTCTGGATGAGTTCATCGTCTATTCCCCTGAGCTGGGAAACTATGCGGAGCAGCTCTTGATCGGGCGGTGTCTGCAGGAAGCGGGTCGGTCGTGGCCTGTTCCTTGGCAGAACACCGATTTTCCTATGCGTAAGGACCAGAATCGGGTCGGGAACCGGATTTTCAACGAATTCACGGCCGCAACCTGGGGCTATCATTATGCACCGAACGCCGACGAAGTCTCCGTGCAGCTTTGGTGGGAGTTTGGGGACGCGACCGATCCCGCCGTCGCCGATCCGGCTTTCATGCGAGATTTCGACGCCTGCAGTGACAAGGTGAGATCGACCGACATCTCCCTCAATTGGCTCCGCGATGTCGATAGTTGGAACTACGTCAACGGCCTCGCAAGCCAGGCCGCGGACATCGTCGAGCAGGACGACGAGGTTCGCAGAGCCGTCGCTCGATGGCGCGAGTGCCTCTCCGCGCAGATCGACTTCGCCGTCCCTGAGGACGATCGAAAGATGCCCACACAGGAGGTCAGTCAGCGGTTCGGGCTCACCGGTCCGGAAGCGTCGATGACGGCCTCCGCGGAGGAGATCGCCGTGGCCGTCGCAGACGCTGAATGCCGAACATCCAGTGGACTGGCCGAGCTTCGCTACGACCGCGAGTGGGAGGAGCAGCAGAAGCTCCTGGACGCCAATCGGGATCAGCTGGAACGGATCCGTGCCGAGGCGAAGGCTCACCATCGAGTCTTGCTGGAGTCGATCGCGGCCAACGCGCCGGGAGCGCCGTGAACGGACGGGACGGTACGGGGCGCCCGGCGTCTGAGCGAGTCACCCGACTCTCTCGGCGGTCGGTTCTCATCGGCGTCTGCGGCGCCGGGGCGCTGGGCGTTCTGACCTTGTTCTGGATCCTGGCGACACTGTTCCAATCGCCGGCGCAGCAGGAAGCGAACGCCAGGCCGCCATCGCCGGGCCCCATCCTCGCGACCGTCGAACGGGGCACCGTGAGCGAGGACACGACGTTCACGGGACTGATCGGGCCGTCCTCCCGGCGGGAAGTCGCTCTTCAGCCTGTGTCCGGCGACGCTCTCTCCGTCGTGACGGGGAAGCCCGTCGGATCCGGCTCCGCGGTCTCGTCGGGGGAGATCCTCACTGAGGTCAACGGGCATCCGGTGCTTCTTGCGCAGTCGTCCTTCGCGTTCTATCGAGACATGGGGTTCGGCGACCGAGGCCCGGACGTTCTCGCGCTGCAGACAGTGCTGTCCGAGCAAGGCTATGACGTCGTGCCCGACGGGGTGTTCGGAGCCGGGACAGCGGACGGCGTCGCTCGATGGCACGCCGATCGCGGCTACGTCGCACCGGTCCGGCCGCGGCCCGAGGAACGTCCGTTGACGGACTCCGCTGAGGGGCTTCCCGGGACGACGCCGTCCGCTCCGCCGCCGGTCGAGGAGGAGGCGTACATGCCGGTCTCCGGCCTCGTTGCCATGCCCTGGCCGACGGCACAGGTGCTTCGCGGTGTCGCTGTCGGCACCTTTGTCGCGGCGGGCCGCGCGGACCTCGAACTCGGAGCGCCGGACGTCGTGGTCACGGTGACGACGACGCCGGCGGAACAGGGCGGGATCGTCCCCGGCGACGTCGCGACGATCTCGATCGCCGGGAAGGAAGTCGAAGCGACGGTCGGAGAGATCCGCGGGGCGGCCGGGGGCAGCGAGGGCGACGCGGAGCCGGAGCCGAGACCGGATGGCCGCGGCGAGGAAACGGCCGAAGACCCGGGTCCGCAGGTGACCCTCACCATCACACCGAACACCGCCTTGCCGCCGACCGTGCCGGTCGGATCTGCGCGGGTCGTCGTCACCCGCATGCTCTTGGCGGAGGAGGCGCTCCTCGTGCCCGTCTCTGCCGTCGCGGATCGTGGGGGAGGGCGAGCCGCCGTCTTCAGGCACGAGGAGGACGGATCCTTCAGGGAAGTGCCGGTGGACGTCATCGTGACGCATCGAGGTCAGGTCGCGCTTGCGCCCCGGGACGCGGACGCCCTCCGTGAAGGGGAAGACGTCCGTGTCGGATGAACGCGCGATGATCCGCCTAAGGGGTGTCTCTCGGACGTATACCGTCGCTCGCGGTGCGGATGTCGACGCCTTGAAGGGCGTCGATCTGGTCGTCGAACGGGGGGAGTTCGTCGCGATCATCGGTCCGTCGGGCGGAGGCAAGACGACGTTGATGAACATCCTCGGGCTGCTTGACGCCCCGACAGCGGGAGAGTACGAGCTCGCCGGCGAACGGGTGAACTCGAGGGCTGACCGCGCTGCTGCGCAGGTGCGCGCACGAACGATCGGATTCATCTTCCAGGCGTTCCATCTGCTGGAGGGTCGTCCCGCGATCGACAGCGCCGAACTCAACCTGCTCTACCGAGGCAGGCCCCGCCCGGAGCGTCGAGAGCGCGCACGTCGTGCCCTTGAGGCGGTCGGGCTCGGGGACCGCGCCGAGCAGAGCACCTCCACGCTCTCCGGCGGCCAGCGCCAGCGGGTGGCGATCGCGAGGGCCACGGCGTCGGCAGCGCCGTTGATCCTCGCCGATGAGCCGACGGGGAATCTCGACTCCCGAACGGCGAGCCAGGTGCTCGATGAACTGCAGCGACTCAACGACAACGGTGCGACCGTGGTCATCGTCACCCACGCGGCCGAGGTCGCGGCCCGGGCACGAAGGACCGTGCGGATCATGGACGGACGTGTGGTGTCGGACAGCGGGAAGGGCGAGGCAGGCGGAGAGGACGCGCGCCCCGCCGTCTCCTCCGGGGATTCCGCTCTGGCTGACGAACCCGAACAACACCATGCTCGTTCGGCTCTCCGCGACGTGGTGCGGGACGCCTGGGCCTCCGTATGGTCACGGACCACGCAGTCTGCCGGTCAGCTCATCGCGGTCGCGATCGCGGTCGGCCTGACGATCACCACTCTGGGACTGTCCGCTTCCGCCTCCGCGCAGGTCGCCGCGACGTTCGACGCCCATCTGAACCGGGAAGTCACGGCGTATTGGTCCACCGGAGCACCGCATGCTCCGTCTCTCGAGGATTCTCCGGCCATCGCCGAGAGGCTTAGCGGCGTCGAATCCGCCGCGCTCATGGTGAGCCTCGGGCCCGGGACCGTCTCCACGTTCGCCGAAGCCCGTCAGGTCCGTTCCCACATCGCGTTCGGCGACATCGCTGCTGCTGCCCGTCTCGCCGTCACCGAGGCGCCGTGGCACACGGGGGCGTTGAAGAGCGATGAAGCACTGGTCGGCGACCTGCTCGCGAAAGACCTCCGTCTCGGCAGTATCGCGGAGACGACGGTGGTATCCATCGACGGCACAGAGTACGTCGTCGCCGGGATCATCACCGAGTCCTCACGCCTTCCCTTGCTTCGAGGTGAGGCCATCGTCGGTTCGCCGGACCAGGCGCAGCTCCCCGGCGCCGTCGACGCGACCCTCCTGACCGTCACAGCGGCAGGCGCCGCACCGCAGGTCGCGCGACAGCTTCCTCCCGCCCTGAATCCCTTCGCGCGGGAGAGCATCACCGTCCACGCGCCTACGGATTCTGCCCAGCTCCGGGGAGAGATCGAACAGGGCGTGAGGATCACTCTGGCGGCCTTCACCCTTCTCGCTCTTATCGTCGCCGTCGTCGCACTCACCAACTCCTCTCTTCTCGCCGTCAACGCACGGCGGGGAGAGATCGGGATGCGCAAGGCCCTCGGCGCACGAGATCACCAGATCGCTGCCCTCCTCACCTGGGAAGCAGGACTCATCGGTCTCTCGGGCGGGGTCGTCGGTCTGCTTCTCGGGATGTGCGCGATCCTCGCCGTGACCATCGGCCAGCGCTGGACGCCGGTGTTCGATCTCCTGCTCCTGCCCGTCGCGCTGGGGAGCGGATTGATCGTCGGTGCGGGCGGAGGGGGTCTCGCCGCCGTCCGCGCCGCCCGACTTCGCCCTGCGGAGAACCTGCGCGCCTGACCCGCGGATCAGGCTTTCGCGTGGGCGTCGAGGAAGGCGAGGGTCTTCTGCAGCGCGGTCTGCGCCTCGTCGTTGTCCAGGTGGAACTGGTACTCGTGCGCCAGCGCCGGCTCGTGGTCCGCGGGCCAGAACAGCGTCGTCACGTCCACGCCCAGCTCCTCCAGGCGCTGCGACATCGGGATCGACTGGAGCCAGGTCAGCCCGTCTCCGTTGCCGCCGCTGATGTACGTGGGCGGGAAGTCGGCCGTCACGTGGTCGATCGTGGACATGAGCGAGCCCGGCGCCTCCTCGGCCCAGGTCTTCGTGCCGCTGTACGCCCACATCGCCGTCTTCAGGCCCCAGCCGGCGATGCCCTGCAGCGCGGCGAGCGCGGCGAGGTCGTACACACCGCAGTTGAGCACCACGCCGCGGAGCTGGTCCGTCGTCAGCGCGGGAGCCACCCCGGCCAGCATCGCGTACTCGCTGCTCGTGGTGAGGACGGCGAGCTGGCTGGCCAGCTGAGCCCCTGCGGAGTCGCCGGCGAGCACGATCCGGTCCGGATCGACCCCGAGCTCCTCGGCGTGCGCGTCGATGTACGCGAGCGCGTCATTGAGCTGCGTCACGGCGGTCGGGTAGGTGCCTTCGGGGCCGAGCGTGTAGTTCGGCGCGATGGCGGCGTACCCCTCCGCGGCGAGGATGCGCATGTACGGCAGCACATCGCTGCTGGATCCGGAGATCCAGGCGCCGCCGTGGATCCACACGACCGTGGGCAGCGGCCCGTCGGCCGATGCCGGCGTGACGACGTCCATCGTCGTGTCGGCTCCCTCGGCATACGGCACGGCCAGCCGCTCGTCGAGGGCGGCGTCGGGAGCGTGCCGTTCCATCTCGGCCGCCGTCTCCACGCCGCCCTTCGTGAACACGGTCCGGATCAGCATCGCCGACGGCCAGGGCGTGATCGATCCCACGATCCCGATCACGACGACGACGGACAGGACGATCCCCAGCGCGATGCGCGTGCGGTGCCACGGACGACGGGACGGGTGGGCGCTCACGGGGCGGACTCCTCTCGGGCGGCTGTTCCGGTCAGCATCATCGCAGCCGTGTCGGCGGACGCGAGCGCGACCTGGGGCGGGTACAGCCCCAGCACGCGGATCGCAGCGTCGTGGTTCTCCGCGGTCGAGCCCGCGCAGGCCTCGGGGACGACCGTGATGCGGCCTCCCGCGTCCGCCCCCGCCAGGACGGTCGAGATCACACAGCAGTCGGTCGAGACGCCGGTGACGACGACGGGGGCGCCGCCGGTGATCCGCTCCAGCTCCGGTCCCCACTTGCCGAACGTCGGCAGATCCAGAGTCGGGTGCGGGGAGAGCGCGCGTGCGGCGGGCACGAGGTCGTACAGCGGATCGTCCGCGGGCCGATCGGCGAAGGGCCACGCGGCGAAGTAGTCCCCCCAGCTGGTCGCGCGGTCGGCGGTGGGGAGCCAGCGGGTGACGAGCACCCGGGAGCCGGCCGCCTCCGCGAGCCGGACGATGTGTGCGAGCGCATCCGGGAAGAACGGAGAGCCCCACGCGGAATCGGGCGAGGCGAAGATGTTCTGCGGGTCGATGACGAGGAGCCAGGGCCGTGCGGTGTCGGGGGCGTCCTCGTCTCGCGGGGCGTCCCGCCCCGTCACCGCGCGGTCTCTTCCTGGCGGCGGATCCGTCCGGCCCGGGCGACGTAGGTCACCAGGAACGACAGCACCAGGGCGAAGAAGACGCCGAGGTTCGCGAACGCCCACTCGCCGTCCCTGCCGCCGACCAGGAACAACAGGTACCCCTGCCAGTTGTTCCACGGAGCCGCCTCGGCGAAGCCGTTGACCACGAAGCCCCAGCCGATCACGCTCGCCACGACCATGGTGCCGATCGAGATCACGTCCCAGGAGCCGTACCGCCCGCGCGGGTCGAACAGCGCCGCCTCGTCGTAGTCGCGGCGCCGTCGCAGGATGTCGGCGATGAGGATGCCCGCCCAGGACGCCAGCGGCACGCCGAGGGTGATGAGGAACGACTGGAACGGACCGAGGAAGTCCTCCGCGAAGAACACGACCCAGATGGTGCCGAGCGTGAGGATCACCCCGTCGATCGCCGCGGCGGTGGGGCGGGGGATCCGGATGCCCAGGCTCAGCAGCGTCAGGCCGGAGGAGTAGATGCCGAGCACGGCGCCGGACACGAGCGCCAGCACCGCGGTCAGGAGGAACGGGATGAGGACCCAGACCGGCAGGAGCGTCGCGAGGGCGCCGATCGGGTCGTAGGCGATCATCGCGCTGAGGTCCTCGTCGGATCCCGCGAGCAGCAGGCCGAAGACGACCAGGACGACGGGGGCGACGGATCCGCCGATCGTGTTCCAGGCGACGATCGCGCCGTCGGACGATGTCCGCTTCTGGTAACGCGACCAGTCCGCGGCGATGTTGATCCAGCCCAGGCCGAATCCGGTCATCACCATGACGAGCGCGCCGATGACTTGACCGGCACTGCCCGAGGGGAGCGCCATGACCGCACCCAGATCGATGTGCCCGATGGTGAGGGCGATGTAGAGGATCGTCACGACGCCCGTGACCCACGTCAGCACCGACTGCAGCTTCATGATCGTGTGGTAGCCGAGCACCGAGGCGGTCACGATGAGGGCCGCGACGATCACGGTCGCCGCGATCCGCAGTCCGATGTTCTTCCCGTCGCCGCCGAGCTGCGTGATGACGGTGGCGGTGGCGAGCACCGCCATGATGGCGAGGAACGTCTCCCAGCCGATCGAGGTCAGCCACGACACGATGCCGGGGACCTTCTGCCCGTGCACGCCGAACGCGGCACGGGACAGGACCATCGTCGGCGCGGAGCCGCGCTTGCCCGCGATCGCGATCAGGCCGCAGAGTAGGAACGACACGACGATCCCGATGACGGAGACGAGCGTCGCCTGCCAGAACGAGATCCCGAAGCCCAGCACGAACGACCCGTACGACATGCCGAAGACCGACACGTTCGCGGCGAACCACGGCCAGAACAGGTCGCGGGGTCGCGCGGTGCGATCGGACTCGGGGATGATCTCGATCCCGGTGCGCTCGATCAGGGTCGATGCGGCGGGAGCGGCGCTCTCAGCGGACATGCCCTCATCCTGGCACTGTCCGCGCGGTGGGGGACAGCGTTTCGTCTCTCGGCGCTTCCGGTCGTTGAGCGAGGAGCGCAGCGACGAGACGAAACGCGGTGACCCGGTCGGGGACAGCGTTTCGTCTCGCGGAGACCTGCACTGAGCGAGCGCAGCGAGTCGAAGTGTCGCTCAACGAGCGGTGAAGAACGCGGCGGCGACGCGGGAGAGGTCGTGCAGATCGCTGACGCCGGCGAGCTCGCGGGCCGAGTGCATGGACAGGATCGGGATGCCGACGTCGACGGTGCGGATCCCGAGCCGGGTCGCGGTGATCGGCCCGATCGTCGATCCGCACGGCACGGCGTTGTTCGACACGAACTCCTGGCTCGCGACGCCCGCGGCCTCGCACCAGGCGTTCCAGGCGGCAGCGCCCACGGCGTCGGTCGCGTAGCGCTGGTTGGCGTTGATCTTCAGGATCGGGCCCGAGCCGAGCAGCGGCTGGACGATGGGATCGTGCTTGCCGACGTAGTTGGGGTGTACGGAGTGGCCCACGTCGCTGGAGAGGCACCAGGATCCGGCGTACGCGCGCAGGGTGTCCACGGCATCGGCGCCGAGTCCGGCGTAGATCCGCTCCAGGACGTCCTCCAGGAACGGACCCGCCGCGCCGGAGCGGGAGGCCGATCCCAGCTCCTCGTGGTCGAAGGCGGCCAGGACCGCGATGCGGTCGCCGGCCGGGCCGTCCGCGGAGGCCTCCGCGAGCGCGACGACGCCCGCGTGCACCGAGGCCAGGTCGTCCAGCCGGCCGCTGGCGAAGAAGGCGTCGTCCTTGCCGAACACCGCTCCGCGCGCCGAATCGGCGACGACCGCGTCGAAACCGCGGATGTCCGCCGGATCGACGCCGGCGGACGCGGCGAGCTCAGCGAGCAGATCCTCCTCGACGGGGTCACCCAGGCCCCACACCGGCTGGGTCTCCACCTGCTTGTCGAGGGCGAGGCCGTTGTTGGCGCCGCGGTCCAGGTGGATCGCGAGCTGAGGCAGCCGCAGCAGGGGACCCGTGGCCGCGAGGACGACGCGGCCGTCGGCGAGGGCGAGGCGCCCGGCCAGGCGCAGCTCCCGGTCGAGCCAGGAGTTCAGGAGCGGACCGCCGTAGACCTCGACGCCGGCCTGCAGCCATCCCTTGGCGCCGGTGGTCGGGCGCGGCTTGAGCTTGAATCCGGGGGAGTCGGTGTGCGCGCCGAGGATGTGCGCCGCCGTGGTGGGGGAGGCGCCCGCCGGAACGGTCCACGCGATCGCCGCGCCGTCCCGGACGACGACGAAGCGGCCGCCGGCCTGGGTCGGCCAGGCCTCGGTCTCGTCGAGGCGCTGGAAGCCCACGTCCTCCAGGCGCCGGGCGACCTCTTCGGCGGCGTGGTAGCTGGACGGGGATGCGGCGACGAAGTCTGCGAGGTCTTCGGCGTGGGCGCGGGCGGCCGACGTCTCGGGCATGGGGCACCTTCCTGAGCGGACGCGCCGCGGCCTCGGCGGTCGGCCCGGGACGGGGCCGAGCGGCGGCGGCGCTCTTCGATCGTAGGCGACCCCTCGCGCCGCTGCTCATCGAGTGGTCAGTTTTTGTGGGTTGCCGGGCGCTGAACCCACAAAAACTGACCACTCGACAGAGGGGAACGGATCCCCCTGCGCACTTCCAGTTTACCGGCGGGACCGGGGCTTGCGGCAAGGGCCCCATAGGGGCGCAGAATGGGTGGCTTCGCCATCCCGACGGGAGAATCGTGACCCCTGCCGCACCCCTCTCCGCTCAGCCCGACCAGACCCCCGACCAGACCCCCGGCCACACCCCCGGCCACGCCCCCGACCGCACCCCCGACCAGGCCCCCGGCCAGACCCCCGAACCGCCTCTCGACGCCCTCGGGCGCGCCGCGCACCGTGCCGACGACGGCGGGCGGCGAACGGCGGTCTTCGCCCTGCCCGCCGAGCGCGCCCGCAAGGCGGATCCCCGCCTCATCGCCGCGGACGAGGAGCATCTCCGCGCCCTGGGCGCGCGTCTCGCCGAGGAGGTCGCCGAGAGCGAGGAGCGGCTGACCCGGCTGCGCGCTCTTCCCGTGCGACACGGGCAGGAGGCGCTCGAGCGGGACCTCGAGATCCACCGGCTGTCGTCGCGGATCCAGCTCCTGCGTCGCTTCGGCGTCGACCTGTGCCTCGGGCGGATGATCCGCCGGGACGAGTCCGAGCCCGTCTACATCGGGCGGATCGGCCTCACCGCGAGCGACGGCCGGCGTCTGCTCGTGGACTGGCGGGCACCGGCCGCCGAGCCGTTCTTCGGAGCGACCCATGCCGATCCCCGCGGCCTCGTCAGCCGGCGCCGATACCGCTGGACGGGGCGGCGCATCACGGACTACTGGGACGAGGTCTTCGACGTCGACGCCCTCGGGGACGACGCCCGCGACGCGGACGAGATCAACCGGGCCGCGCTCGACGACCAGTCGGCGTTCATCGCGAGCCTCGGCGCCAGCCGTTCGCCGCGCATGCGGGACGTGCTGGGCACGATCCAGGCCGACCAGGACGCGATCCTCCGCTCGCCCTCGCGCGGTGTGCTCGTCGTCGACGGCGGGCCGGGCACGGGCAAGACCGTCGTCGCGCTGCACCGCGCCGCCTATCTCATGCACGCCGAGCCCCGGCTGGGCCGAGGCGGCGGCGGTGTCCTGTTCGTCGGCCCGCACCGCCCGTACCTCGCCTACGTGGAGGATGTGCTGCCGAGCCTCGGTGAGGACGGCGTCCGGGTCTGCACGCTGACCGACCTCGTGCCCGAGGGCAGGGACGGGGACGCGATCGCGGTCGAGACGGATCCCGAGGCGCTGCGGATCAAATCCGGGAGCCGTCTGCTCGATGCGGTCGCCGCCGCCGTGCGCTACCACGAGCAGCCCCCGTCCACGCCGCTGGAGGTCGAGACGCCGTGGCGTGACGTGCGCGTGGAACCTGCCGACTGGGCGGCCGCGTTCGACGCCCCGGAGCCCGGCACCGCCCACAACGAGGCGCGCGACATCGCCTGGGACGCGCTCGTCGGCGCGCTCGTCGAGGACCACGCCGACGAGGATGTGCCGCCTCGTCAGCTCGACGCCGCGCTTCGGCGCAGCACCCCGCTGCAGCGGGCGTTCGCCGCCGCCTGGCCGATCCTGGATCCGGCCGGGGTCGTGGCCGATCTGTGGAGCGTCCCCGCCTACCTCCGGATCTGCGCCCCGTGGCTGACGGAGTCGGAGCGGGACGCGCTCCATCGCGAGGCGTCCGAGGCGCGGCGCTGGACGCGATCGGACCTGCCGTTCCTCGACGCCGCGCGGGACCTCATCGGCGATCCGCGCGGTTCCGCGCAGCGGCGACGCGAGGAGCGGGTCTCGCAGGAGGAGCGGGAGCAGCGGGACAGGGTGATCGATGAGCTCATCGCCGCGGATGACGACTTCGAGAGCGCCGTGACGGGCTACTTCTTCGGGCCCGACGGCGAGGGCATGCGCGACGCGATCCTCGACGAGGCCGCGCGTCTGCGCCCGGACCCGGACGCGCTCGCCGGTCCGTTCGCCCACGTGATCGTGGACGAGGCGCAGGAACTCACCGACGCCGAATGGACGATGCTGCTGCGCCGAGCCCCATCCCGCAGCCTCACGGTGGTCGGCGATCGTGCGCAGGCCAGGCACGGGTTCCGGGAGAGCTGGCGGGCGCGGCTGGAGCGGGCGGGGCTGCGCGAGATCCGCGAGGCGTCGCTGAGCATCAACTACCGGACGCCGGAGGAGGTGATGGCCGCCGCCGAGCCGGTGATCCGCGCCGCGCTGCCGGACGCGAACGTCCCGACGTCGGTGCGCCGCAGCGGCGTTCCCGTGCGGCGGGGGCGCGTCCCGGAGCTCGACGCCATCCTCTCCGCCTGGCTCGACGCCCACGAGGAGGGCCTCGCGTGCGTGATCGGCGCGGACCGGGCGCTCCGGCATCCGCGGATCCGGTCGCTCACCCCGCAGACCGCCAAGGGGCTGGAGTTCGACCTCGTGGTCCTCGTCGACCCGGAAGGGTTCGGGGACGGGATCGAGGGCGCCGTGGACCGCTACGTCGCGATGACGAGGGCGACGCAGGAGCTCGTTCTGCTGACTCCCTGACCCGTGACGCCCGGTCGAGTGGTCAGTTTCTGCGGGTTCGCGCCCGTGCAACCCACAGAAACTGACCACTCGGCGGGGGAGGCGGGGCGACGTCCGCGGGGGCGGTCAGCGCGAGGTGACCGCGCGGACGTGGCGGCGCGCGCCCGCGCGGAAGCGGCTCGACAGTTCGGCGAACGCCGCAGTGCTGCGCACCCCGGGCCAGTCGCCGGGCAGGACCGCCGACGGAAGACCCGGGTCGACGTAGGGCAGGATCCGCCACGCGTCCACGAGACGGACGTAGGCAGCGAAGGCGGCGGCCTCGTCGGCGCCCTCGACCACGTGCAGCGGGGCGATCGCGGCGAGGAAGCCCTCGTGCTCGTGCCGCAGGGCGTCCAGGTCCCACCAGGCGCGTACTGCCGCCGGGAGATCCCTCGCCGGGGCCGCGCCCCGGAACAGCGTGACGAACTCCGCCGCGCCGAGATCGGCGACGACCTGAGCCGCCTCGTCGGCCAGGTGCTCCGGACAGATCCACAGCGCGGGGGAGACGGTCCCGCAGCCGATCCAGGCGAGGCCCCGCCGCAGCCGGTGCCGGAGGTCGCGTCGGCTCTCCGGCACCGAGAACGACACCAGGCACCAGCCGTCGGCGGGATCCGCCTCGCGCACGGCGAAGATCCGCCGATCGCCGCGGGCGAGCATCCCCGCCGCCGCCGGGTTGAGGCGGTAACCGACGCCGTCGGAGCGGTCGGCGAGGAGGAGCCCCCGCTGCTTGACCCGGGTGAGCGCACCGCGCACCCGGGCGGGCGGCAGCTCCAGCTCGCCGAGCAGGCGGACGAGGTCGGCGGCGGAGATCCGGCCGCCGAGATCGCGCAGGTACAGCCCGATCACCGTGCGCAGATACGACACGGTGCTGCCGGGCCGGGCGTCGACGTCGTCGAGGACGGGCCCGTCCACGTCGGGGAGAGCATCCGTGCCGACCCGGGCCGCGTCGTCGCGCACGGCAGCGGTCCGCTCGACCGGGCCGGCGATGACGGAGGGCTCCCGCCTCATCGGCCCAGGGCGTCGCGCACGGCGACGACGCCGCGCACGGTCTCGACGTGCGAGGTGCTCAGCGGCGACAGGCCCAGGCGGATCCCGTCGGGGAAGCGGAAGTCGGGGATGACGCCCTGCGTCCACAGGGCCGCGGTGACCGCGCGGAAGTCCGGGTGGCCGATCGTGACGTGGCCTCCGCGCACCGCGGGGTCGCGCGGGCTCAGGAGCCGGACCCCGAGCGGGGCGAGCAGCTCGTCGTACGCCCGCACGGCGAGCTCCGTGAGCGAGACCGACTTCGCCCGCACGGCCTCGATGCCCGGCGCGCCGTCCGGCCCCGCCTCGTCGATGAGGTCGAGCATGCCCTGCATCCCGAGCATCGACATCACCGGCGGGGTGCCGCTGAGCAGTTGCCGGATCCCGGGGGCCGGCGCGTACTCGGGGCCCATCGCGAAGACGTCCGCGGCGCCCCACCAGCCCTGGATCGGCTGGCGGAGGAGCCCCTGGTGCTCGGCGCGGAGGTAGGCGAACGCCGGGGAGCCGGGCCCGCCGTTCAGGTACTTGTAGGTGCACCCCACGGCGAGGTCGACGCCCCAGGCGTCCAGCTGCATCGGCACGACGCCGACCGAGTGGCAGAGGTCCCAGAGGACCAGCGCCCCGGCGTCGTGCGCGAGGCGGGTGATCCCGGCCATGTCCGCGAGCGCCCCGGAGCGGTAGTCGACATGGCTCAGCACGACGACGGAGGTCGATGCGCCCACCGCGGCGGCGACGTCGTCCGCCGCGACGCCCAGGACCGGATCGGGATCGATCCACCGCACCGTGGATCCGGTCTCCGCGGCGATCCCCTCGACGATGAACCGGTCGGTGGGGAAGTTGCCGCGCTCCACGACGATCTCGGTGCGCCCGGTCCCGGCGCGGGAGCCCACGGCGGCCCGGATGAGTTTGTAGAGCAGGACGCTCGTGGAGTCCGCGACGACGGTCTGACCGGCGGCGGCGCCCAGAGCGACCTCCGCGATGCGGTCGCCGAGGCGGAGCGGGAGCTCCATCCACGCCTCGTCCCAGGACCGGATCAGGCGCGTGCCCCAGTCCTCGCGGACGAAGCGGGCGACGCGTTCGGGCAGCGCCGCGAGCGGCCGCCCGAGGGAGTTGCCGTCCAGGTAGGCGTGGACGCCGGGGGCCTCCGCGAACAGGGCGAGGCGATCGTGCAGCGGATCGGCCTCGTCGAGGGCGGCGGCGCGGGCGAGCAGGTCATCCGTCATGCGGACTCCTTCGGATCGGGGCGTCGTGTCGGCGCGGGGGATTCGGATCCGGACGGGGCATCGTGGCCGTGCTCCGTCGGGGCGGGGTCGTGGGCGAGGTCCCCCGCGGCGAGGGGGTGCGCGCGGGCGGGGTCGCCGTCGGGGAGCAGCAGGAGAGCGCTCCCCGGCAGGAGCGGATCCGCCGGGGCGAGCGCGCGGAGGAGCGCGGCGTCCGTGACCCCCGCCGCGCGCAGGTCCCGCACCTCGTCGACACGGAGGTCGACCGGAGTGTCGCCGTTGCCCATGTCAGTGCCGTACCGAACGGTCCCGCCTGCGGCGTGGAAACGCCGGAGGTTGTCGATCGCGTGGTCCCGCTCTATTCCGGTGTGGATCGCGAGTGTCGAGATCCACGTGACCGAGGCCGCCTGCCGGGCGATCTCCGCGTCCTCCAGACGCTCCGTGAAAGGGGCGTGGGCGAGCACGTCCGCGCCCAGGCGGGCGACGCGCGCCGCCTCCCCGGCACCCTCCGCGTGTGCGTGGACGGCGAGCCCGCGGGCGTGGGCGAGACGGACGAGGGCGGCGAAGAGGTCGTCGTCGAGGACCGGGCCCGCCGTACTGTTGCTCGTCAGCTTGACGCTCGTCGCCCCCGCGTCGTACATCTCGGCGACCGCACGTGCCGCGGAGGCGAGGTCGGTGATCTCGCGCACGGATCCGGGCGGCGCCCACGGCCGGTCCGACGGGTAGCCGCCGGGCGCGGTGAGGAAGGCACCGGCGTACTCGATCCGCACGACACCGGCGTCGCCGGGCCGCGCAGGCTCCGGCGTCGGCGAGGCGTGCGCCTGGCACAGGGCGCGGATCACGCCCGGGTCGGCGCCGAGGTCGACGACGCGCCCGATCCAGCTCCGTGCGAGCAGCGACGGGTCCACGAGCTGCAGGTGCACGTGGTGGTCGGTGAAGCGGCCCGTGACGATCCCGGCCAGGCGGGGCGCGCCGGCAGGGGCGGGCTCGGGTCGCAGTCGGAGCCCGGGAGGGTCCGCCTCGATCCGGCCCTCGCGGATCGCGGTCCCGTCGAAGAACGAGACCGCGCGGACGACGGTCACCGTCCGATCTCCGTGCGGACGGCGTACAGCTCCGGGAAGAAGGTCAGCTCCAGCGCGCGCTGGAGGAAGTCCACCCCGCTGGAGCCGCCCGTGCCGATCTTCCTGCCGATCGTCCGGGTCACGGTGCGCAGGTGCCGGAAGCGCCAGAACTGGAAGTTGTCCTCGACGTCGACGAGCTCCTCGCACGCCTCGTACAGGTCCCAGTGGCGGTGCGGGTCCTCGTAGACGGCGCGGATGACGGGGACGAGATCGTCGTGCATCCGGTACGGGAGCCGCACGTCCCGCTCCAGGATCGCCCCGGGGACGGGCAGCCCGCGGCGGGCGAGGAGTCGCAGGAACTCGTCGTACACCGTGGGCCGCTCCCATTCGGCGGTGAGCAGGGCGAGGTTCTCGGCGTGGTCGCGGAAGAGGCCGAGCATCCGCTCGTTCTTGTTGCCCAGAGCGAACTCCACCGCCCGGTACTGGACGGACTGGAATCCCGACGAGTTGCCCAGGTCGCCGCGGAACTGCGCGTACTCGGTGGGCGTGAGCGTCGCCAGCACGGACCACTGCTGGGTGAGGACCTCCTGGATGTGCTTGACCCGTGCGATGTGCTTGAGCGCGGCGCGCAGGTCGTCCTCGGCCAGCCGGGCGCGCGCCGTGCCCAGCTCGTGCAGGACGAGCTTGAGCCACAGCTCCGTCGTCTGGTGCTGGATGATGAACAGCAGCTCGTCGTGGTGCTCGGGGCGGCTCACCGGGTGCTGTGCGGAGAGCAGCTGATCCAGGGCGAGGTACGAGCCGTACGTCATCCGGTCCCGGAGGTCCGTGACGATCCCGTCCTCGATGTCCCTCTGGTTCTCCTCGGTCGCCATGCGAGAAAGATACCGCAACCGTGTCGATCGTCACAGGCGTGAGATGTCCCCACCTCCGACGTCGAGTGGTCAGTTTCTGCGGGTTCGCGGGCTCCGAGGCCACAAAAACTGACCACTCGATCACGAGGGGGCGAGGTCGGGCGGCGCTGCATTGGCGGTCGGCGGCAGGCGGGCGTAGACTGGCCTGTCGGGTCCGAGGACCCCAGAGAGACGAAGGCGGTGAGCGCGATGGCAGGTGATAGTACCGGCGCCGCCCTGTCGCGACGCCGTCTCGCCGTGCGCTGAGTCCCGCTCGCCCCGGCCTCCCGAGCCTGTGCTCGGGACGACGATCCGTCGCGCTTCCTCGGCGGCGCCCTTCCGGCAGCTGATGGATGACGCGCCGCCCCGGGCGGGCGTGCGCGCGCGAGAACGGAATCGCAGCATGACCCTTGTCGACAACGGAGTGTACGTGGCGGGCCGCCGCGTGGAGACCCCCGCGAGCCTGGACGAGACGTACCGGATCATGGACGCCCACCGGGGACTGGCCTGGATCGGGCTCTACCACCCGAGCCCCGAGGAGATCACCTCGGTCGCCCGGGAGTTCGACCTGCACCCCCTCGCCGTCGAGGACGCCCGATCCGGGCACCAGCGATCCAAGCTGGAACGGTACGGCGACACTCTCTTCGCCGTGCTGCGCCCCGCGCGGTACCGCGACGAGCAGGAGGCCGTGGAGATCGGCGAGCTGCACGTGTTCGTCGGCCCCGACTTCGTCGTGACGATCCGCCGCGCGGAGTCTCCGGACCTCAGCGCCGTCCGCCGCCGGATGGAGGCGAACCCGGAGCTGCTCGCGATGGGGCCGGAGGCGGTCCTCTACGCGATCCTCGACGAGGTCGTGGACGAGTACGAGCCCGTCGTGGCGGGCCTGGAGAACGACATCGACGAGATCGAGGACCAGCTCTTCGGCGACAGCGACGACGACGCCCTCTCCCGCCGGATCTACGACCTCTCGCGCGAGGTCATCAACGTCCAGCGCGCCGTGCACCCCCTGGCCGGCATGCTCCAGGGACTGCGCCGCGGGTCGGAGAAGTACCGGGTGGACGCGGAGCTGCAGACGTCGCTGCGCGATGTGCTCGACCACGTGATCCGGATCGACGAGCGGGTGGAGTCGTTCCGGGCGATCCTGGAGAACGCCCTGACCGTGCAGTCCGCGCTCGTCGCCCGTCGACAGGCCGACGCGAGCCTCGCGCAGAACGACGAGATCAAGAAGATCTCCTCGTGGGCCGCGATCATCTTCGCCCCCACCCTCGTGGGCACCGTGTACGGCATGAACTTCGACGTGATGCCGGAGCTGCACTGGGCAGCCGGCTACCCGCTGGCGCTGGGCGCCATGGCGGCCTTCGCGGTCACGCTGTTCGGGATCTTCAAGTACAAGCGCTGGCTCTGAGGTGCGACGGCGGCCGGCGCACGGCCAGCCGCGGTGTCGCCGCCCCGCACTGCGCGGCTCCGCGCGACGGATGTAGGGTGGATCCCGACAGCGCCTAGGGTTCCGGGGTCCGCCCGACTGGTCCGAGCGGCGCCACGTCCCGCCTCCGCAGGCGGGGCGTCATCTGAACGGACAAAAGCCTGGAGGAACCCCGTCCGTCGTGCCCACACGGCGGGCCGAAGGTTCCGTCGTGTCCGCACTCGCATTCGTCCTCGTCTTCTCCGCCGCTGTCGCGCACGCCGCGTGGAACGTCATCGCGCACGGCATCAGCCGCGCGGGGTTCCCGTTCCTGTGGTGGGGCGCCGTCGCGAGCACCGTGATCTGGTCCGTCGCCATCCCGTTCACGGGCGGGCTCGGCACCGACGACATCCGGGGGTTCCTCCTCGGGGTGCTCGTGTCCGGCGTCCTGCACGTCGGGTACATGCTCGTGCTGCAGCGCGGCTACCAGGTCGGGAACCTCTCCACGGTGTACGCGACCGCGCGGGGGAGCGGGCCGTTCCTGTCCGTGCTGATCGCGATGCTGATCCTCGGCGAGCGGCCGTCCCCGATCGCGCTCGTGGGGGTCGGCGTCCTCATCGCGGGGATCATCGCCATCGGGCTCGTCGACCGGGTGGGCGCGGATCCGGTCTCCGGGCGGCGCGGGATGGATCCGGGCATCCTGTTCGGGCTCCTCACGGGCGTCACGATCGCGGTCTACACGATCTGGGACGCCTTCGCGGTGCGGCAGTGGTCGCTGTCGCCCGTGGCGTTCATGGTCGGGACCGCCGCGCTGCAGATCCCGTTCTACTCGGTCGCCGTGCGCCGCCGCTGGGCGGCCGTCCGCGCGCTCGGGCGCCGGCAGTGGCGCCGGATCGTCGCGTTCGGCGTGCTCTCGCCGTTGTCCTACATCCTCGTGCTCCAGGCGGTCACGATCGCGCCGGTCGCGCTGGTCGCACCGCTGCGCGAGGTGAGCGTCGTGCTGGTGAGCCTGTTCGGCGCCTTCGTGCTGCGCGAGGGGCGACCCGGCTGGCGCGTGGCGGCGTCCGTCGTGGTCGTCGGAGGGATCGCGCTGCTCGCCGTGTGAGCGGGCTCAGCCGCCGACGGCGCGCAGGTACTGACCCTCGGGGGAGATTCCCGACGCGGCGACGGTGAACCGCACGATGCTGGAGAGGTAGCGGTCCTCGCTCGCCTCGAACACGCGGCCGTCGGCGTCCCGCGACGTCCGGGTGAGGCGGAGGATCGGCGTCCCCTGCGCGACCCGGAGGAGCTCCGCATCCTGGGCGTCGGCGGCGACCGCGTCGATCTCGTGCTGCAGCGTGACGATCGGATGCCCCTGGCCGGCCAGGAACTCGGTGATCGACACCTCGTCGGGGTCGATCGTGAACAGCAGCCGGCCGACCTCGTGCGTGTAGTGGAGCCGCTCGAGCATGGTGGGCCGCCCGTCGAGGAAGCGCAGCCGCACGACGCTGACGATGGTGTCGTCCGGATCGACCCCCAGCGCCGCCGCCTTCTCCTCGCCGGCCCGGCGCAGGCTCAGCTCCTGGGTCTGCGCCCCGGGGACGGCACCGAGCTCGCGCGCCCAGCGGGTGAAGGGAACCGAGACGTCCACCGCCTGGGTGGCCTTGCGCTCCACCACCCGGGCCGGGCGTCCGCGTGCGGTCTCGATGAGCCCCTCGGCCCGGAGGAGAGCGAGGGCGTTGCGGATCGGTCCGCGCGAGGTGCGCCAGCGCTCGGCGAGATCCGCCTCGGTCGGCACGGCGTCGCCCGGACGCAGGCGCCCGTCGACGATCCGGGCGCGCAGATCGTCGGCGATCTGGATGTAGACAACATCAGCCACATAGGCATACTACGTGGTCGGTCAGGGTGCGCGAGCCCCCGTTGCTCCGCTGTTCACCTGAGGAACGCGCGGGTGAACAGTCGCGGAACAGTCCCGAGATAGGTATACATCTCGATCGTGAACTTGGCAGAGTGCTCGTGGATCATCTCCGTCCCACACCCGAAAGGTCCTCATGAAGCTCCGCGCTCTCCCCGCCCTGGCCGGCGTCGCCGTGCTCGCCCTCGGCCTGGCCGCCTGTTCCGGCACGGCCGGTGCCGCCACCGGCACCGACGCGCCCGACACGGTCGCGGCGAACGGCGGCTTCGCCGTCGACGAGAACACGCTCGTCTTCGGCGTCGTGCCCGACTCCGTCGACACCGAGACCAACTACCAGCCGCTGATGGACTACATCGCGGAGAAGACCGGCAAGACGGTCGAGTACCACGAGTCCACCGATTACGCGGCGCTCATCGAGGCCGCCGTGGCCGGCAAGGTCGACGTCGCCTCGTTCTCCGGCTTCACCTACGTGACCGCGACGAACAACGGCGCCACGCTGACCCCGATCTCCTCCATCGTCACCAAGGAGGGCCAGGAGCCCGGGTACTACTCCCAGGCCATCGCCCCCAAGGACAGCGCCGTGACGAAGATCGAGGACTTCAAGGGCAAGAAGGTCTGCTTCGTCGACCCGTCCTCGACGTCCGGATACCTGTTCCCGAGCTACAACCTCCTCGAGGCCGGCATCGACCCGAAGAGCGACATCACCCCGGTGTTCGCCGGAAAGCACGACGTGAGCGTGCAGAAGACCGGTGAGGGCGCCGAGTGCGAGGTCGGGTTCGCGGAGGACTCCGAGGTCGCCAAGTCCGACAAGGTCAAGGTCATCGCCGAGACCATGGTCCCCGGCGCCCCGCTCGTGTACAGCTCGGCGCTTCCCACCGAGGTGTCCGACCAGCTCGTCGACGCTCTCGGCGAGATCACGATCGACGACATCATCGCCGCGGGCATCAAGGGCGCCGACACCGACGCCTTCCGGAGCGTCTTCTACGCCACGAAGCCGGTCGACGACGCCTACTACGACCTGATCCGCGACATCTGCAAGAAGACCGAAGCGGAGCAGTGCAAGGCCTGACCGCCTGACGCCGCCCGGTCGTCGAGCGCAGCCCGCTCGGCGGCCGGACGGCGCGTCGCCCGACGCCGGAGACCCGAGGAGAACCATGAGCATCGACACCGCCGCCCCCGTCGTCCGCCTGCGGGGCGTGACGAAGCGCTTCGGCGCGACCACCGCCCTCCGCGACGTGGCCCTGGACGTCGCCCCCGGCGAGATCGTCGTCCTCCTGGGGCTCAGCGGGTCGGGCAAGTCCACGCTCCTGCGTCACCTCGACGGGCTGGAGACCCCGACCGCGGGCGAGGTCCGCGTCCTCGGCGCGGACGTGCCGGCCCTTCGTGGCCGGGAGCTGCGGCGCCTGCGCAGCCGGGTGGGGTTCATCTTCCAGCAGTTCGAGCTCGTGCCCTCCCTCACCGTCCTGGAGAACGTGCTCACCGGATCCCTCTCCTCGGTGCGCGGCCCGCGCCTCGGGCTGTGGGGGTACGGCAAGGACGCCAAGCTCCGCGCCCTCACGCACCTGGACCGCGTCGGCCTTCTCGACCGCGCCTATCAGCGCAGCGACACCCTCTCCGGCGGGCAGCAGCAGCGCGTGGCGATCGCCCGCGCGCTCATGCAGCAGCCCGAGATCCTCCTCGCCGACGAGCCGGTCGCCTCGCTCGACCCGGAGTCCAGCGACCAGGTGATGGCGCTGATCCGCGAGATCGCCGCGGACGAGGGGCTGACCGTCGTCTGCAGCCTCCACCAGGTCGATCTCGCGATCTCCTGGGCGGACCGCATCGTCGGCCTCCGGCACGGCGAGGTCGTGCTGGACACTCCCACCACGGATCTCAGCAAGGCCGAGGTCATGGAGATCTACGGCCGCGTCGCCACCTCCACCGCCGAGCTGGAGGTCGTCGAGGCGGAGCTTCTCGCCCCCGTCCCCGTCGGCGCCGCCGCGGGATCCGCCTCCGGACTGCGCGACCAGGAGCCCGTCGCGTGACCGCCGTCGCCCCCGCCCCGCGGCTCGACCGCCCGCCCCGAGCGAGCGTCGCGGAGCGCGCACCGCGCCGGGTCGTCTCCCCGGAGCGCATCGCGGCCTCCCTGACGCTGCTCGCGCTCGTCGTGCTCGGCGTCCTCGCCGTGAACGAGATCGGCATCTCCATCCCCGGCATGATCCAGAGCTGGGGCAACGCCGAGCACTTCCTCTCCCGGGTGGGGGCGCTGAGCTTCCCGGAACCGGCCGAGCTCGCCGGGCTCATCGCGCTGACCGTCGGCCTCGTGCTCGTCGGGACGCTGCTGGCCGCGGTGCTGTCCGTGCCGATCGCCTACCTGGCCGCCTCGAACACCACGCCGGGGAACGCCTGGCGCATGGCCGCGCGGTTCGTCGGGGTGCTCACCCGGGCGCTGCCCGACGTCGTGCTCGCCATGGCGTTCGTCCTGATGTTCTCCCTGGGCACCCTGCCCGGCATCCTCGCGATCGGGATCCACTCGATCGGCATGATCTCGAAGATGTTCGCCGACGCCATCGAGCAGATCGACGAGGGACCTCGTCTGGCGATCCGCGCGGCCGGCGGATCCAAACTCCAGGAGTTCACCGCGGGGATCCTGCCGCAGGTGCTCCCGAGCTGGGTCGCGACCGTGCTGCACCGCAACGACATCAACCTGCGCGGCAGCGTCGTGCTCGGCTACGTCGGGGTGGCCGGCCTCGGGCTGGAGATGTCCTATGCGTTCAAGGCGCTCAACTACGGCAAGGGACTGGGGATCGCCCTGGTCATCTTCGTCCTCTGCGTCGTCATGGAGATCGTCTCCAGCGCGGTGCGCGGCGCGATGCTGGGCGGACAGCAGCAGACCCGCTCCTGGATCGACCGGATCCTGCACCCGCGGATGACGGGCGCCGCCACGGCGGCCGCCCCCGCGGATCGGCCGGCGTGGGCCGCGAGCGTGCAGACGGCGGTCCGCCGGCCGTGGACCGCGACGCGCGTGCGCAACACCGTCGCGGGGGTCGTGGCGGTCCTCGTCGTGATCGGCAGCGTCGTCGTCAGCGACATCACCTGGAGCGACGCCGTCACCTTCTGGGCGAAGATCCCCGAGACCGCGGCGAAGTTCTGGCCGCCCTCCTTCGGCAACTACGAGGCGGCGGCGATGATCTCCGCGATGCGCGACACCGTCGCGATCGCGCTCGCCGCGACGGTCCTCACCCTCCTGCCCTCCGTGATCCTCGGCTCCCTCGCCGCCCGCAACGTCGCTCCCGGGCCCGGCGTGCGCGGCACCGCGCGATTCCTCCTCGTCGGGATCCGCGGCATCCCCGAGCTGATCCTCGCGATCGTGCTCGTCGTGATCACCGGGCTCGGCCCGCAGGCGGGCGTGATCGCGCTCGCCATCGGCGGGATCGGCCTGCTCGGCAAGCTCGTCGCGGACTCCTTCGAGGAGGTGGACCGGGGGCCCGAGCGCGCGCTGCGCGCCGTGGGCGCGACCCGTCTGCAGACCTACGCCTCGGCGACCGTGCCGCAGGGCCTGCGGGCCCTCATCGGCCACAGCTTCTACATGCTGGACACGAACATCCGCGCGGCGACCATCCTCGGGATCGTCGGCGGCGGCGGGGTCGGCTACTTCCTGCTCAACGCCAGCCAGGGATCCCGCTATCCGGTCGTCACCGCGATCGTGCTGATGATCCTCGCCACCGTCCTCGTGGTGGAGGGCCTGGCCATGTGGATGCGGCGGGTGTACCGATGACGGGCCGCTACGATCTGGCCGTCGTCGGATCAGGGATCGTCGGGCTCGGCGCCGCCTACGCCGCATCCCGGCGCGGGCTCCGCGTCGTCGTGGTGGACCGCACCGACGCGCCCGTCGGCGCATCCATCCGCAACTTCGGCCACCTCTGCATCGGCGCCCAGGAGGGACGGGCCCGCCGCTACGGCGAGCTCTCCCGGGGCCTGTGGACGCGCCTGGCGCACGACGCGGGATTCTGGCTGCGCGCGGCCGGGACGCTCGTGGCCGCGCGCCACGAGGACGAGGCCGCGGTGCTCGCCGAGGCGGCGCAGGCGTCCGCCGCCGATGAGCCCGGTCTCTCCGGCATCCGTCTGATCGAGGCGGACGAGGTGCTCCGGCTCGCGCCGCTGCGCGCCGGCGGCGTGCGCTCGGGGGCGCTCATCGAGGGAGACCTCCAGGTGAACCCGCGGGAGGCCGCCGCCGCGATCGTGCGTCACCTCGCCGCACGGGGCGTCGAGTTCCGCATGCGCACCGCCGTCACCGGCGTCGGGCCGGGACGCGTGGACACCACGCGCGGGCCGGTCTCCGCCGCGGCCGTCGTCGTCGCGGTGAACCACGACCTCGATCAGCTGCTGCCGGAGATCGCCGAGCGTGCCGGCGTCGTGCGCTGCGCGCTCGACATGATGCGGGTGGCGGCCGATCTCCCCGCCCCTCTGCAGGCGCCGCTGCTCACCGGGTGGTCGCTCGTCCGCTACGGCCGGTTCGGAGCCACCGCCTCCGCGTCGGGCCTGCGCGAGCGGCTGCACGCCGAGCGGCCCGAGCTCGCCGCGCTCGACCTCAATCAGATGTACACCCAGCTCCCCGACGGGTCGCTGCTGCTCGGGGACTCGCACCACCGGGCGGTGCAGCCGGGGCCGTTCCAGCCCGAGGCGGCCTTCGACGCCTTCCTCGCCGAGGCCGCCGCGCTGTTCGACGCCGACCGCCTGCGCGTCCTGGAGCGCTGGCAGGGGGTCTACGCCGCCGGGCCGTCCGAGTTCCTCGTCGAGACGGTGGCGGACGGCGTCCTCGCGCTCGCCGCCACGACGGGCATCGGGATGACGACCGGACTGGGACTCGCCGAGACCGAGGCCGCGGCGGCGTTCGGGTGGGACGGCGTCCCCGAACCCCTCACCGCGGCGGTGTCCTCGACCCACGACGAACCGCGCCGACCGGAAGGAACCGCATGAGCGCCCTCACCCAGACCCCCACCCACAGCGAGGACGCGCGCGTCGCCGACCGCGTGCCCGTCGAGCTCGTCGTCCTGGACATGGCCGGCACGACCGTCCTCGACGACGGCATCGTCGAGCGTGCCTTCCAGCGGGCCGCCGAGCGCACCGGCGTCGCGGATCGGATGCCGTGGCCCGAGGCGCTGCAGTACGTGCGCGACACGATGGGGCAGTCGAAGATCGACGTGTTCACGCATCTCGCCGGCGGCGACCGCGCGGCGGCGGAGCGGGCGACCGCGCAGTTCGAGGACGCCTACGCCGAGATCGTCTCCGAGGACGGTGCGCAGGAGATCCCCGGCGCCGCCACGGCGATCCGCACGTTCCGCGAGCAGGGGATCGCGGTCGCGCTGACCACGGGGTTCTCCCCGGCGACCCGGGACGTGCTGCTGGACGCCCTCGGCTGGCGCGACCTCGTCGACGTGGCGTTGTCGCCGGTCGACGCCGGGCGCGGCCGGCCGGCCCCGGACCTCGTGCTCACGGCGCTGCTGCGCACGGGGGTCTCCGCCGTGCAGGCCGTCGCGGTGGCGGGGGACACCACCAGCGACGTCGAG
>NZ_BCRA01000074.1 GCF_001552355.1 Microbacterium resistens NBRC 103078
GGCGCCGCGTCACGGAACGGGTGCCCGCGTCGCCGCGCCCGCCGAGGGCGGACGGGACAACGGTGCGCCCTCTCGACGGCGTCGGCGTCGGCCCCGCAGCGCGAACGGCACCGCCGGACGCTGATCCCGGATCGGTTTCGAGGCTGAGGCGGTCCGCTCCGGTCCGCCTCAGCTCCGGATCGCGCGGATCGCGAGAGCCAGCACCCGCTGTCTCTGCGCGTCGTCGTCGTAGGCGACGGCGGCGACGCCGGAGACCAGTTTGATGACGTCGAGGATCGTGACGTCCGCGGCGATCTCCCCCGCCGCCCGGGCCCGCGAGAGCAGCGGTTCCGCGGCGGAGACCATGATCCCCCGGCACTCGACGAGGATCGGCGAGCCGCGGTTGAACCCCTCCAGGAGCACGCGCTTCGTCCCCACGTAACGGATGAAGCGGTCCAGCCACGCCTCCAGCGCCGGCCAGGGATCCAGACCGGCCACGTCCTCCGCCGCGTCGGCGAGCGCGAGCACCTCCGTGACGTACAACGCCTCGATGAGGTCGTCCCTCGTCGGGAAATTGCGGTACAGCGTCGCGATCCCGACGCCCGCGCGACGGGCGATGTCCTCCAGAGACGCCTCCGCGCCCCGCTCGGCGAACTCGGCCCTGCCGGCCTCGATGAGCGCGTCGAAGTTCCGTGCGGCGTCCGCACGCTTGGGTCGTCGCTCCTCCAGCGCGGTGACACGAGGTGTCGCGGTGCTCATGGGTCGCCAATCTCGGGGTTGCAAAACGGAGGACACCTCCACTACCGTAAAAACGGAGGCAGCCTCCGTTCGGAGTCCTCCTTCCATTTTACCGCTCGACTGCGAACCGCTCGACCGTCCGCGCGTTCGCCCTTCGCGCCATCCGCGCTCCCCCTCGACCCCACCGGAGGACCCTCCATGTCGACCCCACGCCGCGCCTTCGCCGCGATCGCCCTGAGCATCGGCTCCATGGCCCTGCTCCAGAACCTCGTCATCCCCGTGCTGCCGCTCATCGAGGACGACCTCGACGTGGGCTCCGATGCCGTCGCCTGGACGATGACCGCATGGCTCATCGCGGCCGCGGTCGCCACCCCCCTGCTCGGCCGGGTGGGAGACCTGCGCGGGCGGCGGACGCTCACCCTCGTGGTCCTCGCCGTCATCTCCGTCGGCGATCTCGTCGCCGCCCTGGCGCCGAGTCTCGAGATCCTCCTCGTCGGACGCGTGCTGCAGGGCGTGGGCGGCGCGCTCTTCCCCCTGGGGTTCGGCCTGCTCCGCGAGACGCAGCCGCCGGAGCGGCTCACCGGCGCGATCGGCGCGGTCGGCGCCCTGTTCGGGATCGCCGGAGCGGCGGGCACGGTGCTCGCCGGCCCCGTCGCCGCTGCGCTCGGCTGGCGGGCGCTGTTCGTCGTCGCTCTCGTCGTGGCGCTCGCGGCAGCGGTCGCGGTCCTGCGGGCCGTGCCGTCCGGCGGGGTGCGTGCCGCCGGACGCATCAACCTCGTCTCCGCCGCCCTCCTGTCCGGGTGGCTCGTCGCCCTCATGCTCCCGCTGTCGTCAGGTTCCCGTTGGGGCTGGGCGAGCCCGCTCACCCTGGGTCTCTTCGCGCTCGCGCTCTGCCTGCTCGCGGCGTGGGTCCTCGCCGAGCTCCGATCCGCCGAGCCGCTCGTCGATATCCGCCTGCTCCTGCACCGCACGATCTGGCCGGTCAACGTCGGCGCCCTCCTCATCGGCATCGCGATGTTCGGGTTCTGGGGATACCTGCCGATGTTCCTGGAGGTCCCCGCCTCCACCGGCTGGGCGTTCGGCCTGGGTGCGGAGCAGGCAGGACTGGTCCTGCTTCCGCTGCTCGTCGGCATGTCGGCCGCCGGATTCGCGACGGGGCCGCTGAGCCGGGTGCTTCCGCTCCGGCGCCAGCTGGTGCTCGGCACGGCCGTCATGGGGCTCGCGATCCTCGGCGCCGTCGCCCTGCACGGCGCGGTGTGGCAGCTGGCGGTCCTCGGTGCCGTCTTCGGCGCCGGAGGCGGCATGGCCTATGCCGCGATGGCCAGCATCATCGTCGAGAGCGTGCCGCTGGGCAGCGTCGGCGTCGCGACCGGGGTCAACGCGAACCTCCGCTCGATCGGTTCCGCGATCGGCTCCGCGCTGATGACCGCGATCGTGTTCGGCTCGGTCGACGCGGAGGGCCTCCCCTTCGAATCCGGGTACGCCGCCGCGTGGATCACGATCGGCGTCGTGGCGCTGGCCGCCGCCGGGCTCGTGGCGCTGGTGCCGGCGCGACGTCGCGACGAGCGCAGAGCGGACGCGGACCCCGCCGTCCGCGCCTCCGGGCACGCCGTCGCCCAGCCGGCGGCTGCGGAGGCCGCCTGACGGCACGACGCGCGACGGCCCCGACAGGAGGGATCCTGCCGGGGCCGTCGCGCGTCGTCGTCAGCGGGTCGGGAAGGCCCGCTCCGCCGATCCGGTGTAGAGCTGCTGGGGGCGGCCGATCTTAGTCTGCGGGTCGTTCTGGAGCTCGCGCCACTGCGCGAGCCAGCCCGGGAGGCGCCCGATCGCGAACAGCACCGTGAACATGCGGGTCGGGAAGCCCATGGCCTTGTAGATGACGCCGGTGTAGAAGTCCACGTTGGGGTAGAGGCGGCGCTCACGGAAGTAGTCGTCGGCGAGGGCGATCTCCTCGAGCTCCTTCGCCAGGTCCAGGAGCGGATCGGTCACACCCAGCTCGGCGAGGACCTCGTCCGCCGCCTCCTTCACGAGCTTGGCGCGCGGGTCGTAGTTCTTGTAGACCCGGTGGCCGAAGCCCATGAGCTTGACGCCCTCCTCCTTGTTCTTCACCCGCTCGACGAACCGCTGGACGCTCTCGCCGGACGCGCGGATCTGCCCGAGCATGGTGAGGACCGCCTCGTTGGCGCCGCCGTGCAGCGGGCCGGAGAGCGCCTGGATGCCCGCGGAGATCGAGGCGAACTGGTTCGCCCCGGTCGAGCCGACGAGCCGGACCGTGGACGTCGAGGCGTTCTGCTCGTGGTCCTCGTGCAGGATCAGCAGCAGCTCCAGCGCCTTCGACATCACCGGGTTGAGCTCGTACGGCTCGCTGTGGACGCCGAAGTTCAGCTTCAGGAAGTTGTCGACGAAGCTCAGGGAGTTGTCCGGATACAGGAACGCCTGCCCCACGCTCTTCTTGTGCGCGTACGCGGCGATCACCGGCAGCTTCGCGAGCATGCGGACCGTGTTGAGCTCGACGTGCTCCGGGTTGTGCGGGTCCGTCTCGTTCTCGTAGTAGGTCGAGAGCGCCGCGACCGCCGAGGACAGCACCGACATCGGGTGGGCGGTGTGGGGCAGAGCCGAGAAGAAGTGCTTCAGGTCCTCGTGCAGCAGGGTGTGGCGGCGGATCTTCTCGTCGAACTCGGCCAGCTCCGAGGCCGACGGCAGCTCGCCGTAGATGAGCAGCCAGGCGACCTCGAGGTAGGTGCAGTTCTTCGCGATCTGCTCGATGGGATAGCCGCGATAGCGCAGGATCCCCTCGTCGCCGTCGATGAAGGTGATGGCCGACTTCGTGGACGCGGTGTTCACATAGCCGTAGTCCAGGGCGGTGTGCCCGGTCTGGCGGGTCAGCGTCGAGAAGTCGATGCTGTCGTGCCCGGCCGTGGCCTGCAGGACCGGGAACTCGGCCGTCGTGCCGCCGATCGTCAGAGTCGCCGTCGTGGGCCGATCTGCCGCTGCACTCACGCGGACCTCCTTGCGGGTTGTTCGTCGAGGGCGATGCCGGTAACACGCACGGGTGGCGCGCCGGGGCCGATGCACAGCCGAATCGCCCCTACAGCCTAGTGCGGGTGAGAGCCTACTGTGGCACCCGACAAGGGATGCACGGATCCGTCGTGGGTTGCCACAGAATCACCCCGGACGCCCCGCGGGTCACGGGGTCGACGCGCGCAAGCGCTCGGCGGCGCGGGCCACGCGCTCGGTCGGCGCGGTGAGCGACAGCCGCACATGCTCGGCGGAGAAGTCGCCGTAGAACGCGCCGGGGCCGCCCAGGATGCCGAGTCCCGCCAGGCGCTCCATCGACTCCCAGGCGTCCCGGCCCTCCGTCGCCCAGAGGTAGAGCCCCGCCTCCGAGCCGTCGACGCGGAAGCCGGCCGCCTGGATCGCCGGCAGCAGCAGGTCGCGGCGCTCACGGTAGAGCTCCTTCTGGGCCGCGACGTGCTCGTCGTCGCGGAGAGCGACGGCCATCGCGTGCTGGACCGGTGCCGGCGGCATGAGGCCCAGGTGCTTGCGCGCCGCCAGCAGATCGCCGACGACACGGGCGCAGCCGGCCACGAACGCGGCGCGGTAGCCGGCGAGGTTCGACTGCTTGCTCAGGGAGTACACGCTGAGCAGTCCCGACCGGGTGCCTCCGGTGACCCGAGGATCCAGCACGGACGGCACGGGCTCGCTCGCCCACGGGCCGTCCCATCCGAGCTCCGCATAGCACTCGTCGCTGGCGAGGACCGCACCCAGCTCCCGCGCCCGGCGCACGGCCGCGGCGAGCTCGTCGCGCGTCCAGGTGCGGCCGTCGGGGTTGCCGGGGGTGTTGATCCAGATCAGGCGGGTCCCCTCGGGCCACTCGGCCGGGTCGTCCGCCGGAACGGGCGTGGCCCCCGCGACGCGGGCCCCGACCTCGTACGTGGGGTAGGCGACGCGCGGGTGGACGACCCGGTCTCCCAGGCCGAGCCCGAGCAGGGTCGGCAGCAGCGCGACGAGTTCCTTGGAACCGATCGTGGGCAGGACGTTGTCCGGCCTCAGGTCCGGCACGCCCCGCCGCCGGGCGTACCAGTCGACGATCGCCTCGCGCAGCTCCGCGGTCCCCACGGTCTGGGGGTAGGCGTGCGCGTCGGTCGCCTCGGCGAGCGCCGCACGGATGATCTCGGGCGTCGGGTCGATCGGCGATCCGATCGACAGATCCACGATCCCGTCGGGATGCGCTGCCGCCCGCTCGCGGAAGGGGGCGACCGCGTCCCAGGGGTAGTCGGCCAGATCGCGGACCGACATCAGTGGGCGGCGTCGCCCTGCGGCGGCAGAGCGGCGATGATCGGGTGGTCGTGGTGGATCACGCCGACCTTGGCGGCGCCGCCCGGAGACCCGACCTCTTCGAAGAACTCGACGTTCGCCTTGTAGTAGTCCTGCCATTCGTCGGGCAGGTCATCCTCGTAGTAGATCGCCTCCACCGGGCAGACAGGCTCGCACGCACCGCAGTCCACGCACTCGTCCGGGTGGATATACAGCGAGCGCTCCCCTTCGTAGATGCAGTCAACGGGGCACTCGTCGATGCAGGCGCGATCCTTGACATCGACGCACGGGAGGGCGATCACATACGTCACGGTTTCAGTCTACGTCGCGCGCGCGATCGCCGGCCGCGTCGGGTCGGCGGGTTACGGCGGCCCGCGGAAGCCGGGACAGGTCGGGCCACGCCACGATGACGAGCACCAGCCCGGCGATCAGGTAGCCCCAGATGCGTCCGCGCAGGTCGTCCGGCACGAGCACCGATCCCCCGGGACCGCGACCCGAGATCAGGAGGACGGCGGCCAGCATCCCGATCCCGGCCGCGAGCGCGGCCCAGCGGTCGCGGGTGAGGGCGCGGACGGCCACGAGCAGGGCGGCGCAGGCGATCGGGCCGATGATCATGCCGATCGGGATCGGGCCGAGCTCCGACCCGTGGGCGATCGTCGTCGCGAGCCCGAACACGGCTCCGACCACCAGCACTCCGACCCACGACAGCACGCGGGAGATCCAGTTCTCAGGCACGGGACGAGCCTAGTCCGCCCGGTTATGCGCGGCCTTGTCGCCGACGCACGGGCTGCCCTACGCGGCCAGGCCGGCCAGCCGCAGCAGCGCCGCCGTGGCCGCCGCGGCGAACACGACCACCAGGAACGACTGCCGCAGCCACAGGAGGCCGGCCGCGACCAGCACGGCGGGGACCCGCGCGTCGACGACGACGGCCTGCCCGACGGCCAGCGATTGCACGGCGACCAGCGCCGCCAGCAGCGCGACCGTCAGCAGGTCGCTGATGCGCGCCGGGCGGGGCGCCTCCAGCACCCGCGGCGGCACGAGGTACCCGATCGCCTTCAGGCCGTAGCAGACGACGGCGGCGAGCAGGATGGCGTTCCACAGGGTCATGCGCTCGCTCCCGACTCGGGGCGGGCGGCGGCGTCGCCGGGCGGGGCGAGCCAGTTGAACCAGCCGACGATCAGGGCGACCGCGGCCGCGACGAGGACGGGGAGCCCGGGGATCAGGACCGGCGTGAGCGCCGTGGCGACGACCGCGGCCGCGACGCCGACCGCGATCGCCTGGCGCTGGCGCAGCCTCGGCCACAGGAGGGCCAGGAAGGCCGCAGCCGCGGCGGCGTCCAGCCCCCACGTCTTCGGATCCCCGAGGACGTCGCCGAGGAGCGCGCCGACGAGGGTCGTGAGGTTCCACCCGACGAACACGCCGATGCCGGTCAGCCAGAATCCCGCGCGGCGCGCGCGCTCGGACCTCTGCGCGAGAGAGACAGCGGTCGACTCGTCGATCGTGAAGTGCGCCGCCGCGGCCCGCCGCGCGAAGCCCCGGCCGATCACCGGGGACATCCGGATGCCGTAGGCGACGTTGCGCACGCCGAGGAGCACCGCGGATGCGATCGCGGCGGGCAGCGCCGCCAGGCCACCGGCGCCCACCACACCGACGAAGGCGAACTGGGAGCCCCCGGTGAACATCACCAGGCTCAGCACGCAGGTCTGCCAGATGTCCAGGCCCGAGGCGACCGACAGCGCCCCGAACGAGACGCCGTACGCGCTCGTGGCGATCACGACGCCGAGGCCCTCCCGGCGCGCGAGGCGAACCTCGTCGCGCTCCTCCGCGGAGGCCGGGTCTCCCGATGTTCGCCCTGCTGAACGCATGTCCACCATTCTGAACACCCGCCGGCTGATCGTCAAGATGAACGATCGTTTGCGATACTGACCACATGGAGCTTCGTCAGCGTATCGCCACGGCCCTGCGGCAGGAACGCCAGGCGGCGGGCCTCTCGGTGTCCGAGCTCGCCCGGCGCGCGGGGGTCTCGAAGGCCACCGTGTCCCAGCTCGAAGGCGGTGCGGGCAACCCCAGCGTCGAGACGCTGTGGGCCCTCGGGGACGCGCTCGGCATCCCGTTCGCCGATCTCGTCGACCGGCCTGCGGAGCAGCCGACGCTGGTGCGCCTGGCCGACCTCGGCGGCGCGGCACGGGTGCCGTCCTCGGACGCCCCCTACTCCGCGACGATCCTGTCCGTGTGCCCGCCCTCGGCCCGGCGCGACCTCTACCTCATCCAGGCCGAGCCGGGAGAGCCGCGGCGCTCCCTCCCCCACCGCACCGGCACCACCGAGCACGTCGTGCTCGTCGCCGGGTCGGCGCTGCTCGGCCCCGCGGAAGCGCCGGAGACCCTCGCGCCGGGCGACTATCTCCGCTACCGCGGCGACGCGCCGCACGTCTTCGAAGCGCTGGCGCCGGGCACGATCGCCGTGCTGATCTCCGAACAGCGCTGACGAGCGCGCCCGGCCGGGATCAGGCGTTCGCGTCCTGGCGCTTCTGGCGGGCGGTCTCCCGCGCGCGGATCGTCTGGTCCAGGATCACCTTGCGGATGCGCACCTTCTCCGGGGTCACCTCGACGCACTCGTCGTCGCGGGCCCACTCCAGGCTCTCCTCCAGCGACAGCTGGCGCGGCGGCGTGAGCTTCTCCAGCTCGTCCGCCGTCGAGGAGCGCATGTTGGTGAGCTTCTTCTCCTTGGTGATGTTGACGTCCATGTCGTCGGCGCGGGTGTTCTCGCCGACGACCATCCCCTCGTAGACCTCTTCGGTCGGGTTGACGAAGAAGCTCATCCGCTCCTGCAGCGCCATCATCGCGAACGGCGTGACGACGCCGGCGCGGTCGGCGACGATCGAGCCGGACGCGCGCGCGACGATCTGTCCCGCCCAGTCGTCGTAACCGTGCGAGATCGCATTCGCGATGCCGGTGCCGCGGGTCACGGACATGAACTCGGTGCGGAAGCCGATCAGCCCGCGCGACGGCACGATGAACTCCATGCGGACCCATCCGGTGCCGTGGTTCGTCATGCCCTCCATGCGCCCCTTGCGGGCAGCGAGCAGCTGAGTGATCGCGCCGAGGTACTCCTCCGGGGCGTCGATCGTGAGGTGCTCGTAGGGCTCCTGGACCTTGCCGTCCGCGCTCTTGCGGGTGACGACCTGGGGCTTGCCGACCGTGAGCTCGAAGCCCTCGCGACGCATGTTCTCCACGAGGATCGCCAGCGCGAGCTCGCCGCGGCCCTGCACCTCCCAGGCGTCCGGGCGGCCGATGTCGACGACCTTGAGCGAGACGTTGCCAATGAGCTCGCGGTCCAGACGGTCCTTGACCATCCGCGCCGTGAGCTTGTGGCCCTTCACCTTGCCGACCAGCGGCGAGGTGTTCGTGCCGATCGTCATCGAGATCGCCGGGTCGTCGACCGTGATGGCCGGAAGCGGTCGCACGTCCTCCGGATCCGCGATCGTCTCGCCGATCGTGATCTGGTCGAAGCCCGCGATCGCGACGATGTCGCCGGGACCCGCCGACTCGGCCGGATACCGCTCCAGGGCCTTGGTCATCAGCAGCTCGGTGATCCGGGCGTTCGAGTGGGAGCCGTCGTGGCGCACCCAGGCGACGGTCTGCCCCTTCTTCAGGGTGCCGTTGAAGATGCGCAGCAGCGCGAGCCGGCCCAGGAACGGGCTCGAGTCGAGGTTCGTGACCCAGGCCTGCAGCGGCGCCTCGTCGTCGTACGACGGGGCCGGGACGTGCTTCAGGATCGCGGCGAACAGCGGCTCGAGGTCGTCGTTGTCCGGCAGCGTGCCATTCTCCGGGCGGTTCGCGGAGGCGGCGCCGGCACGGCCGGACGCGTACACCACCGGAACGTCGAGGAGCGCGTCGACATCGAGGTCGGGTACGTCGTCCACGAGGTCGGAGGCGAGTCCGAGGAGCAGGTCGTGCGCCTCCTCCTCGACCTCGGCGATCCGCGCGTCGGGGCGGTCCGTCTTGTTCACGAGGAGGATGACGGGGAGCTTGGCCTCCAGCGCCTTGCGCAGGACGAAGCGGGTCTGCGGGAGCGGGCCCTCGCTCGCGTCCACCAGCAGCACGACGCCGTCCACCATCGACAGCGCGCGCTCCACCTCGCCGCCGAAGTCGGCGTGCCCCGGCGTGTCGACGACGTTGATCGTCACCGGGACGTCCGTGTGGGCGCCGTTGTAGGTGATCGCCGTGTTCTTGGCGAGGATCGTGATGCCCTTCTCCCGCTCCAGGTCGTTCGAGTCCATGGCGCGCTCCTCGACGTGAGCGTGCTCGCCGAACGAACCGGTCTGGCGGAGCATCGCGTCCACGAGGGTGGTCTTGCCGTGGTCGACGTGGGCGACGATCGCGACGTTTCGGAGATCGGGGCGGAGGGCGTGCGCCATGCAGAAAGTCCTAAGAAGAGGAAGGTGGGAGGTGGCAGCGCCGTCCCTGATCCGTTCGAAGGGGCGACGTTCCAGGATAGCGCACGCGCCGGCGCCGGCTCTGAACCGCGCCTGAACGCGAGGGCGGGGCGATCCGCGTACGATCGGTCGTCATGAGCCTGAGCGCCGCGCCCGTGCCCGAGACCCGCGGACGGCTGTGGGCGGAGATCGGGATCGTGCTCGCCCTCGGACTCGGCCAGTCCGCGGTGTATGCGATCGTGCAGCTGCTCTACCGGCTGACCTCCGAGACGCCCCTCGGGGACCAGACGGCGACGCTCAACCCCGCGCGCAGCGACCGCGAGGTGTTCGATCTCGTCTATCAGGTCCTCGGCATCGCCTTCTCGGTCGTCCCCGTGCTCCTGGTCTGCTTCCTCCTGTGGCGCACGAGTCGTCCGCATCTGGGCGCGCTGGGGCTGGACGGCACGGGGATCGGCCGTGACGCGGGCCTGGGCGCGGGCCTCGTGCTCGCGATCGGCATCCCGGGGCTCGGGCTGTACCTCGTGGGTCGGATGATGGGACTGTTCGTCGCCGTGGACCCGGGCGCGCAGTCCGCGTACTGGTGGACCGTGCCGGTCCTGCTCCTCGCGGCGGCGCGCGCCTCGATCGAGGAGGAGTTCGTCGTGCTGGGCTACCTCTTCGCCCGGCTGCGACAGCTCGGCTGGTCCCCCTGGGCGATCGTCGCCGCGACGTCCCTGTTGCGCGCGACCTATCACCTGTACCAGGGGCCGGGCGCCTTCATCGGGAACCTCGCGATGGGCCTGCTGTTCGGGCTGCTCTTCCTGCGGACCGGGAGGCTCCTGCCCTTCCTCGTCGCGCACTTCCTCATCGACGCGGCCGTCTTCGTGGGGTACCCGTGGGCCGCCGCGACCTGGCCGACCCTGTTCGGGCTGCCCGGCTGACCGCTCCCCCGTGCGCGGTGCGCGCCCTGGCTCATGCTGGACGCCTCCCGGCTGATTCTGGGGCGCGTCCTGGGTGCTTCTTGGGCAAGTCCTGGGTGCTTCTTGGGCGCCGCATGCCGCGACGCGGGCTCAGGCGAACGCGCCAGATCAGGCACTTACGTGCGATGAACGCCTGATCCCACGCGTGTGCCTGAACCCGCGCGGAGCGCACACGCAGAGGGGGGCAATCCGCGGACGGGGAACGCGAGCTCAGGCAAGCACTCCAGATCAGGCGAACACGCCAGATCAGGCGAACACGCCAGATCAGGCACCTGCGTGCGATGAACGCCTGATCCCACGCGTTTGCCTGAACCCGCGCGAGGCGCCCGGGATCAGGCGTAGGCGATGAGGATCGCGGCGATGGCCCAGATCGCGATGATCGCCAGCGCCGCGACGGCGGGGAGGTCCCAGCCGCGGCGGATCGGCGCGTCGGCGCCCTCACCGGCCGGCCCGGGCGCGGCATCGACCGCCGCCTCCCACCGGTCACGGATCTCGGTCAGCGCCTGCAGGCTCGCGGGAACCTTGACCTCCCCCTCGCCCCGGCCGGTCTGCCGTGGCGGGCGGGAGCGCCCGGGCCCGCCGAAGCAGGACACCCTGGTCCCGTCGTCGAGCGAGAACTCGAGCTGCCAGCGCAGGTCCACGTCGCGGACCCGACGCCAGCCGAACCGGGTCGTCCTCAGCATGTTCCGCACGGTCGCGCCCTCGCCGTCCACCCGGACGGCGGAGACGAAGCTGATCTCGTAGACGATCCACACCGCCAGCAGCACCCACGGCGCGTACAGCAGCATGAGCCCCCAGCTGCCCCGCGCCACGGCGTCGCCGAGGAGGAACAGCGCCAGCGCGGAGACGAGGGCGAGCACGATCGGCCCCAGGGGCGAACGGTAGGTCCGTCCGCCCCCGGGCTGGGAGGCGCCGCTCACGACGCGCCGCCTCCCAGGGAGATCGATGCGCCGGGGATCGCCTGCAGGAGCCGCTCGGTGTACTCCTCCTGCGGGTTGGAGAAGATCTCGTCGACCGTCCCCTTCTCGACCAGCCGTCCCTTCTCCATGACGCACACGAGGTCGCTGGAGACGCGGACCACCGCGAGGTCGTGCGTGATGAACAGATACGTCAGGTCCAGCTCCGACTGCAGGTCGGCGAGGAGCTTGAGGATCTGGTCCTGCACGAGGACGTCGAGGGCGGAGACCGCCTCGTCGAGCACCACGATGTCGGGCTTGAGCGCCAGCGCGCGGGCGATCGCCACGCGCTGACGCTGACCGCCGGACAGCTCGTTCGGGTACCGCGTCGCCAGCACCCGCGGCAGGGAGACCTGGTCCAGCAGCTCCAGCACCCGCTCGCGCCGCGACGCCGTGTCTCCGATGTCGTGGATGTTCAGCGGCTCCGCGATCGTGTTGCCGATGTTGCGGAGCGGGTCCATGGACCCGTACGGGTCCTGGAACACCGGCTGCATGCGGCGGCGCAGACCGAACGCCTGGGCGTTCGACAGCTTCGAGACGTCCTTGCCGTCGATCTCGATCGTGCCGGAGGTGGGCTCCTCGAGCTTCAGCACCATCTTCGCCACCGTGGACTTGCCGGAGCCCGACTCCCCCACCAGGGCGAGGGTCTTGCCGCGCGGGATCTCGAAGGACACGTCGTCGACCGCACGGAACGGGATGCTCCGGAACGACCCCTGACGGATCTTGTAGTCCTTCGTGAGTCCCGCCACCCGCACCGTCGGCGGGATGTCGGCGAGGTCCTGCATCGTCTCCACCCCGCGGTCCTCGACCACGGCCTGGATGCGCTGCGAGGCGATGCTGGGCGCGGCCGCGACGAGGCGCTTGGTGTACGGGTGCTGGGGATCCTCCAGGATCTGCCGGCTGGGTCCCGCCTCCACGATGTTGCCGTTGTTCATCACGATGATCTTCTCGGCGCGCTCGGCGGCGAGCCCGAGGTCGTGCGTGATGAGCAGCACGGCCGTGCCCCGCTCCTTCGTAAGCCGGGCCATGTGATCCAGGATCACGCGCTGCACGGTGACGTCCAGCGCCGAGGTGGGCTCGTCCGCGATCAGCAGCTTCGGGTCGGCCGCGAGGCCGATGCCGATGAGCGCGCGCTGACGCATGCCGCCGGAGAACTGGTGCGGATACTGGTGCAGACGCGCGGCCGCATCGGCGAGCCCCGCCTGCTGCAGCACCTCGACGGCCCGGTCCTTGACGGCCTCGCGTCCGTGCGCGACACCGTTCGCCCGGATCGCCTCCTTCACCTGGAAGCCGATCGACCACACCGGGTTGAGGCTCGCCATCGGATCCTGGGGGACGAAGCCGATGTCCCGGCCGCGCACCCCCTCGATCTCCCGGCGGCTGAGCGTCGTGAGCTCCCGCCCCTCCAGCGTGACGCTGCCGGCGGTCACGTGGCCCGTGCCCGGCAACAGGTTGATGATCGCGGTGGCCGTGGTGGACTTGCCCGAGCCGGACTCCCCCACGATCGCGACGGTCTCGCCCGCGAACATGTCGAAGCTGACGCCGTGCAGCACCTCGCGGACGCCGTCCTGCCCCTTGAACGCGACCTTGAGGTCGCGCACGGACAGCACGGGGCCGCCGCCCGGATTCAGTACGGACGCGCTCATCGGCGAGCCCTCGCCTTCGGGTCGAGGGCGTCTCGGATGAGCTCGCCCAGGGTCACGAACGCGAGCACCGCGAGGGTGAGCGCGATCGACGGATAGATGAGCGCCATCGGGGCGACGCGCAGCGAGGCCTGAGCCTGGCTGATGTCGTTGCCCCACGACATGACCGTGCTGCCGAGACCGACGCCGAGGAACGACAGCGTCGCCTCGGCCACGATCGACGCCGCCAGCGACAGCGTCGACACCACGAGCAGCGGAGCGATGGCGTTCGGGATCACGTGGCTCACCAGGATCCGGAACTTGGACTGCCCCAGCGCCTGCGACGCCATGACGAAGTCCGCCTGCCGGACGCGGAGGATCTCGGCACGGAACACCCGCGCCGTCGAGGCCCACGCGAACCCGCCGATCGCGAGCGCGAGCGTCCAGACCGAGCGGTACTCGTGGAACACCGTCATCACGACCACCGCCGCGAGGATGTACGGGATCGCGAAGAAGATGTCGCCGACGCGCGAGAGCAGGCTGTCGAGCCAGCCCCCGTAGAACCCCGCGAGCGAGCCCATGATGAGACCGATGACGGCCGAGAGCAGCGTCGCGATGATGCCGACGGCGAGCGACGTCTGCGCTCCCCAGATCACCCGGGCGTAGATGTCGCATCCCTGGAAGGTGAACCCGAGGGGGTGTCCGTCCGCGGGGCCGTCGTTGCTGAAGGTGAGATCGCAGTCGCGAGGGTTCACCTGCGCGAACACGCTGGGGAACAGCGCCACGAGCACGAACAGCACCGCGAGGACCGCGGAGAACCAGAACAGCGGGCGGCGACGCAGATCCCGCCAGGCGTCGCGCCACAGGTTGCTCGGCTTCTCGGCGACGCGGACCGCGTCCACCGTGATGCTCTGCGTCTCGACCGGGGCGACGTAGTGCGATGAAGAAGTGGGCTCAGGCATAGCGGATCCTCGGGTCGAGCAGGCCGTAGAGCAGATCGATGACCAGGTTCACCAGCACGTACAGGATGACGAACACGGTCACGAAGGACACGACCGTGGGTCCCTCGCCGCGGGTGATCGCCTGGAACAGGGTGTTGCCGACGCCCGGCACGTTGAAGATGCCCTCCGTGACGGTGGCGCCGACGAGCAGCACGCCGAAGTTCGTCGCGGAGTTCGTGATCACGGGGATCAGGGAGTTGCGCATCACGTGCACGGGGATCACGCGACGCCGCGGCAGTCCCTTGCCGTAGGCGGTGCGCACCCACTCCTGGTTCAGCGTGTCGATCATCGAGCTGCGCATGAGACGCATGCTCACGGCGAACAGGCTGAAGCCCAGCACGATGGCCGGCAGCCACAGCCCGCCCCAGTCGTTGTCCGCGCCCACGGTCGGTTTGAACCAGCCCCACTGGATCGCGAGGAAGTACTGGGCCAGGAAGCAGACGACGAAGATCGGCACCGCGAGGGCGACCAGGGCCACCAGCAGCGAGACGTTGTCGAAGATCTTCCCCTTGCGCAGGGCGGCGATGGAACCGATCACGATCGCCAGGGCGAACTCGATGCCGATCGACATCACGGCGAGGCGTCCCGTGACCGGGAGGGTCTGGGCGAGCACGTCGGCGACGGGGCGCCCCGAGAAACTCATCCCGAGATCGCCGCGGAAGACGCCCGAGATGTAGTACCAGTACTGGACGAGGAAGGGCTCGTTCAGGTGGTACTGCTCCCGAAGGCGTTCGATGAGCGCCTCGTTGGGGGTTCGGTCGCCGAAGAGCGCGAGGATCGGGTCGCCGGGCATGGCGAACACGAGGAAGTAGATGAGCAGGGTGGCCCCGAAGAAGACCGGGATCACCTGCAGAAGACGTTTGAGGATGTAACCGAGCATCCGCTGTCCCTTCTCGAGGACCGCGAGCAGTGCACGCAGACAGCCTCCGAGGCGGTGACGAGCGTCGTCACCGCCTCGGAGGCGTCACACATGACCTACTCTGCGGCCTTGGTGATCTGGTAGTACAGCGGGACGGAGTTCCAGCCGAACGTGACGTTGTCCACGTTCTCGCTGTAACCGCCGGTCACGTTCGAGTACCACAGCGGGATCGCCGGCAGGTCCTTGAAGAGGATCTCCTGAGCCTTCTGGAAGTCCTTGACCTGAGCGTCCGCGTCGGTGTTGCCGATACCGGCCTTGATGGCGGCGTCGAACTCGGGGTTCGAGTAGTCGCCGTCGTTGGAGCCGGCGCCCGTCGCGTAGAGCGGGCCGAGGAAGTTGTACAGACCCGGGTAGTCGGCCTGCCAGCCGGAGCGAGCAGCCGTCTTGATGGAGCGGTTGTTCACCTCTTCACGGATCTGCGCGAAGGTCGGGTACGGAGCCCCCGAGGCCTCGATCCCGAGGTTCTTCGAGATCTGGTTGGTCACGGCGTCGACCCACTCCTGGTGGCCGCCGTCCGAGTTGTAGGCGATCTGGAAGGTGCCGTCCCACGGCGAGATCTTGTCGGCCTCGGCCCACAGCTCCTTCGCCTTCTCGGGGTCGTACTGCAGGACCTCGTTGCCCGGGATGTCGTCGGACCAGCCGGCGATGACCGGCGAGGTGAAGTCCGCAGCAGGGGTCCGGGTGCCCGAGAAGATCGTCTCGGTGATCTGTGCACGGTCGAAGGCCATCGAGATGGCCTCGCGGCGGAGGATGCCCTCCTCGCCGGAGAAGTGCGGCAGGAACTGCCCGATCGTGAACGACTGGAACACGGCCGACGGCTGGTTCACCGCACGGTCGCCGAGGTCGTCCTGGAAGGTCGGCAGGGAGACGGCGGGGATCTGGTCGATCACGTCGACCTGGTTGCCCTGCAGGTCCGCGTACGAGGCCTCCTGCGTCGCGTAGAACTTGATCGTCAGACCGCCGTTCTGCGCCTTGCGACCGCCCTGGTAGTCGTCGTTGCGGACGAGGTCGATCTGCACGTCGTGCTGCCAGCCGTCGCCGCCGATCATGTACGGGCCGTTGCCGATCGGGTTCTCACCGAACGCGGCCATGTCCTCGAACGCGACGTCCGGAAGCGGGTAGTAGGCCGAGTAGCCCAGGCGCAGTGCGAAGTCCGAGGCGGGCTTGTTCAGCGCGACGGTGAACGTGTAGTCGTCGACCTGCTTCAGCCCGGTGAGCGGGGAGTCGGTCTCGGCGTTGTAGCCTTCGATGTCCTCGAAGAAGTAGCTGGACAGGTGCGCGTTGGAGGCCTTCGCGCCCTCGTTCCAGGCCTTGATGAAGTTGTCCGCGGTGACTTCCTCGCCGTCGGTGAACTTCTGGCCCTTCTTGAGCTTGATCGTGAGGTGCTGCGGGTCCTCGGTGACGATCTCCTCGGCCATGTCGTTGACCGGCTTGCCGTCCGCGTCGTAGTAGACGAGACCGGCGAAGATCTCGTCGAGGATCTTGCCGCCGCCGACCTCGTTGGTGTTGGTCGGGATGAGCGGGTTCTCCGGCTCCGAACCGTTCGTCGTGATGATGGCGTCGGGATCCGCCTTGGCGTTGCTTCCGGTGTCGCCCTTGTCGGTCGATCCGGATCCACCACCTGCGCAGCCCGCGAGCGCGAGGGTACCCGCCGCGAGCAGCGCGACGCCCGTGAGGGCGATCTTGTTGCGCTTCACTTGTGTCCTCCTGTGGACCTGATACAGCAAACTGCGCGCTCGTCATCGAGCGCGTAGGGATACCCCAGGGTAACCGCCGTCCCGCCGATCCCGTAACCGCGTGAATCAACCGTTACTGAGTGGTGACATGACGGAAACGCACCGCGGGCCCCGGACGGTGTCCGGGGCCCGCGTCGATCGGTCGCGCACGCTCAGGCGAAAGCCTCCACCGGAGGGCACGCGCACACGAGGTTGCGGTCGCCGTAGGCGTTGTCGATCCGCCGCACCGGCGGCCAGTACTTGCCGGCGATCAGGGAGTGCACCGGGTAGGCGGCCTGCTCGCGGGTGTAGGCATGCGTCCACTCCCCCGCGATCAGCGACGCCGCCGTGTGCGGCGCGTTCACGAGGGGGTTGTCGTCGGCGGGCCAGCGCCCGGACGCGACGGCGTCCGCCTCCGCCTTGATCTGGATCATCGCCTCGATGAAGCGCTCCAGCTCCCCCAGGTCCTCCGATTCGGTCGGCTCCACCATGAGGGTGCCCGCCACCGGGAAGGACATGGTCGGGGCATGGAACCCGTAGTCGATGAGCCGCTTGGCAACGTCGTCCACGGTGATCCCCGTCGCGTCCTTGAGGGGACGCAGGTCGAGGATGCACTCGTGCGCGACCCGCCCGGTCTCGCCCGTGTAGAGGACCGGGTAGTGGCCTTCCAGGCGCGCGGCGACGTAGTTCGCCGCCAGCACGGCCGCGGCCGTCGCGTCGGCCAGGCCCGCCGCGCCCATCATCCGGACGTACGCCCACGAGATCGGCAGGACGCCGGCGGACCCGTACGGGGCCGCCGAGACCGGTCCGCCCTCGAACACGAACCCTCCGGCGTGCTCGGCGCGCTGCGCCTGGGGGTGCCCGGGCAGGAACGGAGCCAGGTGTGCCTTGGCCGCGACGGGGCCCACACCGGGACCGCCGCCGCCGTGCGGGATGGCGAAGGTCTTGTGCAGGTTCAGGTGCGAGACGTCGCCGCCGAGGTCGCCGAAGCGCGCGTAGCCGAGCAGCGCGTTGAGGTTCGCCCCGTCGATGTACACCTGGCCGCCCGCCGCGTGCACGGCGGCGGTGATGTCGAGGACGTCGTGCTCGTACACGCCGTGCGTCGACGGGTAGGTGATCATCAGAGCGGCGAGCTCGTCCGCGTGGGCGTCGATCTTCGCGCGCAGGTCGCCGAGGTCGACGTTGCCCTGCTCGTCCGTCGCCACCACGACCACCTTCATCCCGGCCAGGACCGCCGACGCGGCGTTCGTGCCGTGCGCGGAGGACGGGATGAGACAGACGGTGCGGTGGGCGTCGCCGTTGGCGTGGTGGTAGCCGCGGATGGCGAGCAGGCCCGCGAGCTCCCCCTGCGAACCGGCGTTCGGCTGCAGCGACACGGCGTCGTACCCGGTCACGTCGGCGAGCCAGGACTCGAGCTGATCGATGAGCGCCAGCGAGCCCCGGACGTCCTCCTCGGGGGCGAACGGATGCAGCTGGGCGAACTCGGGCCAGGTGATGGCCGCCATCTCCGTCGCGGCGTTCAGCTTCATCGTGCACGAGCCGAGCGGGATCATCCCGCGGTCGAGCGCGTAGTCGCGGTCCGCGAGCGTCTTCAGGTACCGCATCATGGCCGTCTCCGAGCGGTGCGCGTGGAAGACCGGGTGCGTCAGGTAGTCGTCCCGCCGACGCAGGGCGTCCGGAAGGGCGTCGTTCGTGCCGACGGCGAACCCGAACGCCCCGCCCCCCGCGCCCAGGACGCCGAGCACGGCGAGCACCTCCTCGAAGGTCGTCGTCTCGTCGAGGGTGACCCCGACGGTGTCGGCGTCGACCAGGCGCAGCAGGATCCCGTGCTCGTCGCGGGCGCGCGCCACCGCGTCGGCCGCGCCGCCCGGGACGCGCACGGTCACGGTGTCGAAGAACGCGTCGTGGACGACCTCAACCCCGGACGTGCGCAGCTCGACGGCGACGAACCAGGCCAGCGCGGCGATGCGACGGGCGATCTGCGCCAGCCCCTCGGGGCCGTGGTAGACGGCGTACATCGAGGCCATCACGGCCAGCAGCACCTGCGCGGTGCAGATGTTGGACGTCGCCTTCTCGCGGCGGATGTGCTGCTCGCGGGTCTGCAGCGCGAGGCGGTAGGCCGGGTGGCCGTCCGCGTCCTGCGAGACCCCGACGAGACGTCCGGGCAGCTGGCGCTCCAGCCCCGACCGCACCGACATGTATCCCGCGTGCGGGCCGCCGAAGCCCATCGGCACGCCGAAGCGCTGGGTCGTGCCCACCGCGACGTCCGCGCCGAGCGAGCCGGGCGAGGCGATCAGGGTGAGCGCGAGCAGATCCGCACCGACCACGGCGAGACCGCCGGCGACGTGCGCCGCATCGATCACGCCCGACGGGTCCCAGACGCGTCCCGACGCCCCCGGGTACTGCACGAACAGGCCGAACAGCTCCTCCGGCAGCGTCTCGCCCCCGGCGAGGTCGCGCTCGACGAGCTCGATCCCCACCGCCTCGGCACGCGTCGCCAGGAGGGCCTTGGTCTGCGGCAGGGCATCCGCGTCCACCACGAACACGTTCGAGGCGGCCTTCGACGCCCGCCGGACCAGGAGCATGCCCTCGGCGACGGCCGTCGACTCGTCCAGCATCGACGAGTTCGCGGTGTCCAGGCCGGTGAGCTCGGAGACCATCGTCTGGAAGTTGATCAGCGCCTCCAGCCGGCCCTGCGAGATCTCGGGCTGGTACGGCGTGTACGCCGTGTACCAGGACGGGTTCTCCAGGACGTTGCGCTGGATGACGCTCGGGGTGATCGTGCCGTGGTAGCCGAGGCCGATCATGGCGCGGTTGACGACGTTCTGCGCGGCGAGTCCGCGCAGCTCCGCCAGGGCCTGCGCCTCGCTGGCGGCGGCCGGCAGCACGCTCTCGCGGCCCTCGTCGCGGATCGACGCGGGCACGGCGTCGCGCATGAGCGCGTCGACGGGACGCTCCTGCTCGGCGACGGCGATGCCGATCGCGGCGAGCATCTCGCGCTGCGCGGCGTCGGTGGTCCCGATGTGGCGGTCGGCGAACGCGGTCACCCTCAGCCCTCCGTGAGCGCCACGTAGGCGGCGCGGTCCATCAGCGCGTCGACGGCGCCGTCGGCGACCTCGAGCTTGAGCAGCCAGCCGCCCTCGAACGGGGCCGCGTTCACGAGGGACGGGTCGTCCACGACGGCCTCGTTCACGGCGACGACGGTGCCGGCCACCGGCGCGTAGAGCTCGCCGACGGACTTGGTGGACTCGATCTCGCCCACGACGGTTCCGGCGGTGATCTCGGTGCCCACGGCGGGCAGCTCCACGAAGACGACGTCACCGAGCTTGTCGGCGGCGTAGTCGGTGATCCCGACCGTCGCGGTGGTGCCTTCAGCGGCGACCCACTCGTGCTCTTCGCTGTAACGCAGGGTGTTCAGATCGGTCATTTCTTCCTCCGGTAGAAAGGCAGGGCGGTGACGTTCGCGGGGATCCTCGTCCCGCGCACGTCGAGGAACAGGGGGGTCTCCCCCGCGGCGAGCGCGGGATCGACGTAGGCCATGGCGATGGGATGCCCGAGCGTGGGGCTCAGGGCGCCGCTGGTGATCTCTCCGACGACGGCGCCGTCCTCGGTGACGACCGGGTAGCCGGCGCGCCCGGCCCGGCGTCCCTCGGCGGACAGGCCGACGAGCACCCGGGCGTCCTCGGCGGGCACGACCGCGTCCTTGCCGATGAAGCGGTCCTTGTCGGTGACGACGACGCGTCCGAGGCCCGCCTGGGCCGGCTTGGTGTCGCGCGTGAGCTCGTGGCCGTACAGCGGCATGCCCGCCTCCAGACGGAGGGTGTCGCGGGCGGCGAGACCGGCGGGGACGAGGCCGTGCCCGTCGCCCGCAGCGAGGACCGCGTCCCAGAGCGCCGCCGCGGCGGCCGCCGGGACGAGCAGCTCGAAGCCGTCCTCGCCGGTGTAGCCGGTCCGCGCGAGCAGGAGCGACTCACCCCGGAACGTGGCGTCCGCCCAGGCGTAGTACCGCTGCTCGGCCCAGGGCACGCTGACGTCCTCGATCCCGTCGACCGCCGAGACGATCGCTTCGGCCGCGGGGCCCTGCACGGCGATCAGCGCGTAGTCGTCGGACACGTCGGCCACCGTCACGTCGAACGGCGCGGAACGCGTGCTCAGCGCCGCGCTCACGGCCTCCCGGTTGCCGGCGTTGGAGATGATGAGGAAACGCTCCTCCGCCAGCCGGTAGACGATCACGTCGTCGATGATCCCGCCGTCCTCGGCGAGCAGCAGCGAGTACTTGGCCTTGCCGACGGGCAGCGCGGACAGCCGCCCCGCCAGCGCGTAGTCGAGGTACTCGCCGGAGCGCGCTCCGTCGACGGTGAACTCCGCCATGTGCGAGATGTCGAACACCCCGGCGGCCTCGCGGACCGCGTGGTGCTCGGCGAGGTCCGAGGTGTACCGCACCGGCATCTGCCAGCCGCCGAAGTCGGTGAAGGACGCTCCCAGCGCCTCATGGCGCTCGCGGAGCGGGGTGTAGCGGGCGTCGGTCATGGAGTTCTCCCCGTGGGTCGGAAGGGCACCCGCGGCACGGGCATCCGAGAACTCCCCCTCTGTCATGGGCCTGAGAGCTTCGCCCGTGAGGGGGCTTTCACCGTCGGCGGAGATCGCAGCGTGCGATCTCGCTTTCCAGAGTGGCCGGATGCCTGCGGTGGGGGTACCTGAGAGATTGGCGGGGAGGCTTGCTCCTTCGGTGCCCGGCTGCGTGCACCGGGCTCTCCCGCACGCATCGTACGGCCGTCTTCACTTGTCGTGGCTCACTCTACCGTGACGGGCGCGCCGCCGGCATCGCCACGCAGCCGTGACCGCGCGGGGGCCGGTGGCCGGGGCGGGGCGACCAGGGTGACGAGGACCACCGAGATGATCATCAGGAGGAACCAGCTCGAGATCTTGGACGCCGACACGAGCTGCCATCCCTGCGCCTGGTCCGGATAGAGCCAGGCGCCGGTGAGCGTGCCGATGTTCTCAGCGATCCAGATGAACAGCGCCACGCCGACGAACGGCAGCAGCAGCGGGATCCGCAGCGTGGCGCGCCACACCCGCGCGTGCATTACCGTGGGCAGCCACAGCGCGACCACCGCCGCGGTCAGCACCCACCGGGCGTCCCACATCCAGTGATGCGTGAAGAAGTTCGCGTAGATCAGCCCGGCCACGATCACGGTGGCCCACAGCGGCGGATACCGGGTGAAGGTCAGGTCGAAGAGCCGGTGCACCCGGACGAGATAGGAGCCCACGGCCGCGTACATGAAGCCGCTGAACAGGGGCACCGCGCCCAGGCGCAGCACACCCTCGGCCTCATAGGCCCAGGAGCCCACGTCCGTCTTGAAGAGCTCCATGACCGTGCCCGTGACGTGGAACAGCATGATCACCCACAGCTCTCTGCCGGACTCCAGGCGGGTCGTGATCATCACTACCTGGATGAGCACCGCGACGATCGTCAGCAGATCGTTCCGGCTGAGCGCGAGATCGGCGGGATACAGCGTGCGGACGACCACGATCGCCAGGAGCAGGATCGCACCGAACACGCACGCCCACGCCTGCTTCGCGACGAACACGGCGGCCTCCACGAGGAACCCGGGCACACCGCGCGAGGGCGCGCGGAGAAGGAGACGACGGGCGGCCGCATCGATCCGCGCTTCGAGCCGAGTGGGCTGCTGCATGCGCTGACGCTAGCCGCCCGCGGCGCTCGGCGGCTGGGAAGGCGCCGCACGGACCGGGAGGTGCCCCGTCCGCGCGCGGCCGTGGGGGACCGCGCGCGGACGGAGGTCGTCAGGCGCCGGCGAGCTCGCGGCGCACCTCGTCGCGCAGGCGTCCGAGATTCTCCGGCTCGGGCGCCGCATCCAGGAGCGTCCGCGTGTACTCGTGCTGCGGGTTCAGGATCACCTCGTCGCTGGGACCGCGCTCGACGACGTCGCCGTGATAGAGCACCATGATCTCGTCGCTGAAGTGGCGGGCGGTGGCCAGGTCGTGCGTGATGTAGAGAACGCCCAGGTCGTCCTCCCGCTGCAGGTCGGCGAGGAGGTTCAGGACCCCGAGCCGGATGGAGACGTCGAGCATCGAGACCGGCTCGTCGGCCACGATGAACCGCGCCCCGGGAGCCAGCGCCCGCGCGATCGCCACCCTCTGGCGCTGCCCGCCGGACAGCTCGTGCGGCCGGCGCTCCGCGAAGCTCTCCGCCGGGGACAGGCGCACGCGCTCGAGCAGCTGCAGGGCGCGCTCGCGCACCTGCGCGGCGCTCAGCTCCGGGTGGTGGATGCGCAGCGGCCGTTCGAGGTGGTGGGCGATGGTGTGGAACGGGTTCAAGGACGCGAAGGGATCCTGGAAGACCATCTGCACCTCGGAGCGGTAGCGCGCGAGGTCGCGGCCGCGCGTGCCGGTCTCGCGCCCGTCGAGCAGGATGGCCCCCGAGGTCGGCGTCTCCAGCTTCATCAGCATCCGCGCGATGGTCGACTTGCCAGAGCCCGACTCACCGACGAGCGCGATGGTCTTCCCGGCCTCGAGCGTGAACGACACGTCCTTCACCGCGTGGAGCTTCCGGGTCTTCAGCCCGGAGCGCAGGGTGAAGTCCTTGACGAGACGACGCGCCTCGAGGGTCGGGGTGGAGGGGGATGCGCTCATCGGGCCTGCTCCTGAGCGGTCTGGACGCCGGTGCGCACGAAGTCGCCCCGATCGCCGCGCAGGCTCGGGAAGCTCGAGAGCAGACGCCGGGTGTACTCGTGCTGAGGGTTCCGGTAGATCTCCTCCGCCGTGCCCTGCTCCACGATCCGCCCCTGCAGCATGACCGCGATGCGGTCGCTGATCTCGATGAGCATCGGCAGGTCGTGGGTGATGAAGATGACCGCGAACCCGAGCCGCTCGCGCAGGCGCATGATCTCGCGGATGATGCCGCGCTGGACGACCACGTCGAGCGCGGTGGTCGGCTCGTCCATGATCATGACCTGCGGGTCCAGCGCGAGCGCCATGGCGATCATCATGCGCTGGCGCATGCCGCCCGACAGCTCGTGCGGGAAGCTGGTCAGACGGGCGGGATCCACGCCGACGAGCTGCAGCAGCTCCTGGGCGCGAGCCGTCTTCTGCGCCGTGCTCATGCCGGGACGATGCGTGTCGAAGATGTCGAAGATCTGCGCCTTGACGCTGATGACGGGGTTGAGCGAGTTCATCGCTCCCTGGAACACCATCGAGATCTTGTCCCAGCGGAAGGCCCGCAGCCCCTCCGCCTCGAGTCCCACGACGTCGATGTCGTGGCCGTCCCGGTCGTGGAAGACGATCTCGCCGCCGGTCATCACGGCCGGCGGCTTCAGCAGCCGGTTCATCCCGTAGGCGAGGGTCGTCTTGCCGCAGCCGGACTCCCCCGCCAGGCCCAGGATCTCGCCCCGGTTCAGCGTCAGGGAGACGTCGCGCACCGCCTGCACGGGCGGGTCGACCTCGTACTCGATCGACACGTTGCGGGCGGTGAGGACCGCCTCGGTGGCGCCGCTCATGCGGTGACCCCCTTCGTCTTGGTGGCCTTGCGGGCGGAGCGGGCCGCCTGCGGGGCGTTGCGGAGCTTCGGGTTGATGATCTCGTCGATCGCGAAGTTGATCAGCGCGAGACCACAGCCCAGGAGCGCGATCATCACGCCCGGCGGGACGAACCACCACCACGCCCCGCGTCCGAGCGCCTGCCCGGACTGCGCGTCGTTGAGGATCGTGCCCCACGTGATCGAGTCGGTGGGGCCGAGGCCGAGGTACGACAGGCCCGCCTCGCCGAGGATCGCGAAGATGATCGCGAACAGGAACTGCGCGGTGAGCAGCGGCAGGAGGTTCGGCAGGATCTCGACGAGGATCACCCGGGCGCTTCTCTCCCCCGCCACCTTCGCCGCGGAGACGTAGTCGCGCGACCGCAGGGAGCGCGCCTGGAGCCGGAGCACGTAGGCGGCTCCCGCCCAGGACGTGATCCCGAGCACGAACGCCACGAGCTGCCAGCTCCGGGAGTTGAAGGAGGCCGCGATCACCATCACGAGCGGGAGCCCCGGGATCACCAGTGCGACGTTCGTGATGAGGGCGAGCACGTCCTCCCGCCAGCCCGCGAGGTAGCCGGCGAGAACGCCGAACAGGAGCGAGAGGACGATGGCGATGCCCCCGGCGACGAGCCCCACCAGGAGCGAGCCCTGGGCGCCGTGCGCGAGCTGGGCGAGCACGTCGTTGCCGAGCTTGGTCGTGCCGAGCCAGTGCTCGCCCGTCGGCGGCTGGAGGGCCGCGTTGCCGGTCGCCCGCGGGTTCTGGGTGAGGAAGGGGGCGAGCACGGCGAAGAGCACGATCCCGGCCACGAGGACCAGCCCGGTCACGAGCTTCGGCGAGCGCCGGGGCAGCATGGCCCGCAGGCCGCTGCGCGGGCGGCGCGCCGTCGCCAGCGCGACCGTGCTCGGCGGCTCGACGGACGGGGCGTCCTTGACGATGAGGTCCGGTGCGGTCTTCTCGGCGTTAGACATTCTGGCGAGCCCTCGGGTCGATGAACCCGTAGACCAGGTCCATGAAGAAGTTGGCGGCGAGCACGGTGACGGTGATCACGAGGAACAGCCCCTGCAGGAGCGCGTAGTCGTTGTTGGTCACCGCCTGGAACATCAGCTTGCCGATGCCCGGATAGGTGAAGACCTGCTCCATGACGATGGAGCCGGCCACGACGAAGCCGAGGGTGATCGAGAACCCGGCGATGGAGGGGATCGCCGCGTTGCGCGCGGCGTAGGTCATCAGGATCCGGCGCGGGCGCAGCCCCTTGGCCTCGGCGGTGGTGATGTAGTCCTCGGAGAGGATCTGGACCATCATGTTGCGCATCCCGAACAGCCAGCCGCCGACCGAGCTCAGCACGATCGTGACCGCGGGCAGGATCGCGTGCGACACCGCGTTGCCGAAGAACGCCCAGGTGGGCTCCGGCCCGTCGGGGAAGTCGAAGACGTCGTAGCCGCCGAAGATCGGGAACCAGCCCAGGCCCACGGCGAACACCGACACCATGATGAGCGCGAGCCAGAAGTACGGGATGGACTGCAGCACCGTCGTCGCCGGGATCAGGTTGTCGACCCAGGTGCCGCGCTTCCATCCGGCCCATGCGCCGAGGACGACGCCGAGGACGAAGGAGATGACGGTGGCGGTGCCGACGAGGATCAGCGTCCACGGCAGCGCCTCGCCGATCAGGTCGGCGACGGGGGTGGGGTACTTCGTGACCGAGACCCCGAGATCCCCCTGGAACATCCGGCCCCAGTACCCGAGGTACTGATCCCACAGGGGCTGGTCGTCGGAGCCGAGAAGCAGCTTGATGTTGCGGATGGTCGTCTCGGAGACCTCGCCGCCCGCGCGCTGCATCTTGGCGATCATGATGTCGGCCGGGTTCCCCGGCATGAGCCGCGGGAGCAGGAAGTTGAGGGAGATCGCGGCCCACAACGTGAACGCGTAGAACCCGATCCTTCGTGCATAGAACTTCATGTCACTGTCACCTCAGACTTCCTGCTCCCACGGACTCACTCAGCTCACTTCGCCGGCTGCAGGTGCTGCAGGATGTACCCGGCGGCGATCGCGCCCCACGACGGCGGGAAGGCGTAGAGCTCCTCCTCGGTCGGCCAGCCGGTGTAGTCCTTCGTGTTGTAGAAGGTCTGCGTGGCGTTGATCACGAGCGGGATGTAGGGCAGGTCGCGTACGATCTCGCTCTGGATCGTGGCGTAGAGCTCCTTCTTCTTCGCCTCGTCGTTCGTGCTGATGGCGGCCTGGATGGCGGCGTCCACCGTCGGGTTGCTGTAGCGGCTGAAGTTCCAGCGGCCCGCGGGGACCTCCTCGCCGACCTTGGAGGTGGACTCCACGGTCGTGCCGCCGAACCAGTCGCGGTAGATCTGGAACGGGTCGGCGACCGAGGTGCCGATCATTCCGCCCACGATGAGCTGGTAGTTGCCGGTCTGGCGGGCGTCGGAGAACTCCTGCCACTGCACCGTGGAGGCGTTGACCTTGATGCCGGCCTTCGCCGCCTGCTCGGCGATGAGCTTCGCCGCGTCGTTGTAGTCGGTCCAGCCGTCCACCGAGGTGAGGCTGAGCTCGACGGGCTGGCCGTCCTTGGCGTAGATGCCGTCGCCGCCCTTGACGTAGCCGGCGGCCTCGAGGATCTTCCCGGCCTCGGAGGCGTTCGCCTCCTGCGGGCTGACCTCGTTGGCGGGGTCCGCGAGCCACTTCTCGTCGCGCGGCAGGAGCGCGTACGTCGGGGACACGTCGCCGGTGAGCCCGACGAAGGCCTTGTCCTTGATCGTCCCGCGGTCGATGGCGACGTTGAGCGCCTGGCGCACGGCCACGTCCGTCTGCGGCCCGGTGCAGCCCAGCTCCGCGTTGGAGCAGGTGTAGAGCACCGTCGGGTCCTGCGGCGTGTTGATCCAGTCGGTCTTGCCGTTGCCGGTCACGTCGTCCGGGTTCGGGATGAACATGCCCGCCCAGTCGAGCTTCCCGGCGGCGAGGAGGTCCTGCGCGGTCTGGTTGTTGTCCACCGCGATGTACTGGACCTTCTTCACCCCGAGCTTGTCGGCGTCGCGGAACTCCTCGTTCGCCACGAGCGTGTAGGACTCGCCCGTGGTCTTCTGCACCTTGTAGGCGCCGGATCCGACCGGCTCCTCGTTGGCGAAGTCCGCGAAGTCGGTGATGTCCGCCCACACGTGCTCGGGAAGGATGTACGTCGAGCCCATCCGCTGGAACTCGGTGGTGTACTGCGCGGCGCTGTACGTGAGCACGACCGTGGTGTCGTCGGTCGCCTCGGCCGAGACCAGGCCGTTGCCCTCGGGGTTGTTCGCCTCGTACTGGAAGGTGAAGGCCACGTCCTTGGCGGTGAGCGGCTTGCCGTCGTTCCACTTCAGGCCGCTCTTGATGGTGACCGTGATCTGGGTGCCGTCCTCGTTGTACTCGAAGGAGTCGCCGATCAGGCCGACCGGCTTGTCGTCGGCGGTCTTGTTGTAGAAGAACAGCGGCTCGTAGATCGGGCCGAGCGCTCCGTGGAGCACGGTGGGCGCGAACGGGTTGTAGTTCGCCGTGATCGGGGTCTGGCTTCCGGCCCAGACCCGCAGTGCCCGGTCGCCGTCGCCGGAGCCGCCGGAGCCGGAGCCCCCGGTCGAACAACCGGTGAGGCCGATGGCGAGGACCGTGGCCCCCGCCACGGCGGTGAGCGCGAGCGCGCGCTTGCCGTTACGGATCATTCCTTGACTTCCTCTCGGTGCTGCGTTGCAGGAGGAGGGGACTACTCCCCGTTGAGGACAGACCCCGGTTGGGGTTTGTTAGGACAGCAACCTAACAAATAGCGCCACGTCCGCCAAGTGGCGACCCGCGCCGAAAGGTAACGTTTCGGACTCGCCGTCGACGGCGTCATCGACCTGGACTTCAGGTCGCCTGCACCCTAAGATCGGACCGGAGGTTAAAGTCATGATGACCAGAACTCGCGATCCCGAGGACGGGATCCGCGTCGCCGTCTCGACGGTCATCCTCACCCTGCGCCGCGACGCCGACGGAGCGCCCCGCATCTCCCTCCCCCTCGTCCGCCGCATCCGCGACCCGCACCGCGACGCGTGGGCGCTCCCGGGCGGCTGGCTGGACGTGGCCGAGAGCCTGGAGGAGGCCGCGGGGCGCACCCTCGCCGAGACCACCGGGCTCGCGCCGAGCTACCTGGAGCAGCTGTATGCGTTCGGAGCGGTCCACCGCTCCCCCACCCGCGTGGTCTCGGTCGTGTACTGGGCGCTGCTGCGCTCGGACGCGGTCGACGCGCAGAGCGCCGCTTACCGGGCGACCAGGGCCGCGCCCGAGAACGTGGACTGGTTCGACGCGGCCGGCCTCCCCTCCCTGGCGTTCGACCACGCCCGGATCATCGACTACGCCCTGTGGCGCCTTCGCAACAAGGTCGGCTACAGCCGCGTCGCGCACGGATTCCTGCCCCCGGAGTTCACCCTGGCCGAGCTGCGCGAGGCCTACGAGGCGATCCTGGGCCGCCGCCTGGACCCGGCGAACTTCCGCCGGCAGGTCGAGAGCGCGGGAAGCCTCGTGCCCACCGAGTCCTTCCGCACCGGAAGCCACCGCCCCGCGCGGCTGTACCGATCCAACACCGACGTCGAACTGGCCGACCGCGGCCCGCTCGCCCCCGAAGAAACGAGGACGTCATGACCCCCCGCCCGGTTGCCGACACCGTCGAGGCCCGAGACCCCGCGCTCCGAGGCGTCGATCCCTCCGTGGACCACGCCATCCAGGCGATCACGGGCGGCTCGTCCGTCGAGGCGACCTGCAGCACCGACCTCGCCGCGGGACCGTGGGACTTCGACGCGCGACCCGGATACGGCCCCGGCTCCTCGATGGGCGACGTCATCCCGGTCGGCGCTCCGCGTCAGGGCGCGCTGCCCGCCGCGTATCGCGAGGCCGACGAGGCGCAGCTGGACGAGCGGATCCGCGCCGCCCGGCGCACGCTCGGCGACCGCGTCGTGGTGCTCGGTCACTTCTACCAGCGGGAGGAGGTCGTGCGGCACGCCGACTACGTCGGCGACTCGTTCCAGCTCGCCACGGCGGCCACCGAGCACCCCGACGCCGAGGCCATCGTCTTCTGCGGCGTGCATTTCATGGCCGAGACCGCGGACCTGCTGTCCGGTCCCGATCAGGCGGTGATCCTGCCGAACCTCGCCGCGGGATGCTCCATGGCGGACATGGCCGACATCGACCAGGTCGAGGAGTGCTGGGAGCAGCTCGCGGACGTGCTCGGGCCGCTCGACCACCCCGACGCAGACGGCCTCGTCCCGGTGATCCCGGTCACCTACATGAACTCGTCCGCCGCGATCAAGGGGTTCGTCGGTCGCCACGGCGGCATCGTCTGCACGTCCTCGAACGCCCGGACCGTCCTGGAGTGGGCATTCGCACGCGGGCGGCGCGTGCTGTTCTTCCCGGACCAGCACCTGGGCAGGAACACGGCGAAGGCGATGGGCGTGCCGCTGGAGCGGATGCCGCTGTGGAACCCGCGGCAGGCGCTCGGCGGGAACGGCGCCGAGGACCTCGTCGCGTCGCGGGTGATCCTGTGGCACGGCTTCTGCTCCGTGCACCGCCGTTTCTCTGTCGCCCAGATCGACCAGGCGCGGGCCGAGCACCCCGGCGTGCGGGTGATCGTGCACCCCGAGTGCCCGATGGACGTCGTCGACGCCGCGGACGAGTCCGGCTCGACCGACTACATCCGCCGGGCCATCGCCGCCGCCACGGAGCCGACCGTGTTCGCGATCGGCACCGAGATCAACCTCGTCCGACGCCTGGCCGCCCAGTATCCGCAGCACGAGATCTTCTGCCTCGATCCGGTCGTGTGTCCGTGCTCGACGATGTACCGCATCCACCCGGGGTATCTCGCGTGGGTCCTCGAGGAGCTCGTCGAGGGGCGCACCCCGAACCGCATCCGGGTGCAGGACGACGTCGCCGCCCCGGCCCGCGTCGCGCTGGAGCGGATGCTGGCGGCCCGGCCGACGACCGAGCCGCC
>NZ_BCRA01000075.1 GCF_001552355.1 Microbacterium resistens NBRC 103078
CGCGCCCGCGTTCACCCGCGCCGCGCTGCAGGAGCTGATGTGGCGGCACGCCGGCCTCCTGCGCACCCGCGAGGGGCTCGCCGTCGCCGAGCGCACTCTCCGCGCGTGGAGCCGTGGCGCCCCGGACCCCGGCACGGTCCGAGAGCACGAGGACGCCAACCTCCTCCTCGTCGCCCTCGCCATGGTGACCGCGGCCCGCTCGCGCCCCGACTCCGTCGGAGCGCATCACCTCGAACCCGAACCCGCCCTGATCGGAGTCTGATGCTCACCCCCGCCCTCCTGAACCGCGTCGTCGGCGCCGCCCTGGAGGAGGACGCCCCGTGGGGCGACCTCACCAGCGCCGCCCTGATCCCGGAGTCCTCGACCGCCACCGCCGACCTCGTCGCCCGGGAGGCCGGGATCCTGAGCGGCGGCGAAGTCTTCGCCGCGGCGTTCACGCTGACCGATCCCGCCGTGGTCGTCGACCTGCACGTCGCCGACGGCGACGCGTTCGGGCCCGGCGACGTGCTCGCGTCCGTCACCGGTCCGGCGCGCGCGATCCTCACCGCGGAGCGCGTGGGGCTCAACTTCGTCCAGCGGATGAGCGGCATCGCCACGCTCACCTCCCAGTACGTACGCGCTGTGGAGGGCACGGCGGCGCGCATCGCCGACACGCGCAAGACGACCCCGGGCCTGCGTGCCTTCGAACGGCACGCCGTCTCCTCGGGCGGAGGACACAACCACCGCTTCTCCCTCTCCGACGTCGTCATGGCCAAGGACAACCACCTCGCCGTGCTGCGCCGTGGTGGCGCCGACCTGGCGGCGGCCCTGCGGGACGCGGCGTCCCGACTCCCGCACACGACCCATGTCGTGGTGGAGGTCGACCGCCTCGACCAGATCCCCGACGTCCTGGCCGGCGGCGCGCACACGGTCCTCCTCGACAACTTCACGCTCGACGATCTCCGCGCGGCGGTGGCGCTGATCGACGGCCGGGCGACGACCGAGGCCTCCGGCGGGGTGACGCGGGAGACGGTGCGGGCGATCGCCGAGACCGGGGTCGATGTCGTCTCGGTCGGGGCGCTCACCCATTCCGCACGCGCACTGGATCTGGGTCTGGACGTGCGGATCGACTGACGAGGACGCCATGCTCTACCTCGACCACGCCGCCACCTCGCCGGTCCGCGCGGAGGTGCGCGCCGCCATGGCCCCCTTCCTCGGCGACACGTTCGGCAACCCGTCCAGCCATCACACCGTCGGCGAGGCGGCCGCCGCCGCCCTCGACGACGCCCGTGCGCGCGTCGCCGCGGTGCTCGGCATGCGCCCGGGAGACGTCGTCTTCACGTCCGGAGGAACAGAGGCGAACAACCTCGCCGTCAAGGGCATCGTCCTCGCGGCGCTCGCACGGGGCCGAAAGCACCTCGTCACCACGCCGATCGAGCACGAATCGATCCTCGCCTCGGCGGATCACCTGGCGCGGTTCCACGACGTGGAGACCACGATGCTGCCGGTGAGCGGGACCGGAATGGTCACGCCCGCGGATCTCGCGGCGGCGCTGCGGCCCGACACGGCGTTGGTCTCCCTCGGGCATGCGAACAACGAGGTCGGCACCGTGCAGGACGTGCCCGGTCTGGCCGCCGTCGCATCGGGCGCGGGCGTGCCCCTGCACGTCGACGCCGTCCAGTCCGCCGGCTGGCTGGCGCTGCGCGGCCTCGGCGCCGACGCCGTCTCGATCGCCGGGCACAAGCTCGGCGCGCCGAAGGGCACGGGGGCCGTGGCCGTGCGGGGCCGGATCCAGATCGAGCCGGTCCTTCACGGCGGCGGGCAGGAGCGCGGGCGTCGTTCCGGCACGGAGAACGTCGCCGGGGCCGTGGCGCTGGCCACCGCTCTGGAGCTGGCCGAGGCCGAGCGGGAGCAGGCCTGCCGTCGGGTGGGCGCGCAGAGCCGGCGCTTCATCGACGCGGTCCTCGCCGCGGTGCGCTCCGCGCGCCTCACCGGAGACCCGGTCCACCGCCTTCCGGGGACGGTGAGCTTCACGTTCGCGGGGACCAGCGGCGAGGCCGTGCTGCTGGAGCTCGAACGCCGCGGCGTGGTGTCCTCCAGCGGCTCCGCCTGCGCGGCGGGAAGCGACGAGCCCTCCCCCGTGCTCCTCGCCCTCGGCATCGACCCGGCCGTCGCGCAGACCGCCGTCCGGTTCACCTTCGGACGCGCGGGACTCGGGCCGGGCGCGCCGGAGGATGCACCGGAACGGCTCGCGGGTCTCGTCGCCGAGGCGGTCGACCGCGTGACCGCCCTCTGACCCCGTCCTGCGCGCGCGTCCGGCCCTAGGATGAGTGCGTGCCCGACGCCCCGCTCGTGACCGTCATCGTGCCCGGCCGCGACATCGCCGCCTACGCCCCGGCGGCCCTCGCGTCGCTGCGCGCCCAGAGCGAAGGGCGCTGGCGGGCGGTCCTCGTCGACGACGGATCGCAGGACGCGACCGGCGACGTCTTCCGCTCCGCCGCGGCGGAGGACCCGCGCTTCCGGCTCGTCTCGCACGCCGAGCCGCGCGGGCTGGGAGCCGCCCGCAACAGCGGGCTGGCCCTGGTGGACACCCCCTACCTCGGCTTCCTCGACGGAGACGACGAGTTCGCGCCGCATGCCCTCGCCCGGCTCGTCGGGACGCTGGACGAGACGGGGAGCGACTTCGTCACCGGCGCCTACGTCCGCTCGCGGATGGACGACACCGGGCACTACCGACCGGGTCGCGTGCAGCCGTGGGTCGCGTCGTCGACGGACCCGGGACGCCGCGGCACGACGATCCACGAGCACCCCGACGCGTCGGCCAACATCGTCGCCTGGTCGAAGGTCAGCCGCACGGAGTTCTGGAGCGACCTGCGCTTCCCCGAGGGCGTCGCCTACGAGGACCAGATCGTCGCCCAGGTCATGTACACGCGGGCCTCGGCGTTCGACGTGATCCCCGACACCGTCGTGCACTGGCGCGTCCGCGCGGACGGATCGTCCCTCACCCAGTCGAAGCATCGCGTGGACGTGCTCCGCGACTACCTGACGGCGCTGCGCGGCGGCGTCGAGGTGCTGCGCGACGCCGGGGCCGGCGACGCCGTCCGAGCCCGGCTGGGCCTGATCCTCGCCATGGACGTCCCCCCGCTGGAGCGGATCGCGTCCACGCACCCGGACCCGCTGTACGGCGCCGTGCTCTCCGCGTTCCTGGAGGGTCTGCGCGCGCTCCCGGAGTACGAGGGCGCCGCACCGGACCCGTCCCTCGCCGAGGCCCTCTCCTGGTGAGGGGGCCGGCCGTTGACGAAGGAGAGACCGTGACCGATTACCTGTCCACCCTGTTCTCGCTCGACGGACGCACCGCGATCGTCACCGGCGGATCCTCCGGGATCGGCCGCGGGATCGCGACGGCGCTCGCCGGTGCCGGCGCGCGCGTGGTCGTGCTCGCCCGGGGCGGGGATCGCGTGGCGGACACGGTGCGGGAGCTCACCGCCGCCGGAGGCGTCGCCGCCGGGGTGGTCGGGGACCTGAGCAGCCGGGAGAGGATCCGCGACGCCGCCGAGAACGCGGCGGAGCCCTTCGGGGAGCCGGACATCCTCGTCCACTCCGCCGGGATCAACATCCGCCCGCCGTACGCGGAGATCAGCGTGGCGGACTGGGACGCGACCATGACCGTCAACGCCCTCGCGCCGTTCCTCCTCGGGCAGCGCTTCGGCACCGGCATGGCCGCACGCGGCTACGGGCGGATCATCCACATCAGCTCCCAGCAGGCACACCGCGCGTTCGTCGAGAGCGGCGTCTACGGCGTCTCCAAAGGGGCCGTGCAGTCCCTCATGCGATCGGAGGCCGAGGCCTGGAGCGCGCGCGGCGTCACGAGCAACGCCCTCGTGCCCGGCTTCGTCCTGACGCCGCTGAACGCGCGCCTCCAGGAGGATCCGGTCCAGGTCCAGGCGCTCGCGGCGCGGACGATGGTCGGCCGCAACGGCCTCCCCGAGGACTTCGCCGCGGCCGCGGTCTTCCTCGCCGGGCCTGGTTCGGCCTATGTCACGGGCCAGTCCCTGTTCATCGACGGCGGGCTGTCCGTGCACTGAGTCGGTGCGCAGACGTCGCGCGCGCCGTGCGCCCGGGGTCAGGCCCGCGTGTCGCCGTCGACCCGTGCCGCCGCCACCTGCTGGGCGGCCAGATCGGCGTACAGACCGCCCGCCGCCAGCAGTTCGGCGTGCGTGCCCGACTCCACGATCCGCCCCGCCTCGATCACGTGGATCTCATCCGCGCCCATGACCGTCGACAGGCGGTGCGCGATCGTCAGCGTGGTGCGCCCCTTGGCCGCCTCGTCCAAGGCCTCCTGCACGACGCGCTCGGAGACCGTGTCGAGCGCGGAGGTCGCCTCGTCCAGCAGCAGCACGGGCGGGTCCTTGAGGAGCACCCGGGCGATCGCGATGCGCTGCTTCTCCCCACCCGACAATCGGTAGCCGCGCTCCCCCACGACCGTGTCGTAGCCCTTCTCGAACCCCGCGATGATGTGGTGGATGTTGGCGGCGGTGCAGGCGGCGACCAGTTCGTCGTCCGTGGCGTCCGGTTTCGCGTAGCGGAGGTTCTCCCGGATCGAGGCATGGAACAGATAGGTGTCCTGCGACACGATCCCGATCTCGTCGATGATGGACTCCTGCGACAGCTCGCGGACATCGGCGCCCGCGAACATCACCGCGCCGCTGTCGGCCTCGTAGAGCCGCGGTGCCAGGTACAGGACGGTGGTCTTCCCCGCCCCGGACGGACCGACGAAGGCGACGTGCCGTCCGGGTTCGACCGTGAAGGAGACGCGGTCGAGAGTGGGAGGCGCGTCGGGGCCCGCGTCCGGGTATCGGAACACCACGTCCCGGAACTCGATCCGACCGCGCGGACCGGGCGCCGAGGCGACCGGCAGCGCGTTCGGCGCGTCCGTGATCCGGGGCACGAGATCGAGGTACTCGAAGATGCGGGCGAACAGCGCCGAGGACGTCTGCACGTCCAGCGCGACCCGCATGAGGCCGATCAGCGGCATGAGCAGGCGCGCCTGGACCGTCGTGAACGCCACGATCGTCCCGGCGGTGATCGCTCCCGTGCCCCCCGCGACGAGATACCCCGCGACGAGGTAGATGATCGCCGGGACGGAGGACATCAGCACCTGGACCACCGCGAAGAAACCCTGGCCGCTCATCGCCCGCCGCACCTGCAGGCGCACCTGGTTGCGGTTCTCGTCCTGATAGCGCGCCGATTCCGTGCGCTGGCGGTTGAACGACTTCGACAGCAGGATCCCGGACACGCTCAGCGTCTCCTGCGTGATGCTCGTCAGCTCGGACAGGGACTCCTGGGTCTCTCCCGCGATCCGCGCGCGCACCTGGCCGACGCGGCGCTGCACCACCACCAGGACCGGCATGATCACGACGGCGATGAGCGTCAGTCGGACATCGATCAGCAGCATCGCCACCAGGGACGCCACGACCGTCACCGTGTTGCCGAGGATGCTCGTGACGGTGTTCGTGAGGACGCCCGACACCCCGCCGACGTCGTTCTGCAGACGTGATTGGATGACGCCGGTCTTCGTGCGGGTGAAGAAGCCGAGCTCCATGGCCTGCAGGTGTTCGAACAGCCGCACGCGCAGATCGCCCGTGACGCTGTTGCCGACCGTCGCCGTCAGCCAGGTCTGCACCACGTTGAACGCCGCGGACAGCAGGAACAGGCCGATCATGGACAGGACCAGCACGAGCAGCAGCTCCAGGCGGGGCGGCCCGCCGTCCAGCGGGAACAGCGCCTCGTCGAAGATGCGCTGGACGAGCAGCGGCGGGACGACGGCCAGGGCGGCGCCCACCACGACGAGCACGCCCGTGAGCAGCAGCCGTCCGCGGTAGGGACGGAAGAGGCCGGCCACGCGGCGTCCGAGCCCCGGGACCACCGGCGCCTGTGCGTTGAGGCGGCGCTGGCTGGCCTCGTCCACGCCGCGGAAGCCTCCGCGAGGACCCATTGCGCCCATGCCGCCCATGCTCATGAGGATCAGCGTATCCGCGGTCGCGGACACGGCGGCGCGGCCGCCGAGAGCGGATCGGGAACCGATTTCCCCGGAACGGGAATGGAATGTCCGACATGACGGTTACGCTGTGTACTTCCGCCGCGCGATCGCGCCGCTTCCCCTGACACACTTCTTCCGGAGGAGACGCATGTCCGCAACCCAAACCGGTTCCCTACCGACCTCCTCCACCCCGTCGCTGATCCCCCGTCGGGACATGGCGGTCATCTGGGTGCTGCTCGCCGCCGCCTTCGTCGCGATCCTGAACGAGACGACGATGAACATGGCGATCCCGCACCTCATCGACGACCTTCAGATCACGCCGCTGGCCGCCCAGTGGGTGACCAGCGCGTTCATGCTGACCATGGCGGTCGTCATCCCGACCACGGGGTTCCTCCTTCGCCGGTTCACGACCCGGCAGATGTTCCTCGGCGCGCTGACGCTGTTCTCCGCCGGGACGCTCCTCGCCGCGCTCGCCGTCGGCTTCCCGATGCTGCTCGGCGCCCGCATCGTGCAGGCGTCGGGGACGGCGATCATGATGCCCCTGCTGATGACGACGATGATGAACCTCGTCCCGCCGTCCTCGCGCGGCCGGATGATGGGACGCGTCAGCATCGTGATGTCGCTGGCCCCCGCGATCGGCCCGACGATGAGCGGGTTCCTGCTGGACCACTTCAGCTGGCGGTCGATCTTCGTCGTCGTGCTGCCCATCGCGCTCGTCGCGATGGCGATCGGCTGGCGCTGGCTGACGAACGTCGGCGAGCGGACGGATGCGCCGATCGACGTGCTGTCCATCGTCCTGTCGGCGTTCGGGTTCGGCGGCCTGGTCTTCGGTCTGAGCCAGATCGGCGCTCTCGCGGGCGGCGGCGGTTCCTCGCTCCCGATGGTCCTGTCGCTGGTCGTGGGCGTCATCGGCCTGGCCCTGTTCCTGTGGCGCCAGATCGTCCTGCAGCGCAAGGACGACGCCCTGCTCGACCTCCGGGTCTTCGCGTCCCGTGACTTCACCCTGTCGATGGTGCAGATGTTCCTGCTGTCCCTGGCGTTCTTCGGCACGATCACGGTGATCCCGCTGTTCCTGCAGAAGGCGCTGTCGCTGGACACGACCCAGGCGGGCCTCGTGGTGCTTCCCGGCGCGCTGGCGATGGGCCTTCTCGGTCCGGTCATCGGCCGGATCTACGACGCCCGCGGCACCAAGGTGCTGCTGATCCCCGGGTCGATCCTCGCGACCGCGACGCTGTGGTACTTCACCACGCTCACGCCGTCGACGAGCGTGTGGCTCGTCCTCATCGCCCAGACCCTGCTGTCCGTGGGGCTCGCGCTGTCGTTCACCCCGCTGTTCACCGCCGCGCTGGCCTCGCTCACGCCGAAGTTCTACTCCTACGGCAGCGCGGTCATCGGCACGGTGCAGCAGGTGGCGGGAGCCGCCGGCATCGCGGTCATGATCGCCGTGTTCACGCTGGTCGTGAACGCGCACGGCGGCACGGAGAACCCCGCCGCCGTGGCCGCGGGATCCCAGCTGGCGTTCATCATCGGCGCCGTCATCGCGACCGTCACGATCGTCGGCGCGTTCATCATCCGCAAGCCCGCGGACACGGTCGCCGAGGGCACCCACGCCGAGGATGCGCCGATCGCGCACTGACGCCCCACGACGAGACCCCGCACCCACCGGGTGCGGGGTCTCGTCGTCCGTGCGCGGGTTCAGTCCGACGCCGTGCGTCGCGCGGGTTCAGTCCGACGCCGCACCGGGCAGCCGGCAGAACCCGCCCGCGCAGAGACCGGCGTCGGTCGCGTCCGCGACGGGGAGCAGCGTGAGCAGGCTCGGCGCGGAGGTCTCCCCCGGCGGCGTCTGCGCCTCGACGGGGGTGTGCGGCACGCGGTCGGCTGCGGTGGTCATCCCTCGATGGTACGCCTGCGCGCACACGGTGGCGCCGTTCACGATCGCTATACCGCTCCGCATCCGCCCGGCGTACTGTTCGACCGAGCGGACTCGTCGCGATGACGCCCGCGCGGACGCAAGGGGGCATCCATGATCATCAGCACTCCACCGACGGAGACGGCAACGGGGCATGTCGCGGAGATGTACGCCGACGACGTGGAGAACGACGGCCTCGTCTTCCATCACACGCGTGTGATGGCCGTCAACCCGGAAGCGCACGCGGCCTTCGAGAACCTGATCCGCGCGATCGTCCCGAGCATCGGTGTGCGGACGTACGAGGCCGCCACGCTCGGGGCCGCTCGGGCGATCGGCTCTGCGCATTGTCTCCTCGCCCATGGGCGCAAGGCTCTGCGCGCGGAGGTCCTCTCCGAGGACGGACTCGCCGGCTTCGCCCGTGGCGAGGACACCGCCTTCTCCCCCGCGGAGCAGGCGGTGGTGCGCTACGCGGCGCGGCTCTCGCGCGACGCCTCGGCGATGACCGACCAGGACGCCGCCGAGCTCCGCGCCGTCGGGTACGACGACCGCCAGATCGTCGACATCACCCTCGCTGCGGCGGCACGCAACTACTTCAGCCGCGCGCTGCTCGCGCTGGCCGTGCCGGTCGACGACGTTCCCGGGCTCGATCCGGCGATCGCTCGTGCCCTCGTCTCGGCCGCCGCGGAGTGAGTCGGCGCACACGCGCAACCCCTGGACAGGAGGGCGTGCGGCTCAAGAGACTGAGGCGATGGATCCGCAGCCCCTTCCCGATGAGAGTCCCGGAGACTACTGGCACGACGGCCGGGACGAGACGCGCACGGAGCGCGCCGACCGCAACTGGATCGAGCTCCTTCAGGAGTTCCGGGTCCTGCAGACCGGCACCCAGATCCTGACGGGCTTCCTTCTGGCCGTGGTCTTCCAGCCCCGGTTCCAGGAGCTCGACGCGCTCCAGCTCACGACGTACATCGTGCTCGTGGGCCTGGCCGCGGCAGCGACCATGGTGGCCCTGACCCCGGTCGGGATCCACCGCGCGCTCTTCGGACGCCGCCGCAAGCCCGACCTCGTGCGCATCGCCGCCCGCGCCATGACGGCCGCGCTCGTGATCCTGGCGCTGCTCACCGTCGGCGTGACCGCGCTCATCGTCGACGTCGCGCTGGGCCGCACGGCGGGGATCGTCGCGCTGGTGGTCGCCTCGCTCGTCGTCGTCGTCCTCTGGGCGGTGCTTCCCTTCGGCGTCCGGCACCGCTACCGGGATGCCGCGCGGGAGAGCCCGCAGGTGGGAAGACCCTCCGAATCCCCCGCCTCGGATTGAGACCCCGCGTCGGATGGGGAATCGTGGCACGGACATGCCGCGACCGCGGCATGTCCGCAACCGGAAGGAGAGCCCATCGTGCTCACCCTGACCGACAACGCCTCCGCCATCGTCGCCACCCTGGTCAACCGCCAGAGCGACGCCGATGACGCCGGCCTGCGCATCCACACCGCCGAGACGACCGGCCCTGCGGGCGAGTCCCGTCTCGCCGTCGTGGTCGTCCCCACCCCGGAGCCCCAGGACCAGGTCATCCAGGTGCCCGGCGCCCGCGTCTACCTCGAGGAGGGGGCCGCCATCGCCCTCGACGACAAGGTGCTGGACGCGGGGGTCGACGACGAGGGGGCGGTGTCCTTCGCCGTTCTCCCTCAGACCGCCTGACGACTGTCTCGCCGAGACCCCGCGTTCCTGTCGGACGCGGGGTCTCGTGCGTCCGGTCAGCCGAGGCCCGTGATCAGGTTGATGATCGTCCCGAGGATGAGCGCGCCGAACAGATACGCCAGCATCGTCTGGGCGATGACGAGGCGCCGGATCGGATTGGTGGTCACGTTCGTGTCGGCGACCTGATAGGTCATGCCGAGGCCCACGGAGAAGTACGCGAAGTCGGTGTACTCGGGATCCGCATCCTGGTTGAACACGATCCCGCCCGCGGGCTCGGCGTAGTACATCCGTGCGTACCGGAGCATGTAGTCCACCTGGATGAGAGACCACGAGGCGGCCACGCTGAGCACGCAGATGCCCGCCAGCGCGAACGCCGTCCACCCGTCGGCGTGGCGGGCCTGGACGACCACGACGAGCACCGCCGCGATGCTCGCCAGGCTGCCGACGAGCGCGATCACCCGCGCCAGACGCCGGCCGGGGTCCTCGATCGTGGCGTGGGCGCGGGTCTGCGTCGCATCCATGCGCCACACCACGAGCACCACCCAGACCACTTCCACGAGGGCGAGGGCGGTCCAACCGGCGAGGAGTCCTGCCGCCACGCCCAACGCAAGGCCGGCTGCGGTGCCCGCGATGATCCCGGCCAGGAGACCCATCACCGCTCGCAGCCGCAACTGCCTGCGGGGACCCAGCGCGTTCATGTCCGCAGAATATCCCGCCCGACCGGGCCGGCCCGTCAGGGCGACGCCTGGCAGGTCGGGCAGAGCTGCGCCGACGCTCCGGAGAACACGTGGTCGACGATGGTGTCACCGCACACCGGACACTCCTGTCCGCCGCGTCCGTGGACGGCCATCGCGGCGACCTTCGCAGGCTTCAGCTGCGTCGGCGCGAGTCCGCGGCGCTGCTCGACCGCGTCACGGAGGACAGTGGTCGTCGCTCGGAACAGGCGGTCCCGCTCCTCCGCCCCGAGCGCGACCGCATGGACGGTCGGGGCGATGCGCGCTCGGTGCAGGATCTCGTCCGAGTAGGCGTTGCCGATGCCGGCGAGCGACCGCTGCTCCTGCAGCAGCGCCTTCACCTGTTTGCGGCGCGTGCCGAGCGCCCGGTCGAGATCGTCCGCGGTGAACTCCGCGGCGAGAGGGTCCGGGCCGAGCGTCGCGATCGCCGGAACCTCCTCGAGCGCGTCGACGACCCAGATCCCGACGGCGAGGAAATCGCCGGTCTCGACCAGGTCGACGCGGGCACCGTCGTCGAGGACGAACGTCGCCACCACGGGGACCGCCGGAGCGGACGGGTCGTCACCGGCGTCCGCGGCTCCCGGCGGATGCCACCGCACCCATCCGTTGCGGCCGAAGCTCACGACCAGCCAGCGGGCGCCGAGCAGGATGCCGAGATGCTTGCCGCGGCGCGTCACGGAGGCGACCGGCGCGCCCTGCACCTCCGCGGGCGGGCGCTGCCGCATCTTCACGATCCGCGGCTCGATGACGTCGACCGCCGTGAACGCGCGACCCGTCATCCGCTCGCCGAGGAACTCGGCGAGCGCCTGTACCTCCGGCGACTCGGGCATGCCGACATCCTGCCACCCGCCCCCGACATCGGTGCGGCCCCGCGACGAGCATCACAGGGCGCCCGGTCGCGGATGCGTCCGGGCGCCCGGGAACGCGACCGCTCAGACGCGCTCGCCCTCTCGCTCACGGGCAGGGAGCGCGAAGGAGACCAGCAGTGCCAGCCCCGCCAGCACGGCGGCCACGATGAACGCCTGCCGGTATCCGTCCGGCCCCGGGCTCGCGGAGACGGTCGCGGCCAGCATGCCGATCCCGACCGACGCGCCGAAGTTGAACATGGTCGACGTCAACCCCGGGAGGATCCCCGGGTGCGCCTTCGGCGCGTAGATGATGCCCAGTCCGTTCAGCGTCGTCGCCGCGCACGCCGAGTACGTCGCCCCCATGAAGAACACGAGGATCGCGAGCGTCCACGGATTCTGGTGGCCGAGGACCATGCCGGTGGCGAGGAGCAGGCTCCCGCCGAGCCCGCACCGCAGCAGGAGCCGATAGCCGATCCTCGGCGCGAAGGTGCCGACCAGCGGCGCGGTGGCCCAGCCCAGGAGGGAGTACGGGACGAGGAACATCAGTGCGGACACGGTGCCGTTCAGGCCGAACCCGGCGGTCGCATCCTGACTGAGGGTCGGCACGAGGAAGATCAGCAGGGCGAAGCTCGACGCGAGCGTGAAGAACGTGGTCAGCAGCGTGCCCCAGACGGCACGGTCCGCGAAGTCGCGCACCGGAAGCAGCGGCTGGGCCGCCCGATCCTCGATGAAGCGGAACGCGACCAGGGCGATCGCCGCGACCCCGAACCACGCCCACGTCGCGACGGCGCCCCAGCCACCGGGCGAGAATGCGCTGGAGAGTGCGAAGTTGATCCCCAGCAGCGCCAGGGTGAGCGCACCGATGCCGCCCCAGTCCATCCGCGTCTTCCCGGCGGGACGCACCTCCGGCGCCCACGCGGCGATGAGCGCGACCGCCAGGATCTCGAGGACCAGAGTGAGCCCGAAGATCCCCCGGAACCCGATCGCGTCCGCGATGACGCCGCCGAGCAGGGTGTCCACGCCGCCCACGCCGGCGTTGACCGCGGTGACGATGCCGAGATAGCGTCCGAACCTCCGCGCATCCAGCATCTCCCGCAGGAGCAGGAAGGCGAGGGAGAACGTCGCACCGCAGGCTCCCTGGAGCGCGCGTCCGACCATCAGCATCGGCACGTCCACCGCGAGCATCGCGATCAGGCTGCCGAGGGACATCACCGACAGCGAGACGAGCAGTGCCCTGCGCCGGCCGATCCCGTCGCTCAGGGGCGGCCAGAACAGTCCGGCGAGCGCCGCCACGAAGGTGAACACCGAGGCCGAGATCCCGATCGTGGGCGCATCGGTGCCCAGTTCGGTGGTCATCGAGGTGACCGCCGGCGCCAGCATGGTCGCGTTCATCTGGAAGCTCGCCACCGCCACCAGGAGCGCGGCGAGGACCAGGGGCGGACGGACCGCGCCGCCGCGCATGGTCCGCAGCTCGGCCACGGTCACGCGGTGCCGCCGAAGGGACGATCCGGCGTCGTCGGGGTCGACAGGATCCGGACGATGTAGGCGAAGAACGCCTCGGCGTCCACCGCCTCGACGACCGTCGCGTTCGGCGTCAGACCGTGTACGCCCCACGACATCGCGGAGTATCCGCGGGTGAGCTCCGACCCGGTCTCCACCGCGACGTGGTACTCCGCCTGGCGCGTGATCAGCTCCGGATGAAGGAGCACGCTGGCCGAGAGCGAGTCCGGATGCGTGGTCCCCGGGATCCCGACGGCCTCGTCGAACGCCAGGGTCGCCGCGCACACGCGCTCGAAGAACTGGGCCAGCGGCGTCCCGATCCGGGCGATCTCCGCCAAGCGCTCGCGGCCGAAGACCGCGTCGTTCAAGGTCAGCGGCGCCCACGGGACGACGGTGATCCGGAACCCCGCCTCGAACACGGTCCGGGCGGCCTCCGGGTCCACGTAGAAGTTGAACTCCGCGGCCGCCGTGATGTTGCCTCGGCCGTTGTTCGAGCCGCCCATGATCGTGAGCGAGCGCACGTTCGACGCGAACGAGGGATCCTTCACCTGCGCCATCGCGATGTTCGTGAGCGGTCCGATCGCCACGATGTCGATCTCTCCGGGGCTCTCCGCGGTGAGCCGGATGAGCGCGTCGACGGCGTGCTCGGCCTCCGGAGCGCATCCGGTCGTGTCCATCGTGAGCCCGCCCGCGCCATCGCCGTGGACGTCCTCGGCCGAGACCCACTCGCGCACCATGGGACGGGTGCAGCCGAGATGGATCGGCACGTCGCCGAGGCGCCCCGCGGCGTTGAGGGTCAGATAGGCGTTCTGCACCTGACGCTCGAAGCCGACGTTGCCGGCGACCATGGTGATGGCCTCCAGCGTCGCTCCGGGGTCTAGCAGACCGACGAGCAGGGCGATGCAGTCGTCCTGTGCGGTGTCGGTGTCGATGATCATGCGGGTCATGGGCAGGTGTTCCTCTCTGAACGAAGCGACCGGCGGACGGTCAGTAGCTTGTGGTGTCGCGGTCGGCGGTGTTGGTGACGATCTCGATCCCTGCGCTGGTCCCGACGCAGGCGGCGCCGGCCTCCAGGAGCTCGATCGTCTGCGCGAACCCGGTGATGGCCCCGGACGCCTTGACGCGCACGCCCTCCGGCGCCCTCTGCACGAGGTACCGGACGTTCTCGGGGCTCGCCGTCTCGATCTGACCGCTGCTGGCGTTCTTGAGGTAGGCGGCTCCCGCCTCGATGCTGAGCGCCACGGCGGCCTCCTTCTCCGCATCGGTGAGCAGCGGCAGCTCGAGCATGACCTTGACCGGAACGCCCGAGGCACGGACGACGCCCGCGATGTCGTCGCGGAACCGATCGAACTCGCCCGACTTCAGCCAGCCGATCTGCACCCCGATGTCGAGCTGCTGGGCGCCGAGACGCGCGAGCTCGGCGGCCTCCGCCGCCTTGCCTGCGCTGCTCATCACTCCCACGGTCGGAAAGTCGAGCGCCGACGCGACCGGGACGCCCGTGCCGCGAAGGACGTCGGCGACCGTGCGGACCCAGGACCCGGGCACCATCGCGGCGCCGAACCCGAAGCGGGCGGCTTCCTCGGCGTGCGCCACGATCTCGTCACGGGTGATCCCGACGCCGATCTTCGTGTGCTGGATGAAGGGCGCGAGCTCGGCGGGAGCGAGGGCGCGGTAGTCGGTCGTGGTCATGTGTCTTCCCATCCGGGCGACGGTCGTCGCCCTCCGTCGGAGGTGTGACCTCGACGTGTCGAGGCCGGAGGTGGATCGTGGGCCGGCGTCTGCCTGTCAGGACGACACCGGTCAGAAGGCGGGCAGCTCGTCCCGTCGAGGAAGCGCCGGGATCACGTCGGGACGTGCCACCGTGTGCGCGCCGGCGTGGGCGGCGAACGCCGCCGCCGCGGCGAGCGACCCGGTCGCGAGTCGGCCGACGGTCAGCGCGGCGGTGAAGGCGTCGCCCGCGCCCGTCGTGTCCACGACCCGGTCGGGCGCGACGGCGGCGACGGGGCGGATCCCGCTCGCATCCGCGACGACGCTGCCCTCGCCGCCGAGAGTCAGGACGACGTCGGCTCCCAGCCGCGCCCGCAGCTGGGATGCGAGCTCGTGCGACGGGGCCGCCTCGTCTCCGATGCCCAGCAGGGCCCGGGCTTCCGTCAGGTTCGGAGTCACGATGTCCGCGGCGGCCCAGAGGTCGGCGGGCACGTCCTTGGCGGGCGCCGGGTTGAACACGGTCAGCACGCCTTCCTCCCGGGCGATACGCAGCGCCGCACCCGCGAAGGCGGCCGGCACCTCGAGCGACACGATGAGGGCGTCGGAGCCGGCGATCGTCGCGCGCTGGGCCTCGGCGTCCTCGGGTGTGAGCGTCTCCAGCGCGCCGGGGGCGATGATGATCCGGTTCTCCCCCGTGGCATCGACCACGATGAATCCGGTCATGGTCGAGGCATCCGGCACGACCCGCACGCCGGTCGCGTCGATCCCCTCCTGCGCCCACAGGCGCTGAGCGTCCGCCCCGGCGGCATCGTCGCCGACGGCGGTGAGGAGTGCCACGCCCGCGCCGAGGCGGCGGGCGGCGACCGCCTGGTTCGATCCCTTCCCGCCGTGTCCCCGCGACAGCACCCCGTCACTCAGGGACTCGCCCGCCTCCGGTGCACGATGCACACGCATGACGAGGCCGACTCCGTAGCCGCCTGCGACCGTGACCTTCATTGGTCTCGCCTTCACTGGGTTCTTGTCTATGAACATATAAGAACATAGAGACGCTCGCCCCGCCTGTCAATCCCCGACGCGGCGACGGGATATGGTGCTGATGACCCCCGCCGACATGTCGGCGCACCACACACCGGAGAGACCTCGATGCACACGCCCTCCGCCCCCGAGAACGCCGCCCCGCAGCGGGATCTGCCGATCGCGCTGCACCGGCAGATCTCTGATCGGATGCGCAGCCGCATCACCGCGGGCGAGTGGCCGGCCAACTACCGGCTCAAGCCGGAGCCGGAGCTGGCGGACGAACTGGGCGTGAGCCGCGGCACGCTGCGCCGGGCGCTCTCGACGCTCATCGACGAGGGCCTTCTGCGCCAGGTGCGAGGACGCGGCACCTTCGTGACCGCGCCGACGATCGAGCCGGCCATCGCCCAGCGGCTGAGCACCCTCAGCGAGGACCTGAACGGTCTGGGGATCGCGACGCGGACGTCGGTGCGGGAGTGCGCACCGACAGCTGCGCCGCAACAGGTCGCCGCCCTGCTCGACCTGCCCAGGGAGAGCCTGCCCCTCCGCCTCGTCCGGGTGCGCTCGACCGACGCGGGACCGGTCGCCCTGATCGTCAACTACGTCCGCACGGATCTCGCCCCGGGCATCGAGACGGTCGATTTCACGACGCAGTCGCTGTTCGGCACGCTGGAAGGCCGCTACGGCCTCAAGATCGGCTCGGCGCGTCGGACCTTCTCCGCCGAGGCCGCGGACGACACCGTCAGCGCGGCTCTGGACATCCCGAAGGACCGGCCTGTGCAGTACCTGCAGCAGGTGACCTATCTCGCCGACGGCCGTCCTGTCGAGTACTCGGACGTCTGGGTCGACAGCAACCGGCTCAGGATCACCTCGCTGCTCTCGCGCCGGTGAGGCGGGCGAGCCGCCTCACCGGCGGGACGGATCAGTCCCAGGCGAGGTAGTCCTCGATCGCGAACGCCGTGTCGACCGGGTCGGTGACGGGGAAGAGGTGCCCGCCGCCGTCGATCGTCACGATGCTCGCCCGATCCGGCGCCGTCGCCTGGAGGCGCTCGCCATTCGCGGGCGGGGTGACGTCGTCGGCCGAGCCCTGGATGATGAGGACCGGGATCGCCGGGGCCAGGGGCACCTCGACGTCCTCGACGCCGAGGAGCAGGAGGCCGAGAGCCCGCTCGGGATGCGCCAGCACGAGGGAGCGCGCCACGGTGCCGCCCGTGCCGTGGCCGCCGATCCAGCCGCCCGCGAATCCCACGTGGTCCATCACGGCGATCGCGTCCTCGACGCGCTGCTCGATCGAGAGCTCCTCCCCCTCCGGGGTCGAGCGGGTGCCGATCCGCAGCACGCGGATGCCCTCCCCTTCGAGGATGTGCGCGATCGAGCCGAGCGCTCCGCCCTCTGCGCCGCGCCCCGGGATGAGGACGAGCGACGGCCCGTCGCCCACGCCCTCGTCGAAGTACGGGATCGCGCGGCCGTCCGGCTCGAAGATGCTGCTCTCGCTCACTGTTCGTGTGTCCTCTCGAAGGGTGCCGATGTCGGGCGGACCGCCGCTGCGCAGCGGATCACGCCGGCTCCGACATCGTACCGACCCCCGCTATGCCGCCGTCGGGAGGTCACGCGCCCCTCTGTCCGGATCGGGAGCCACGCGCCTATCATGTGGGCGTGTTCGGATGGTTCGACTACGCGTGGCCGTGGATCGGCCTGTGCTTCGCCGCCGTGCTCCTCGTCCTGCTCTTCGCCACCGATCTACTCCGCGCCGACGCGGCGCGCTCTCGGTGGCAGGACACGCGCTGGCTGTCGTTCCTCGCCGTCGCGACCTACATGGTGCACAACGTCGAGGAGTACGGGATCTCCGCCACCGGCGTCGTGCACGCCTTCCCCGACTCCCTGTGCACGGTCCTCGGTCAGCAGCCGTACCCGGACTGCGCCCTGCCCACCGGCTTCTATCTGCTCGTGAACCTTCCGCTCGTCTGGGTCGCCGCGCCGCTGGCGGCCATGCTCGCCGGATCGCGGCTGATCGCCCTCACCCTGTGGGGCGTCATCGCGGTCAACGCCGTCGTGCACATCGTTCCCGCGATCGCCTCGCGCGAGTACGATCCCGGGCTCCTCACGGCGACACTGCTCTTCCTGCCGTTGAGCATCTGGACGATGGCGACGACGACCGGCCGCGGCGGACCGTTCCGCCGGACGGCGATCCTCCCGCTGCTGCTGTCGGGGGTGCTCATGCACGGCGTCCTCGCCGGCAGCGCCGTGCTGTTCCTGCGCGGCGCGCTCCCTGCCCCGCTGCTGCTCGCGCTGCAGCCGATCGGGATCGCCCTCGGCTACGCGCTGGTGCTCCTCTGGCAACGTCGGGTGGGTCGGTGAACACGTCGGAGACGCTGTCCGCTTCACCCGCGGACGCAGGCTCCCCCGAAGACGGCGTGCGACACTGGCCCGCATGCAGGTGAGGAATGCGCTGCGTACCGGGGTCGGAGCCCGGGCCGCCGACGCCATGCGCACCCTGAACGCCCGACACCCGTGGAGTCACAACGACGCCTTCCATCCATGGATCGAAAGCCGCCTCCCCCCGGGACGGGACGAGGCGCTGGACGTCGGCTGCGGCCGAGGCGAGCTCCTCGCGCTGCTGGCCGGGCGGTTCACCGCGGCACACGGCATCGACGTCGACCCCGCCATGCGCCGGGCGAGCGCTGAGCGCTGCGCGGGTCTTCCGAACGTCACCGTGGACGAGACCCCTTTGGAACGCGTGCCCGCAGGCAAGGACGTGGTCACGATGATCGCCGTGCTGCATCACCTCGACCTCGTCCCGGCGCTCCGGCAGGTCTCTCGGATCCTGAAGCCCGGCGGGCGTTTCCTCTGCGTCGGGCTGGCCCGGCCCGATTCCGTCGTCGACCAGGCCTGGGACGTGGCCTCGATGCTCACGAACCCGGTCATCGGGTTCGTGAAGCACCCCTGGGTGGCGCAGCAGCCCGCCTCGGCGATTCCGCCGTTCCCCGTCAGGGACCCGGAGTACACCATCGCCCAGATCCGCACCGCCCTGCGGCAGACGATGCCGGGAGCGATGCTCCGTCGGCAGCTCGGTTTCCGTCACACCGTCGAGTGGACGAAGCCGGACGCCTCCTGAATCGCCCGCGTCCGCTGGTCCGATAGAGCGGGACGACGGGGAGTCACACGAGCGTGCCGTCGGACTCGCACAGGACGGGCGGGCCGGCTGCGCTCAGCAGGGACGGGCGCCGAAGGTCACTCGATGAGCGAACTCCAACGGTACCTCGGGTCTGCCCGTCTGGAGCGGAATCGGAGGGGCATCCGCCATCCTGGCCATGCTGGTCGCCGGACCGCTCACTGCGCGCGCGGCACGACGCGCCGATGCGGTGCGACGCGGATCACCCGAGTCCTGAGAGGACCCCGGCGCGTCAGACGTTGAAGCGGAACTCCACCACGCCGCCGTCCTGACATTAACTATGCGGTCCGGGGCTCCATGTCACACTCAGAAGCATGACACTCCCCCTGTGGTTGCAGATCGTGGCACTGGTTATACCGGCGGCTGTTGCCATCTTCTCCGCGCTCTGGGCCTCAAAATCAGCCCGTCGCGCTCAACGCGCCGAACACGAATCGGCCAGACTTCGAGCGCTAGAAGACCGAGTCGCCCAGAAGAAGTACGAGCTCTACCAGCCGTTTCTACAGACTTTGGGCGACATGCTTACCCCCTCGCGCAATGCTGCGGCGATCAAGAAGCTTGAGGACGTGATCGCTGACTTCCAAACCTTCGTCACAGTTTGGGGGTCAGATGAGGTCGTTGAGGCCTTCTACAGGTATCGCATTGCAGCGAACTCGTCGCCCCCAACGTTGGTCATCATGCGACTCATGGCGGATTTCCTGGTTGCAGTTCGGCGAGATGTCGCCTGGCCTGAAACACACATTCTCAACCTTCACGCAATCGGCATGCGGATAAACGACCTCGCGGAACACCCGGAAATGGTCGAGGCGCTCGCCATGCCCCTGAATGAGCTCTTTGAGCGCGAGAAATGGGAAGCACCCTTTGACCTGCCCAGCGCACGGTAGCAGCGTGTCGCCTCTGCCAAATGCCTGACTGTGGCGTAACTCCACGACGTACTGTTCGTGCCGATAGATGTTCGACGCTGTCCGGCGGGGCAAGACCTGGGTCCGCCACCTACCAGGGGCGGAAAGGGATACCCGGCATCCCAACGCCAACGTGGTGGCCCATCTGGTTGATGTACTTCAGGAGTGCCGAGCTCGCAAGTTCACCGTTCGGCCCCGGACCGACCCCGAACCCCACGATGACGCCGGAGTCTGCTTGCGGTAACGGGAACTCAAGATATGGCACTAGAAAACTCGCACCAGAGCGCCACTTGATCGCCGTCGGGTCAACGTCGGGCGGCGAGATCAAGCGCCACTCTTGCTCGGCATCGAATGCATCGTGCTTCAGAGTAGGAGCCACCTCGAACAGCACATCCTGGAACCCACGGAATGCAGACTCGGCGTCAGCATATATGCCGTCGTCTAGCTTTCGAAAGGTGGCTTCAACCACGGCTGCGACCGCGCCGCTGCCCTCGTACTGGACCGGAACGAGGCGCCAGCCCAGAGCGTTTGCGTGGTCCCGGAGCTTCTCAGCGTCAAATAGAACCGTGTATCCGTCGCCGGCGCTTGTGTATCCCCGCCACTGACTGAGATCTTCTGTCTTCGTCGTCAGAGATGTCACGAAGACGTCCGGGAGACTCCCCCGCTCAAGGTGCGTGCTTTCGTGAGTGATGAGTTCGGCGAGCTTCGGATACCGCGGGGCCCAGTCTTCACGGAGCGAGTTGATTCTCTCGATGATCTCGCGAGCGAGGGTGAACGCGTACTCAAACTCCGAGGCATCATTGAGGAAGGCGACGTGGCTAGCCCACAGCGACTTTCCTTCGACGATGCCACGGACGCCAGTACCGCTGGTGTAGTGCGCAAGGACTGAGAACACTGCGGCTCCCCTCTACCTGATGCCTAACTGTGGCGGAACTCCACGACGTCGCCGTCCTGCATGACGTAGTCCTTGCCCTCCAGGCGCGCTTTGCCCTTCGCGCGGGCCTCCACGACCGAGCCGGTCTCCACCAGGTCGTCGAAGGAGATGACCTCCGCCTTGATGAAGCCCTTCTCGAAGTCCGTGTGGATGACGCCGGCCGCCTGCGGGGCCTTCCAGCCCTTGCCGATGGTCCAGGCGCGCGCCTCTTTGGGCCCGGCGGTGAGGTACGTCTGCAGCCCGAGGGTGTCGAAGCCGATGCGCGCGAGCTGGTCGAGCCCGGACTCCTCCTGGCCCGTGGAGGCGAGCAGTTCCGCCGCGTCCTCCGGGTCGAGGTCGATGAGCTCGGACTCGATCTTCGCGTCGAGGAAGATCGCCTTGGCCGGGGCGACCAGCGCCTCCAGCTCCGCCTTGCGGGCGGTGTCGGTGAGCACGGCCTCATCGACGTTGAAGACGAAGATGACGGGCTTGGACGTGAGCAGGCCCAGCTCCTTGATCGGGGCCAGATCGATGCCCGACACGGACAGGAGCTGCCCGCGCTCCAGCGCGTCCTGAGCCGCCTTGGCGGTCTCGAGGACGACGGGGTCGGTCTTGCGCCCGCGGACCTCCTTCTCCAGGCGGACGATCGCCTTCTCGAGAGTCTGGAGATCGGCGAGCATGAGCTCGGCGTTGATCGTCTCCAGGTCGCCCTTCGGGTTGATCTCGCCGTCCACGTGGACGACGTCGTCGTCGGCGAAGCCGCGCACGACCTGCGCGATCGCATCGGCCTCGCGGATGTTCGCCAGGAACTGGTTGCCGAGCCCTTCCCCCTCGCTCGCCCCGCGCACGATCCCGGCGATGTCGACGAACGACACCGTGGCCGGCAGGATCCGCTCGCTCCCGAAGATCCCGGCGAGCACGTCCAGCCGCGCGTCCGGGAGGTTCACGACGCCGACGTTCGGCTCGATCGTCGCGAACGGGTAGTTCGCGGCGAGCACGTCGTTCTTGGTGAGGGCGTTGAAGAGGGTGGACTTGCCGACGTTGGGCAGTCCGACGATTCCGATGGTGAGAGCCACGGGGTACGAGTCTACCGGCGCGGGGCCCGCCTCAGGATCCGCGGATCGCGCGATAGGCGACCGTGACGTACGGCATGTCGAGGGTCTCGCCGTCCGCCAGCCCGAGCTCGTCGAAGAGGGCGTCCATCTCCCGCTGGATCCGGTCCTTCTCGTCCGTGGAGGCGGTGATCACATAGCTGCGCGAGCGCGCCATGGCGTGAAGCTCGGCACGCGTCATCGCGCGGGTCCACTCCCATCGCCGCTCCTCCACCGGACCGAAGGGATCGGCGACGACCACGCTGTTCTCGGCGATCATCCGCTCGGCGGCGCTGCCGTGCATGATCGCCGTGAGCCGCCGGATCCACGCGACCCGCTCGTCGCGCACGTTCCAGATGAGGCCCAGCACGCCGCCGGGCCGCACCACGCGCCCGACCTCGCGGGACGCCGCCACCGGCTCCACCCAGTGCCAGGCCTGCCCCATGACGGCGGCATCGGCGACCGCGTCCGACAGAGGAAGGGCCTCCGCGGTCCCCCGCACCGTGGGCACGGCGGGCGTGCGCGCCTCGAGCGCGGCGAGCATCTGCGGATCCGGGTCGACGGCGGTCATGGTCACGCCGCCGAGGCCGAGCACGCCGCGGGTGAGCTTGCCCGTCCCCGCACCGATGTCCACGACCGCACGCGGGCCGTCCCCCAGCGGCTCGAGAAGCCAGGCCACGGCCGCCGCGGGGTAGTCGGGGCGCCCGGTCTCGTAGTTCCCGCTCTCCGCCCCGAAACTCGTCGCGCGCTCCGATCCCATGGCGTCAGCCTACGCGCCGATCCGCGGTCGCCCGGCGCGCCTGAACGTCGGGCGACGTCTCCGGACGGAGGCTGGGGACGTGCCCCTGGACTTCACCGCGATCGACTTCGAGACGGCGAACTCCTCCCCCGCATCCGCCTGTTCGGTCGGGCTCGTCCGCGTCCGCGACGGCGAGGTGGTGGCCACGGCGGGCTGGCTGATCCGCCCGCCCGCGGGCCACGACCACTTCCAGGAGTGGAACGTGCGGATCCACGGGATCCAGGCGCATCAGGTCGCCGATGCCCCCGCATGGAGCGATCAGCTCGACCGCCTGTGCGGCTTCGCGGGCGCGGACGTCCTCGTGGCGCACAACGCGGGCTTCGACCTGAACGTGCTCCGGCGCGCCTGCGAGGCCACCGGCGACGCCGTGCCGCCGTATCGTTCGCTGTGCAGTCTGAACGTGGCTCGCCGCGTCTACGACCTCGACTCCTACCGCCTCCCCCGAGCCGCGGCGGCCGCCGGGTTCGGCGAGTTCCCGCACCACGACGCGCTCGCTGATGCACGGGCCTGCGCGCAGATCGTCATCGACGCCGCCCGTCGCAACGGCTCCCGCACGATCGAGGAGCTCGCCGACGCGGTGGGCGTCCGGATTGCTCCGGCGCCCGTGCCGGAGCCCGCGCGCGCCGTCGCCTGAGTCCTTCGAGTCCCGATGCCGGTTCTGGGGCGCATCTCAGGGTGATCGACCCCCGAAGGGGACCCCGACGCCGGGGACGGCGCCCCGAAACGGATCCGAACCCGCCGATGTCGGTGGCACCGCTCAGGATGGGCGCATGGAAGCAACCATCGTCCTCGTGGCCCTCGTGGCCCTCGCCGTCGGCGCCGGTCTCGGCTGGCTCGCGGCGCGCGCCCGATCCGCGTCCGCGGTGGCGGGGCTCGCCGCCGAGGCCGCCGCGCTTCGCGAGGACAGGGATCGCCAGTACGACCTGTATCGGGACGCGGTCGAGCACGCGCGTGAGCAGCAGCGCGTCGCCGCCGATCGAGCGCAGCGCGAGAACGCGGTGCTCACGGCGCTCGCGCCGGTGGCGGAGTCCCTGCAGCAGATGCAGCGGAAGGTCTCCACGCTCGAACAGGACCGCCACGCGCAGTTCGGTGCGCTCAGCGAGCAGCTGCGCCTCGCGCAGGAGTCCGATGCGGCGCTGCGCGCCACGACCGAGTCCCTCGCCGGCGCGCTGCGCTCCAGCGCCACGAGGGGTGTGTGGGGCGAGACGCAGCTCCGCCGCGTGGTGGAGGCGGCGGGGCTGACCCGACACGTGGACTTCGACCTGCAGGCGACGATCACGTCCGATCGTGGCCGGGGCCGCCCGGACATGGTGATCCGCCTGGCCGGTGGCGCGTCGATCGCCGTGGATGCCAAGGTGCCGCTGGACGCTTATCTGGAGGCAAGCGCGCTGTCCGGGACCGACGACGCACGGCGCCGGACGCTCATGCAGCAGCACGTCCGCGCGGTCCGAGCCCACGTCGACGCGCTCGCCAAGAAGGCCTACTGGGGAGGGCTGGATGCCGGGCCCGAGTTCGTCATCTGCTTCCTGCCCACGGAATCGCTCCTGGCCGCCGCCATCGACGAGGATCCGACGCTCCTCGACTACGCCTTCTCGCGCCGTGTGGCCCTCGCCTCACCGGTGAACCTCTGGGCCGTGCTCAAGACCGTCGCCTACACCTGGACCCAGCAGGAGATCTCTCACGAGGCTCGCGCGCTGCTCTCCCTCGGAACCCAGCTGTACGACCGCCTCGGCACGCTCGCGGGGCACGCCGACGACCTCCGGCGGGCACTGGAGCGGACCGTGGACAGCTACAACCGATTCGCCGGATCCCTGGAGAGCCGCGTTCTCGTCACCGCCCGGCGCTTCCCCGGTGTCGACGCCTCAGCCCTCGCCGAGCCGGCCAGGATCACCGACGCGACGCGCCGGTTCAGCGCCGAAGAACTGACCTTCAGCGCAGAAGAACCGAGCGCGGCGTCAGAGGGCGATCAGGCGGTTCTGATCACCGCGGACCTCGGGGATCTCCGCACGAGGCTGGACCCGGCGGACCCGGGCGACGAGGAGGACCGACGCCACGCAGCGGGCGACCACGGGGCGAACGACCTGACGAGTGCCGAGGAGTCGGGTCAGGAGCCGGAGCAGATCACGCGCCGCCGGGAACGAGACTGAGGAGGGCGATCACTGCGCCGGAGAAGAGCACGAACGCACCGATCATCCACCAGGCGCTGATCTCCTGGCCCTCGGGCCTGCGGACGCGGAAAAGCACATCGGGCCGACGCGCCGCGTCCATCTCGATGACGGTGACGGTGCCGGTGTCGGTGACCGAGGTCTGCCGGTACACGTTCTCGGAAGCCATCCGTTCGCCCCTCTCGTCGCGCGCGACCGGAGCCCTCCCGATGCGCTGCAGGCGGGACCTATTGTGCCAGGCTCAGCCGGGAAGTCCCCGCGCCACGATGTGAAGGCGGTTTCGGCTCGATAACGATGCCCCGGACGAGCGACCGGCGATCACCGACTCGTTCGGCTCCCCGGCCGGCCTCGATCACTCCCGCGACGATGCGCCGTACGGCTCAGAGCCACTTGGAGACGAGGTGCTCCGAGGCGATGCGGCGCAGCGTCCCGGAGTGGCTGCGCAGCACGATGCTCTCGGTGTAGAGGTAGCCGCCCTCGCGGCGCACGCCCGCCACGAGCTGCCCGTCCGTCACGCCCGTCGCGACGAAGATCGTGTTGTTGCCGCGGACGAGGTCGTCGGCCTCGTAGACCTTGTCCATGTCGAGGCCGGCATCGATGCCGCGCTGGCGCTCCTCGTCGTCCCGCGGCCACAGCCGCCCCTGGATGTGCCCGCCGAGAGCCTTGATCGCACAGGCGGTGACGATGCCCTCGGGGCTGCCCCCGATCCCGACGCACATGTCGGTACGCGCGCCATGCCGGGCCGCGTTGATCCCCCCGGCGACGTCGCCGTCGCTCATCAGGCGGGTCCCGGCACCGGCTTCACGGATCTCGCGGATGAGGTCGTCGTGTCGCGGACGGTTGAGGACCGAGACGACGATCTCCTCCACCGGCTTCTCCAGCGCGGCGGCGAGACGACGGATGTTCTCGCCGATCGGGAGGCGGATGTCCACGACGCCGACGCCGGCGGGACCCGTGACCAGCTTGTCCATGTAGAAGATGCTCGAGGCATCGAGCATCGTGCCCCGGTCGGACACCGCGATGACCGACAGGGCGTTCTGGCGTCCGGCCGCGGTCAGGGAGGTCCCGTCGATCGGATCCACGGCGATGTCGTATCCGGGTCCGCGCCCGGTGCCGACCTGCTCGCCGTTGAAGAGCATCGGGGCGTTGTCCTTCTCTCCCTCGCCGATCACGACGCGGCCGTCGAAGTCGACCGTCCCGAGGAACGCCCGCATGGCGTCGACGGCGGCCCCGTCCGCGGCCTCCTTGGCGCCGCGCCCGATGAACGGCACCGCCCGGATCGCCGCCGCCTCCGTGGCGCGCACCAGCTCCAGGGCCAGGTTGCGGTCGGGGCGCAGCGGGCTCAGCTCCGCAGAGGAGGACGAATCGGCAGGGGCGGTCTTCTCGACGGGGGTCACCATGCCGCCAGCCTAGAAGCAGAGCACGCAGGGATCGCGGCTTTTGCGCCCACGTCGACCGAAAGAAACACGCTTCTTTCGCGCACCGAAGTTCTGACGGTTCGACGGCGTCCGAAACGGATCGGATCACGCGGATCTGCGGCGATAGAGTGGCACTGACCCCGTCGCTCAGCACAGGAGATGCCATGCCCGTTGCCACCCCGGATCAGTACGCAGAGATGCTCGATCGCGCGAAGGCGGGCGGATTCGCCTACCCCGCGTTCAACGTCTCCAGCTCGCAGACGATCCACGCCGTCCTGCAGGGCCTCACCGAGGCCGGATCGGACGGCATCATCCAGGTGACGACCGGAGGCGCCGACTACTTCGCCGGGCACACCGTGAAGGCCCGCGCCACCGGCGCCCTCGCCTTCGCGAAGTACGCGACCGAGGTGGCGAAGTCGTACCCGGTCACGGTCGCGCTGCACACGGACCACTGCCCGAAGGACGCGCTGGCCGGCTTCGTCGAGCCGCTCATCGCCGCCTCCGAGGAAGAGGTCAAGGCCGGCCGCAACCCCATCTTCCAGTCGCACATGTGGGACGGCTCCGCGGTGCCGCTCGCCGAGAACATCGAGATCGCCAAGGATCTCCTCCCCCGCATGAAGAACATCAACGCGATCCTCGAGGTCGAGATCGGCGTCGTCGGCGGCGAGGAGGACGGCGTCCGCCACGAGGGCTCGAACGACGCGCTCTACACGACCTTCGCCGACGTCGACCAGGCCGTCCAGGCCCTCGGTCTCGGCGAGCAGGGGCGCTACATCGCGGCGCTCACCTTCGGGAACGTGCACGGCGTGTACAAGCCGGGCAACGTCAAGCTGCGCCCGGAACTGCTCGGCGACATCCAGGCCCAGGTCGCGGAGAAGTACGGCACCGGCGCGAAGCCCCTCGACCTCGTCTTCCACGGCGGCTCGGGCTCGACGGACGAGGAGATCGCCCTGGCGGTCGCCAACGGCGTCATCAAGATGAACATCGACACCGACACGCAGTACGCCTTCACCCGCTCGATCGCGGGCTACATGTTCTCCCACTACGACGGCGTGCTGAAGGTCGACGGCGAGGTGGGCAACAAGAAGCTCTACGACCCCCGCGCCTGGGGCAAGGTCGCCGAGACCGCGATGGCCGCACGGGTCGTCGAGTCGACCCGTCAGCTCGGCTCGTACGGCCAGTCCCAGAGCTGAGATCGCGTGCCGCTGCGGCGGCGCCGACCGACCCGATCCCGGAGAGCCGGGACCACCGCGCCGCCGGATCACCCGGCGGCGCGGTGTCGTTCATCCCCCGATCTTCGCCCCCGTCGCGTCCACGACCCACCACACGTCCTGGACGCCTTGCCCGGCGACGTCCCCGGCCGCGGCGTCCCCGGCGAAGGTGTACAGCGGCCACCCGTCCAGCGTGATCTGCTTCTTCCCGTCCGGGGTGTCGATCGTGCCCAGCTCACCCGTGATCCCGTCCCCCACCGGCTCGGATCCGGCGGCGAGGATCGGCGGCCAGTTGCCGAGGCACGCACCGGTGCACGCGCTCTCGGCCGCGCCCTGGGTGTCCTTGTCGAACACGTACGCCGTCATCCCGTCGGCGGTCACGACGATCTCCCCGAGCGCCGTCTCGGCGAGCATGAGGTCCGCGCCCGAGGAGGGGGCGTCGCCGTACCCGCCGGCATCCGAGGCCGGAGGCGCCGAGGTCTCCGCCGCTCCGGGTGAGCCGCAGCCCGCCAGGAGCATTCCGAGGGCGAGCGCCCCGATCGCGAGTGTCCTGCGCATGATCTCGTCCTTCCCGCGCTCCGCCGTGAAGCGTCACCGGTGAAACGAGACGACACGCCCCGCGGTTCATCCGATCCGCTCGGTGGTCTCCAGGTCCTGGCGCAGGATGACGTCGCCGGCGGCGTTGCGGACCTCCACCGCTCGGATGTCCGGCAGCCGTTCGGCGACGCCGGCGGACACCCGCGCGGTACGGCCCGGTTCCACCTTCCACGTGGACAGTTCCGTCGCCGCGCCGGATGCGTCGATCACCGTGAGCACGTAGGTCCAGCCGGCATCGGGCGCGTCCGCCCCGTACGCGCACTCCATGTCGATCCGCGTGCCCCAGGCGACCGGTGTCAGCTCCACGGTGGCCGTGACCGGCACGGAGACCGCCGGCTCCAGAGCGACGGACACCGCGGGGCGCGGGCTCAGGGCGACGAGGGCGATCGGCACGGCCACGGCCACCGCGGCGGCGACGGACACCGCCGCCCAGACGAGGCGCTGTCGGCGACGCCGTCGCGCCCGGGCGATCTCACGGAGCCGATCGGCGGCGGGGTCCCGCGGCGCGGCGCCCAGGCTCTCCGCCCGCTCGGCGGGGATCCGGGAGAGCAGTCCGACCACCGGAGTGAGCTCGGACACCGCGGTCCGGCACCGCGCGCAGTGCGCCAGGTGCGCCTCGAACCGGGATCGATCCGCGGCGGACAACGCCCCCATCGCATAGGCGGCGTCCCAGGTCGCGTAGCGTTCGTGTTCCCCGCTCACCGGGTCACCCCTCTCTCCTGCAGTGCCAGTCGCAGCGCTCTCAGTCCGTAGTGCATGCGCGACTTCACGGTCCCCTTCGGGATCCCGAGCTCGCCCGAGATCTCCTCCACGCTGCGCCCGCCGAAGTAGCCCGCGACGATGACGGCCCGGTGCTCCGCGCTCAGCGCGGCGAGGGCGTCCTCGATGAGCAGGGCGTCGATGAGGCGGTCCGTGTCGTCCGGCGCGGTGCCCTCGGGCACCTCCGGAACCGCGCGCTCGTGGCGGCGCCGGGCGCTCCGGGCCTCGTCGATCACGAGATGGCGGGCGACGGTCAGCATCCAGGCGCGCGAGGTGGCCGCCTCCTGCTCCAGGATCCTCGGGGTCCGCCACGCCCTCAGCAGCGTCTCCTGGACGACGTCGTCCGCCGACGACGCGTTGCCGGTCAGATGCACGACATAGCGCCGGATGGGCCCGGCGTGCACGTCGTAGAGCGCCGCGAGCCGTTCGTCGTCTTCCACAGTCCGCCTCCCTCTGTGACACGAGACGGAAGCGCCGGCGGTTCATCTGAACCCGGACGCGGTGTGCGTCGTTCTCTCAGTATGGACGCGATGACGCCGCTGGACACCGCCTCGTTCGCCGGGCTGCCGCTGCATCCGCTCCTCGTGCATGCCGCCGTGGTCCTGACCCCGCTCACCGCGATCGCGCTCATCGTCTGCGCGCTGTGGCCCGCCGCACGACGCCGCGTCGGCGCGGCGCTGCCGCTGGCAGCCGTCCTCGTGGCCGTGCTCATCCCGCTCACGGCCGCGACCGGCGCGTCCCTCGCCGACGCCGTCGGCCGCGCCCCGGCGGTCCAGCGTCACGAGGCGCTCGGGCTCATGCTCGTCCCGTGGGCGATCTCGCTGGCCCCGACC
>NZ_BCRA01000076.1 GCF_001552355.1 Microbacterium resistens NBRC 103078
TTCCGCCGGCCGCGGCGCCGGACGGCACGAGCGCGCGCGCCCCGCGCCCGGCGTCCAACGGTGTGCAGCGCTACGGCGAGGCGGTCGTGCGCCAGATCCTCGGCGCCAGGTTCGTCCGTGAAGAGCCCTACGAGCCTCCGACGAGGTTCTCCTGATGTACGACGGCATCGTCCAAGAGCTGATCGACGAGTTCGGGCGGCTTCCCGGCATCGGGCCGAAGTCCGCTCAGCGCATCGCCTTCCACATCCTGCAGACCCCCTCCTTCGACGTGGCGCGGCTGGCGGAGCTGCTGACCGAGGTGCGCGAGCGCGTGCGGTTCTGCGAGGTGTGCGGCAACGTCGCCGAGCAGGAACGCTGCGCGATCTGCCGTGACCCGCGGCGCAACGGCGCGCTCATCTGCGTGGTCGAGGACGCGAAGGACGTCGCCGCGATCGAGCGCACGCGGGAGTTCCGGGGCCTGTATCACGTCCTCGGCGGCGCGATCAGTCCCATCGCCGGCATCGGACCGGACGATCTGCGCATCGCGCAGCTGATGTCGCGGCTCGCCGACGGCACCGTCCAGGAGGTGATCCTCGCCACCAACCCGAACCTCGAGGGGGAGGCCACGGCGAGCTACCTGAGCCGCCTGCTCACGAGCATGCAGATCACCGTCTCCCGGCTGGCCTCGGGGCTGCCGGTGGGCGGCGACCTGGAGTACGCGGACGAGGTCACTCTCGGCCGCGCCTTCGAGGGGCGGCGCGTCCTGTGAACGCCGCCGGAGGGTTCACTCGCAAGGGGTGGCTGCTCTTCGGCGCCATGGCCCTGCTCTGGGGCGTGCCCTACCTGTTCATCAGCGTCGCGGTCGAGTCGTTCTCCCCGCCCGCTGTCGTCGCCGGTCGCACCTTCCTCGCCGCGCTCCTGCTCCTGCCGTTCGCGATCCGCAGCGGTGCGCTGCGCGCCGCCTGGAAGCACTGGCCGTGGGTGCTCGCCTTCGGGCTGGTGGAGATGGGCGGGCCGTTCCTGCTGCTCGGGCACGCCGAGCAGACGCTTCCCTCCGGGCTCACCGGCCTGCTCGTGGCGACCGTTCCGCTGTTCGCCGCCCTCATCGCGCTCGGCGGCGGCGACCGGGGCGTGCTGAGGCCGGCCCGCGTGATCGGCCTCCTCGTCGGCTTCGCCGGCGTCGCGACGGTCGTCGCCGGCCCCGGGCTGTTCGGCGGCGAGGTCAACCTCGTGGCCGCCGGCGAGGTGCTGCTGGTCGCCGTGCTCTACGCGATCGCGCCGTTCATCGTCGCGCGCAAGCTCCACGACGTCCCCTCCCTGGGGTCGATCACGCTCGCGCTGCTCTTCATCGGCGTCCTGTATCTGCCGATCGCGCTCCTCACCCAGCACCAGGTGCCGACGCTGCGTTCCGCGGCGGCGCTGCTGGCCCTCACCGTGGTGTGCACGGCGGTGGCGTTCCTCGTCTTCTTCGCCCTCATCCGCGAGGTCGGGCCGGTCCGGGCGCCGCTGTTCACCTACGTCAACCCGGTCGTCGCGATCGTGCTCGGTGCGCTGCTGCTCGCCGAGCCGCTCACCCCGGGACTGCTGATCGGGTTCCCGCTCATCATCGTCGGCTGCTGGTTCGCGGGGACCGGCGGTCGTCTCCGGCCCCCGCGCGCCGCCGACCACGACGAGGCGGAGGCGACAACCGTCGCCACAGCCATGGAGTCGGCGGCTGCGGCGGAGATCGAGGGGCGCACGGACGGGCGTGTCACGCCTCGCGACGGATCGCCGCCCGCAGGCTGAGCAGAAGCAGGACGAAGCCCGCGCCGACGAGGATGTGGCCGACGCCGGCGAGCCCGGCGATCATCGCCGAGGCCTCTTCGCCGAGGACCTGCAGGATGCCGTGCCACACCAGCAGGGCGCTCGTGAGGAGCACGCCGGCGTTGTAGAACGCGAAGAACCAGCGGAACAGCCGGCCGTCCGACAGATGGAAGCTCTTCTGCAGCGCCAGGACGAGGAGCATGATCACGGCGCCCAGCGTCAGGATGTGGGTGTGGGCGAGACCGAGCTGACCGGACATCCCCTCCGGGAAGCCGTTGGCCTTGGTGAACTCGCGGTAGAACAGGCCCGCAGCGAGGCCGAGGACGACGTAGACGGTGGTGGTCGTCAACAGCAGGCGGAGCGCGGCGGAGCGGGTCCGGGTGACGTCGGCGGACACGGGAACGGTCGGGGATGCGGTCATGCCTCCAGCGTCCGTCCCGTCACGGCCCGGGGGATCCATCGAAAGATCGATCCCCGGGACGCGCGCTCCCGGCCGCCCGCGCGGCAGAATCGGGGGATGACCGCTGCGCCCTCCGCCGTCGTCGGGGACTCCCGGCACCGGATGCTGCGCGGCGCCCGCTTCGCGCTGCACCTCATCACCGTGGTCCTGACGGTGGTCGTCACCGTCCGCGCGGCGCTCGCCGGGGGCGAACTGGTGCTCGTGCTGTGTGCGGCGGGAGCGTTCCTCGCGTGGTACGGCGCCGGCGCGTCGTTCGCGCGCGGCCGAGCGGCGGGCTGGTGGGTCGTCGCGCTGGCGGTGCTGTGGGCGGGCATGGTCGTGCTGTCGCCGGAGTTCGTGTGGCTCGTCTTCCCGATCCTGCTGCTCGCGGGGCACGTGCTGCGGCAGCCGTGGTCCCTGCTGTTCGCCGCGGCGGCCATCGCCGCGGCCATCGTCGTCCCGGCGGTGCACCCCGCCTCGGCGGGCCTCACCACGTTCGCGCATGTCCTCGGCCCGCTCGTCGGCGGCGGGTTCGCCTACGGGGTGTCACTGGGCTACGACCGTCTGCTCCGCGACGCCGCGGAGCGGGAGCGCCTCATCGCCTCCCTGATCCGGGCCCAGGAGGAGACCGCGCGGCTGCAGGAGGAACTGGCGGTCACCCAGCGCGAGGCCGGGGCGGCACGGGAGCGCACCCGCCTCGCCCGGGACCTTCACGACACGATCGCGCAGGAGCTGAGTTCGATCGTCATGCTCGCTCGCGCCGACGACGAGGCCGGGTCGTCCTCCGGAACCGGCAGCGCCGGGCAGGTGGCCGCGCTCGCGCAGCACGCCCTCGGGGAGCTCCGTCGCATCGTCGCCGCCCTCGCTCCGGCGGAGCTGGAGGGATCCGCCCTCGCCGCCGCCCTGTCGCGCATGGTCGCGGCGCTGGGGGAGGAGACGGGGATCTCGGCGCGGCTGGACGTGGACGAGACGCTGCCACCGCTCCCCACGGCCGTGGAGGTCGCCTTCCTGCGGCTGGCGCAGTCCGCGCTCTCGAACGTCCGTCGGCACGCCGGGGCTTCCCAGGTCCGCGTCGTGCTCGCGGCGGACGCCGGGGGCGTCGTCCTGGAGGTCGTCGACGACGGCGTCGGTTTCGACGTCGACGAGGCCCTTCGCCGCTCGGGGTCCTCCTACGGGTTCACGGCGATGCGTTCGCGGCTGCGCGAGCTGGGCGGAGAGCTCCGGATCGCGTCGGAGCCCGGCGAAGGGGTGCGGCTCGCCGCGAGCGTCCCGCTCGCCCCGGGCGGAACGGCGACGGGGGAGCACGCATGAGCGTGCGCGTGCTGCTCGTCGACGATCACCCCATCGTCCGCGCGGGGCTGCGGGCGCTGGTGGAGAGTCGCGGCTTCCCGGTCGTGGGAGAGGCCGCGAGCGGGGAGGAGGCGGTCCGTCTGGCCGCCGACCTGCGTCCCGACGTCGTCCTGTGCGACCTGCGCCTGGGGGAGGGGATGGACGGGGTCGCCGTGACGCGGGCCGTGCGCGCCCTGCCGGGTGCCCCGGCCGTCCTGATCCTCACCACGTTCGACCACGACGCCCAGATCATCCGCGCGGTCGAGGCGGGAGCCGCGGGCTATCTCCTCAAGGAGGTCCCCACCGATGTCATCGCCGCGGCGATCGCCGACGCGGCGGCCGGGGCGACGGTGCTGACGCCGGGCGGGGACCAGCGACTGGTGGAGGCGCTTCGCGCACCGCGTGTCTCGCTGACGGCGCGGGAGCGAGAGGTGCTGGTCCTCGTCGACGAGGGAGCGAGCAACCGGGAGATCGCGAGCCGACTGTTCATCAGCGAGGGCACCGTGAAGACCCACGTCGTGCACCTCCTGGAGAAGCTCGGGGCGGAGAGCCGCTCGGCCGCCGCGAGCGAGGCCCGTCGGCGCGGCCTGATCTGAGCGTCACATGTCCCGAGCGGCATGCGGCGCGCTCGTAGAATGTGCGAGGGCGCGGGCACCGAGCCGCGCCCGACCGTTCCCCGGGAGATTTTCGTGGCCCTCATCGTGCAGAAGTACGGCGGATCCTCCGTCGCCGACGCGGAGAGCATCAAGCGCGTCGCCAAGCGCATCGTCGACACCCGCCGTGCCGGGCACGACGTCGTCGTGGCCGTGAGCGCGATGGGCGACACGACGGACGAGCTGCTCGACCTCGCCGCCGAGGTCGCGCCGATCCCCGCCCCGCGGGAGCTCGACATGCTGCTCTCCAGCGGCGAGCGGATCTCGATGGCGCTGCTGGCCATGGCCATCCACTCGATGGGCTTCGACGCGCGCTCCTTCACCGGTCCCCAGGCCGGGATGCGAACCGACAGCCGGTACGGCGCCGCCAGGATCGTGGAGGTCACCCCCACGCGGCTCCGTGAGGCGCTCGACGAGGGGGCGATCGTCATCGTCGCGGGGTTCCAGGGGCTCAACGACGACACGCAGGACATCACGACGCTCGGCCGCGGCGGATCCGACACGACCGCGGTCGCGCTCGCCGCGGCGCTCGAGGCCGACGTCTGCGAGATCTACAGCGATGTGGACGGCATCTTCACCGCGGATCCCCGCGTCGTGCCGATGGCGCGCAAGCTCGGCACGGTCGGCAGCGAGGAGATGCTGGAGCTCGCCGCCAACGGCGCGAAGGTGCTCTACATCCGCGCCGTCGAGTACGCCCGTCGTCACGGGGTGCTCATCCACGCCCGGTCGACCTTCACGTCGAACGAGGGCACCTACGTTCTGGGCGAGGGCATGAAGAACCCCCGCGAATCCGAGGGAGACGCCATGGAAGAGCCGATCGTCGCCGGGGTCGCCACCGATCTCAGCCAGGCCAAGGTCACCGTCACCGGGGTCCCGGACGTCCCGGGCAAGGCCGCCGAGATCTTCAAGATCGTGGCGAAGTCTGGCGCGAACGTCGACATGATCGTGCAGAACGTGTCGCCGGCCTCGACCGCGCGCACCGACATCTCCTTCACGCTGCCGAAGTCGGACGCCGCCGCGGCGCTCAAGGCGCTGGCCGCGGAGCAGCAGGAGGTCGGGTTCGAGAGCCTCGTGCACGACGACCAGATCGGCAAGCTGTCCGTGGTGGGGGCGGGGATGCGCACGCACTCGGGCGTCTCCGCGATCCTCTTCGAGGCGCTGTCCACCGCCGGGATCAACATCGAGATGATCTCCACGTCCGAGATCCGCATCTCGGTCGTGTTGCGTGGCGACGACCTCGCCGAGGCCGCGCGCACCGTGCACACCGCGTACGGTCTCGACGGCGAGGTGGAGGCGGTCGTCGCCGCCGGCTCCGGCCGCTGATCCACCCCTCGGTCGTTGAGCGAGCGAAGCGAGACGAGACGCCCTCCGCTCCGCCCCGGTCGTTGAGCGAGCGAAGCGAGACGAAACGCCGCCCGATCTGCACACGTCGCTCCGATCCGCACAGGATTCCAGGGAGAGCATGTGCAGATCGGGTCCGAGTGTGCAGATCGGGGCACGCGGTCCGGCGGAGCGGGTGAGGCTCGGGGTCAGGCGGACAGCCAGTCCGCGAAGGAGGGGCCGATCCGCAGGGCGTCCGGGCCGGGAAGGTTCAGGCCCGCGCGCATCCCCCGCATCTGCGCGTTCGGGACGGACAGCGCGACGACGGGTCCTCGGCGACCGTCCCGGCGGACCTGGGCACGGATCATCTCGGCCAGGCTCTCCTCGCGCGGACCCGTGACATCCGCAGCGCGTCCCTGCGCCCCGGCGGCGACCAGGCTCACGAGGTGCCCGGCGAGCGCCGCAGCCGACACCGGCTGCACCCGAGCGCGAGGCGCGAACTGAATCGGCCCGAGACGGGACTGTGCGGCGACCTGGCCCGCGAACTCGTGGAACTGCGTCGCCCGGAGGATCGTCCACGGCGCATCGGACGCGACCACCTGTCGCTCCTGCGCGAGCTTTCCGGCGTAGTACCCGGCGGGGTTCCGGTCCACTCCCACGATCGACAGCGTCAGCAGATGGCGGATGCCGTGGCGCGACACCGCCCGCAGGAGCGTCGCGGTGGTCGCCTCGTAGAAGGCGGTGGCGGTCCGGGCGTCGAGCGTGGGCACGCTCACGGCGTCCACGATCGCGTCGACCCCGTCGAGAGCGGCGTCGACGCCCTCGCCGGTGCGCAGATCCACGCCGGCGGTGCGCGCGAGCACGACGCTGTCATGGCCGGCGGCGCGCGTCGCCGCGACGATCTTCCTGCCGATCGTTCCGGTTCCTCCTGCGATCGCGATCCTCATGCGTGTCCTCTCCTGTGGCGGGCCGCGGCGCGGTCCCTCACCTTCCCGACGACGCAGCACGCGAGAATGTGAGCACGCCCCCGCGCCTCGGTCGTGCGCGGCGGGAGGGAAGGGGTGCGGATGTCCGGCGACACAGGGACCGCCGAAGCCGAGCGTCCGCGGCTGATCGCGGTGGCGTTCCGCATGCTGGGCGAGCTCGCGGAGGCCGAGGACGCGGTGCAGGAGGCATACGTCCGGTGGTACGGGCTGGACGACGCGGAGCGCGCGGCGATCCGCGTGCCCGGCGCCTGGCTGACCCGCGTCGTCTCCCGGATCGTGCTGGACGTCCTCGGGTCGGCGCGGGCGCGCCGGGAGCGGTACGTGGGCGAGTGGCTGCCCGAGCCCGTGCCGGCCGAGGCGCTGCGGGTGGCCGGAATCCACGGGACCCCTCCGGGAGATCCCCTCGATCGCGTCTCCCAGGCGGAGAGCGTGTCGACGGCGCTTCTGCTCCTGCTGGAGGCGCTCACCCCGGCGGAACGCGTCGTCTTCGTGCTGCACGACGTGTTCGGCGTGCCGTTCGACGAGGTGGCGGCCGCGGTCGGACGCACGCCCGCCGCCTGCCGCCAATTGGCCTCGTCCGCCCGTCGTCACGTCCGAGAGGGGCGGCGCGTCCGCGCGGATGCCGCGCGCCACGACGACCTCGTGCAGGCGTTCGCCGCGGCGTGCCTCTCGGGCGACCTCGCCGCGGTCGTGGCGGTGCTCGACGACACCGTCACCCTCCGCTCCGACGGAGGAGGGGTCGTCTCGGCGGCCCGGCGCCCCGTCACGGGCGCGACGGACGTCGCGCGGTTCCTGCTCGGCCTCCTCGCGAAATGGCCGGATGCGGAGGTCGAGGCCGTGCGCACGGGCGACGGCCTGGCCCTCGTCGCGAGGCAGGGCGGCGCCGTCACGACGGTGGTGAACGTGGGGGCCGGTCCCGACGCGGTCACGGACGTGTGGATCATGCGCAATCCGGAGAAGATGCGGTTGTGGAACCGCTAGACTCGCTCAAACCCTGACACCGGCGCCAGGCGCGGATCCCTCCGCCACACCCGGCGACCGCGTCTGCGCCTCGAACGCCTCACCGCTCGACGCCTAGGAACCCTCATGACCCGTATCTCCGATTCCGGACTCTCCCTCGCCATCGTCGGCGCCACCGGCCAGGTCGGCACCGTCATGCGCGACATCCTGGCGGAGCGCTCCTTCCCGATCCGGGAGCTGCGGCTGTTCGCCTCGGCGCGGTCGGCCGGCACGGCCGTCGAGTTCGGCGGGGAGACGATCCTCATCGAGGACGTCGAGACGGCGGATCCCGCGGGCATCGACATCGCGCTGTTCTCGGCGGGGGCGACGGCGAGCCGCGCCTACGCGCCGCGCTTCGCCGCGGCCGGCGCCGTGGTCGTCGACAACTCCAGCGCCTGGCGGATGGACCCGGAGGTCCCGCTGGTGGTCAGCGAGGTCAACCCGGAGGCGATCGCGCACACCCCCAAGGGCATCATCGCCAACCCGAACTGCACCACGATGGCGGCGATGCCGGTGCTGAAGGCGCTGCACGAGGAGGCGGGGCTGGAGCGGCTCATCGTGAGCACCTACCAGGCGGTGAGCGGATCGGGGCTGGCCGGCGCGCAGGAGCTGCTCGGCCAGGTCGAGGGCGTGCTCGCCCAGGGTGACACCCTGCGTCTCGTCCACGACGGCTCCGCGGTGGACTTCCCGCAGCCGGAGAAGTACGTCGCCCCGATCGCGTTCGACGTGATCCCCCTGGCCGGATCCGTCGTCGACGACGGGCTGAACGAGACCGACGAGGAGAAGAAGCTCCGCAACGAGAGCCGGAAGATCCTGGGTCTGCCGGACCTGCGCGTGGCGGGCACGTGCGTGCGCGTGCCGGTGTTCACGGGTCACTCGCTCTCGATCAACGCCGAGTTCGCACGGGACATCACCCCCGATCGTGCGCGCGAGGTGCTGGCCGGCGCCCCCGGCGTCGTGCTCGAGGAGGTCCCCACTCCGCTGTCCGCGGCGGGCAAGGACCCGAGCTTCGTCGGCCGGATCCGGGCCGACCAGTCGGCACCGGAGGGCAAGGGCCTCGTGCTCTTCCTCAGCAACGACAACCTGCGCAAGGGCGCGGCGCTCAACGCCGTCCAGGTCGCAGAGCTCGTCGCCGACCGTCTCGGCCGCTGATCGGCGGGGCGGGGCGACACGTGGTCGGGGGCCCTCGCGCCCGGAACTAGACTGGTCGGGTGACTGAATCCGTCGACGTCGTCCTCATCGGCGGTGGCATCATGAGCGCCACCCTGGGTACCCTGCTGCACGAACTGCAGCCGGACTGGAAGATCGTCGCCTTCGAGCGGCTCAGCGACGTGGGGCAGGAGAGCTCCAACCCCTGGAACAACGCGGGAACGGGTCACGCCGCCCTCTGCGAGCTGAACTACATGCCGGAGAACGGCGACGGCCCGCTGGATCCGGCCAAGGCGATCTCGATCAACGAGCAGTTCCAGCAGAGCCGGCAGTTCTGGAGCGCGCTGGTCGAGCGGGGGGTGCTGGACGCACCGTCGACGTTCATCAACTCCACGCCGCACATGACGTTCGTCCGCGGTGAGAAGGACGTCGCCTACCTCAAGAAGCGGTACGAGGTCCTCAAGGAGCAGCCGCTGTTCGCGGGCATCGAGTACAGCGAGGACTCCCGGGTCATCAACCAGTGGGCGCCGTTGCTGATGCAGAAGCGCCGGGCGGGCGAGCCGTTCGCGGCGACGCGCGTCCCCTCGGGCACCGACGTGGACTTCGGCGCCCTCACCCACCAGCTCTTCGACCACCTCGCCGAGAGCGGTGTCGAGGTCCGCACGGACCATGAGGTGCGCAGCCTCAAGCGCCGCAAGGACGGCACGTGGCGGGTCGGCTACCGCAACGCGATCGGCCGCACACCCGGTCAGCTCGACGCGAAGTTCGTCTTCGTCGGCGCGGGCGGCTGGGCCCTAAAGCTCCTGCAGAAGTCCGGGATCCCGGAGATCCGCGGCTACGGCGTGTTCCCGATCGGCGGGCAGTTCCTGAAGACCACGAACCCGGCGGTGGTGGCGCAGCACAAGGCCAAGGTCTACTCGCAGGCCTCGGTCGGCGCGCCGCCGATGTCGGTCCCGCACCTGGACGCCCGCGTCGTCGACGGGGAGTCCTCCCTCCTGTTCGGTCCGTTCGCGACGTTCAGCCCCAAGTTCCTCAAGAACGGATCGATGCTCGACATCGTCACGCAGGTCCGTCCGCACAACCTGTGGCCGATGCTGCGCGTCGCGTTCGCGAACCCGGACCTCATCACGTACCTGCTCGGCGAGCTGGCGAAGAACCATCGCAAGAAGGTGGACAGCCTGCGCGTCTTCATGCCGACGGCGAAGGACGAGGACTGGACGCTGATCCAGGCGGGCCAGCGCGCCCAGGTGATGAAGAAGGATCCGAAGAAGGGCGGGATCCTCCAGTTCGGCACCGAGGTCGTCGCGGCCGAGGACGGATCCATCGCCGGGCTGCTGGGCGCGTCCCCGGGCGCGTCGACCGCCGTCCCGATCATGCTCGGTCTGCTCAAGCGCTGCTTCCCCGAGCAGTACCCGGGGTGGGAGCCGGAGCTGCGTGCGCTGATCCCGACGCTCGGGGAGACGCTGAACGGCGACGCCGCCGCGGCGGAGGCGTCGATGTCCGCCACCGCCTCCGCGCTCGACCTCACGGCCTGACGGTCCGCCGTGGCGAAGCTGTACTTCCGCTACGGGGCGATGAACTCCGGAAAGTCGACGGCTCTGCTGCAGGCGGCGTACAACTACGAGGAGCGCGGCCAGCACGTGCTGCTGGCCAAGCCCGCGATCGATACGAAGGGCGCGTCCCAGATCGAGAGCCGGCTCGGGATGACGCGTGAGGTCGACTTCCTGATCGGGGCGGAGGACGACGCCCGAGCCCTCTTCCAGCGGGAGCGCGATCGCGTCCGTCAGGAGGCGACGGCGGGGCTGCTGCCGCAGGAGCCGGCGGACGTGGCGTGCCTGCTCGTGGACGAGGCGCAGTTCCTCGCGCCCGAGCAGGTCGATGACCTGTTCCGGATCGCGGTGGAGGACGGGATCCCCGTGCTCGCATACGGGATCCGCAACGACTTCCTCACCCATGCCTTCCCGGGGTCTGCCCGGCTCCTCGCCATCGCGCACACGCTCGAGGAGCTCAAGACGATCTGCCGCTGCGGGCGCAAGGCGGTGTTCAACGGCCGTCGTGTGGGGGACGCGTTCGTCTTCGACGGGGAGCAGGTCGCGATCGACGGTGCCGCTGTGACGTACGAGTCCCTCTGCGGCAACTGCTATCTCCAGGAGTCCGGCGGCCGCCTGAGCTGATCCGGCGCGGCGGATCCCGCGCGTTCTCCCACCCGGTCGTCGAGCGAGCGCAGCGAGAGGACACGCAGCACGTCCCACCTGGTCGTTGAGCGAGCGCAGCGAGTCGAAACGCAGCAGGTCCCCCGCGCCCTCTGGTCGTTGAGCGAGCGCAGCGAGACGAAACGCGCGCCATCCCACCCCGACCCCCGGGCTTGCGTGGTCAGACCACACGGCATATCCTGTGGTCAGACCACAGGAGGATGTATGACCGAGAGCGCGGACGCCCCGGTGCGCGCCTGGCGCGCGGTGCTCGAGCACATCGAGCGCGACCTCCTCGACGGCCGCCTCGGTCCCGGCGACCGCCTGCCCTCCGAGCGCGATCTCGCCTCCGATCTCGGCGTCGGGCGGTCCAGCGTCCGCGAGGCGCTGCGGGTCCTCGAGGTCATGGGGCTCATCCGCACGGCCACGGGATCCGGTCCGCAGGCGGGCGCGATCGTGATCGCCGCCCCGGGAGGGGGCCTGTCCGCGCTGTTGCGTCTGCAGGTCGCCGCGCAGGGCTTCCCGATCGCCGACGTGGTGCGGACGCGCCTGGTGCTGGAGGAGGCCGTGACGGCGATGGTCGCCGCGGATCCCGAGCGCGACACGACCGCTGCCCACGCGATCCTCGACGCGATGGACGCCCCCGGTCTGAGCAGGTCCGAGTTCCTGGCGCTGGACGCCCAGCTCCACCTGGCGTTGGCGGAGGCCTCCGGCAACGCCGTCATCGCGGCGATGATGACCGGGCTGCGCGAGGCGATCGAGTCCTACGTGATCCAGGGATCCGCGGGCATCGACGATTGGGACGCGATGGCCCAGGCGCTGCGTCACGAGCATCGACACATCATCCGGGCGGTGGACGAGGGGGCGGCCACCGAGGCCTCCGCCCGTGTCCGCGACCACATCCTCGGCTACTACGCCGCGACCGGTCTCACCTGAAGGAAGGGCATCCATGGCATCCCGCATCCCCCGTCAGCTCCCCAAGCCCGCGGAGATCTTCGAACTGATGAAGTTCAAGGCGCCCGAGCTGGACGGCACCAAGCGCCGTCTCGACTCGGCGCTGACGATCGCCGACCTGCGCACGATCGCGAAGCGGCGCACCCCGAAGGCGGCCTTCGACTACACCGACGGCGCCGCCGAGGGCGAGCTCTCGCTGGCGCGGGCCCGTCAGGCGTTCGAGGACGTCGAGTTCCACCCGGGCATCCTCACACCGGCACCCGACCTGGACACGTCGACGACGATCCTCGACGGTCCCAGCGCGTTGCCGTTCGGCATCGCCCCCACCGGCTTCACCCGCCTCATGCAGACCGAGGGGGAGATCGCCGGTGCCGGTGCCGCCGCTGCGGCCGGGATCCCGTTCACGCTCTCCACCCTCGGGACCACTTCGATCGAGGGCGTCAAGGCGGCCAACCCGACGGGTCGCAACTGGTTCCAGCTCTATGTGATGCGTGATCGCGAGATATCCTACGGTCTCACTCGCCGCGCGGCCGACGCGGGCTTCGACACGCTGATGTTCACCGTGGACACCCCGGTCGCCGGGGCGCGTCTGCGCGACAAGCGCAACGGCTTCTCCATTCCGCCGCAGCTGACCCTCGGCACGATCATCAACGCGATCCCGCGTCCGTGGTGGTGGTTCGACTTCCTCACGACCCCGAAGCTCGAGTTCGCCTCTCTCAGCAGCACGGGCGGCACCGTGGGGGAGCTCTTGGACGCCGCGATGGACCCGACGATCAGTTACGAGGACCTGGACGTGATCCGCGGCCTGTGGCCGGGCAAGCTCGTCGTCAAGGGCGTGCAGACGGTGGAGGACGCTGCACGGCTGAAGGACGCGGGCGTCGACGGGATCGTGCTGTCGAACCACGGCGGCCGTCAGCTCGACCGCGCGCCGATCCCGTTCCACCTGCTGCCGCACGTGCGCCGTGAGGTGGGGGAGGACTTCACCGTCATGATCGACACGGGGATCATGAACGGTGCCGACATCGTGGCGTCCGTCGCGCTGGGCGCCGACTTCACGCTCATCGGCCGCGCATACCTCTACGGGCTGATGGCCGGCGGGCGCCGCGGAGTGGACAGGACGATCGCGATCCTCCGCAGCGAGATCGAGCGGACGATGCGCCTGCTCGGCGTCTCGTCGCTGGCGGAGCTGGAGCCCGCGCACGTCACGCAGCTGACGCGGATGGTGCCCGTGTCTCCGGCCGCCGCGGAGTCGGTCTCACCCGGTCGCTGAGCGACCCCCGCGAGCCCCCTCCGTCCGTCGAGCGAGCGCAGCGAGTGACCCTCCGGTCGTTGAGCGAGCGCAGCGAGTCGAAACGCGCTGCCCCGGTGCCGGACGCGTTTCGTCTCGTCGCTGCGCTCCTCGCTCAACGTCCGGTGGGTGTCGGTCGTTGAGCGAGCGGAGCGAGTCGAAACGCGTTGCCCCTCGTCAGCGGCGCGGCAGTGTCGGCAGCAGGGCGTCCAGGTGGTCCGCGGTGTCCTCCCAGCCCTCCACGGTCACGCAGGGGACGCCGAGAGCCTTCACGGGGTAGTCGTTGCCGCCCTCGTCCAGCCGGTCGCCGTAGAAGAGCATCTCGCCATAGGGGATGCCGGTGTGCTCGGCGAGCTCGCCCATGCCGTACGCCTTGTCGATGCCGGCGCGGGTGATGTCGATCGAGGTGGAGCCGCCGGAGCGGACCTCCAGGTCGGGCAGGCGCGGCGCCACGGCGTCGCGGAGCGCGCGGCGCTTGGCGCCGTCCGGGTCCCACGCCTTCTTCGCGTCGCCGGGAGCCTTCTGCCCGAGCGCGGAGAACGTCACCTGCGACCCGCGGTCCTCCAGGATCGGCCCCCACGGCTCGGCCTCCCAGAGGCCGAGCCGACGTGCCTCCTCCTCCAGGGCCCGGAGCGCCTCGGCGGTCTGCTCCGGAGTGAGGTCGCGGGCGTAGACGAGCGTGAAGTCGTCGCCGTCGTGGCGCAGGTAGCGCGTGCCGCAGGTGGGCATGAGGTGGATCCGGGCGAGCGTCGCCGTGTCGACGTCGGTTCCGAGCTGCGAGACGACCTGCGTGCGGAACTGGTCCTCGTTTCCGCCGGAGATGATCGCGACCTCGACCCGGGACGCGAGGTCGATCAGCAGGCGGGCGATCCGCGGATCGATCGGGCTCTTCGAGGGGGCGAGGGTGTCGTCGAGGTCGAAGGCGACCAGGCGCGGTGCAGTCATGGTGTGCTCAGCTTATCCGGCGGACCTGGGCCTTCCCGCTCGGCGTCGGGGCCGGAGCGGGGGAGAACGAGAGAGGGACCGATCCGTGGATCGGTCCCTCTGATGTGTCGGGGTGACAGGATTTGAACCTGCGGCCTCTTCGTCCCGAACGAAGCGCGCTACCAAGCTGCGCCACACCCCGTGGCAACCGTTCGAGTCTATACCGAAAACCGCGTGCGTCCGAATCGGGTCACCGCCCGGGAGCGTTGCGCGGCGGTCCGAGGTCCGGCTCCTGGTCCCCGAGCTCACCACATCGCCTTCCCCTTCCGCTCGACCAGAAGCTGTTCCAGTGAAACGAGTTGTGGCGAGTGCGCGTCGATCTGTTCGCGCACCCAGTCCGGGCAGTCGCGGTCCTTGAGTATGACGCGCTTCGACTGATCGAGCGTCAAGCTCCCGCATCCGTAGATGAACGCCGATTCATCGAAAGCCGACACAACGCTGGCGGCTTGGGGGAGCCAGAAGACGATAGAGGAGCTTTGTCCGTCGGCCGCAGAATCAAAGACGTTCGGTGTGCCGCCCATTGGGGTGGGGCTTTCGGCCGGAGGGCGTCCGTCCACAAGGAAGTTGACGCGAGCATCTGGGAGATCTGCCTTCTTCAGCACCGATCCGATTCTCGTCCCAGGCACGTTCATCTTCATGCTCGTCGCTAGGGAGTTGATTGCGGATGCGGCGCTCTTCTCAGCTCGCTCTCGTGCGGAAGGGGAGAAGGAGCATCCGCCCAGGGCGAGGATGAGCAGGATCGAGATGAATGCGGCCCCGATGCGTCTCTGGGTCACCACCTCAGGACCGTCGTCCACGTCTGTAGCGGCGGTTCGAGCGGGCTCGGCGAGATCCGCCGCTGAGCGAGACGGAATCGTGAATACTCACCAGGTCGTCCTGCCCTTCTGCTTCGTCAGGACCTCTTCGAGCGAGACGACCCGGATCGTGGAGCTCGGGAATCGGGCAGTCACCCATCCGGGGCATTCGCTGTCGGCCAGCGTCACGCTGCGGTCCGCCGCGAGGGTCAGGCTGCCACAGCCATAAGCACGCGCTGTCGTGGAGAAGACGGAATCGATCGTTGCTTCTTGATATGTCCAGAACTGAACTCGTGAACGAGTGCCGTCGCCCGATGATTCGAACACCACGACTTCCCCTGTGTGAAGCGCCGAATCTGCCGCCTGTTCATGCGCGTCGAGGAGGTGTAGGACACCGACCGTCGCCAGATCTTCCGAGGTGAGTGCCTTCCCCACCTTCGACGCGGGAACTTCAGATTTCAGTCTTGCCGCCACGTCGCTGACGGAGAACGCCACATCCTTCTCGGCTTCGTCTCTTCCCGAACCTCGGGATGCCCACGAGCATCCGGAGAGGCCGATGCAGAGAACGGTCGCAAGGGTCCCGGCCATGAATTGCGTGGCATGGAGTGCTCTCACCATGTCGTCGTTCCCTTTCGTGCCGTCAGCACCTCTTCCAGATCGACGAGTTGTGGCGAGCTCTGGGCCAACAGGCCAGCGATCCAATCCGGGCAGATGACGTTCCGGAGTTGCACGCGCCGGTCGATGGTCAGGCTGAGCTCAGCGCATCCGTAGATGTTCGCGGATGTCGTGAACACCGAGGTGACGCTGGCGCCTTGATACAGCCCAAAAGTGATCTCCGAGCGTGTGCCGCTTCCGGTGGATTGGTACACCGTCGGGGTTCCTCCGCGGAGTACGCGGTCATCTGCGGGAGGCCACGACCTTTCCTCGAAGAAAGAGATCCGGACATCGACGAAATCATCGCGCGTCAGGGGGAAGCCGATCCGTTCGGCAGGCACTTTGTCCTTCAAGTTCACAGCTAGGGAGTTGATTGCGGACGCGGCGCTCTTCTCAGCTCGCTCTCGTGCGGAAGGGGAGAAGGAGCATCCGCCCAGGGCGAGGATGAGCAGGATCGAGATGAATGCGGCCGCGATGCGTCTCTGGGTCACCACCTCAGGACCGCCGTCCACGGCTGTTCCGGGTCTCCCGGGCAGGGCGCGGTCAGGCGTGCGTTGAGCGCATAATCCCCTGCGGGCAACCACGTGTCGCCGGGAGCGTCCTCTCGCATGAAGGTCTGCATCTTGTGAGGGCGCTCCCAAGCCAGAGTCTCCGTGTCCTGTTCGCCGATCGCACCGATGCCGTCGTTGCGTCGGAGACCGAATCGGATCTGGCCACCACAGGAGTCGAAACCCGTGACATTGAACGACACAGGACCGCCATCGTGTACACGGAAGGTCATGTAATAGGTCGTCGGTTGCCCGCCGACAAGGGTCCCACTGAGCGACACGGACGAGGCGTCGAGAGCGGAGTTCGCCACCGTGGCGTAGCGGTCAGCCCCGGCCGTGTTCGGATGAAAGGACTGCGCGGACAGCGGGGCGGGCACGTTCGGCCCCGGGCCGGTCCATTCCGCAAGGGGCTCGTCGCCGGGGGTCAGCTCGAGCATGAATCCGTTGATAAGGGTATCTGGGGTGCAGAGGTTCGCGCCGGCGAAGAGGTACTGCGGATCTTGGTAGGTTACGTGCGCTCCCGCGGCGTCGGCTGCTTCGGTCAGGGCCGCGTTCAGCTTGTCGGCCACGGAGTTCAACCAGGGGAGGTCTCCGCTGCGCACGGAGACGCATGCGCCGCTGCTCTCGAAGATCATGGGGTACCCGAGCATGAGAATACGTGCATTGGGAGCATTGTCACGGATCTCGTTCAGGGTCGCGGAAACGAGGTCTGGAAGGGCGGAGAGCCTGTCGGCGACGACTTCTCCCAACGACAGACCCGTACTCGTCCCTACGGACTCACAATCATCCGGGGAGGAGATCGTGCCGAGGATCACGCAGGATTTGATGATCTCCTCGAAGCCCAGGTCGTTGCCGCCGATCGTGAGGGTGACAAGTGTCGTGTTCTCGTCAACGAACCCGCGATCTAGCTGGTTGCGCTCTGCGAATCGCTGTTTGGAGCCGGAAACCTGGTCGCTTTGTACATGACGTGTTTCTGCACCCGAACAGGCAAGCAGGTGAAAGTCGAGGCGCGGGTCCTGTGCCGCCGTGAGAGCCCGAGCCGGCTGTCCGGGGATGTTCGGAGGCTCGATGCCATACGGCCACGCCGCAGTTGAGCGGTGGCACGCGTTTCTGTTCGGGTCGGGCGCGTAAGAACCCTCGGGGTCATCGGGATCACCGTCCTGCAGAGCCTTCCTGCCGTGATGGTCGCTTCCGCGGAAGAAGCCCGAGCCGTCCCCGGGAGAGGTGCCCTCGCCGGAGGAGTAGGAGTCACCGAGTGCGACGATGAGGTCGGCCGGCTTGGCGGGGAGCGGTTCGAAGGCCACGGCATCCCATGCGATGTCGTCTGCCCCTGAAAGTGCGCTCGCCAGGTCTTCGTCGGCGTACTGGGCGTCGTTGTTCGCCAGCGTGATTCGTGGTGTGCCCGCGAAGGGAAGTGCACCGAGCGAGACCCATTCGTTGGCGTAATTGCGCTGATTGACGATCCGCGTCGTCGTCTTCACGCCCGTCTCGATCTGGTACGAGGCCTGTTGCGTCCAGGCGCCGTGGTTCGGCATGTGGACGTAAACCCGCGCCCAGCCATTCAAGGGCTGGTCGAGTGTCCACGTGCCTGCGACGTCGAGGGCGCCGCCGAACGCCTCGGCGGTGTCGGGCACGCGCACATGAGTGAACCAGAACTGCCCGTTGAACCCGGAACCGAGTTGATGCAGGTCGACCTTTGACGGGTAGAGCCCGGCCGCATCCTGAGCGAAGCGGAACTCGAATGTCCCCGCGCTGGAGACCGGGGAGCAACCAGAGCGCGTCGGCGGTGAGCCTGACGGCAGGTTGTCGATGATCAGAGCGCCTGCGGGAAGTTCGTCTACCGAACAGTTCGGCGGGTAGCTGCCCGCCGCCGAGGGCTTCGGCTCCCCGATGTCGTACATCAACGTCTCTCGTCCGCATTCCGTGGAGCAGTCCTCCTTCCATTCCGCAGAGAAGTGGAACCAGCACTCCGAGTCAGCACGCGTGCACTTCGCCGCGGGCGCAGGGTCGCAACTATTGGTGGCATCACAGAAGAGGTCAGGCTCGGGTTTGACTTGTCGTCGGAAGGTCTCGCCGTTGTCGTTGTCAGCGGCTGTCCACCAGGCGGGTGTGAAAGCGGGAAGGTAGGTGAACGTGTCGCCGAGCGGACCCTGGTCGACGGAATCGATGAACTGCGCAGAGTGCGCGGCGAAGCCGAGAACCTTCTCCGGGTACGGCCACCGTTGAGGGTTCGCCGCATCTGCGGGGGAGTTGTCGAGGAATGGTCCGCGGTTGGCGGCATAGATCGGGTTGATCGGATTGTTGGACCAGCCGACTCCCCAGCGGTCGTTCGACGGCGTAGGTGCTTTGAACCCGGTGTTGTAGGTCCACAGGGCGTAGAACCAGTTCTCGAGATAGGCGGGATTGCCGTCGTTGATCTTCATCCCCGCGGCGTGCAGTTCGTTCCACTTCTCGATGAGGATCTGAAGGCCTCGCGCGATGTTCGCCTGGTAGTCGGTCGCGATGGCGAGTTGATCGGCGTAAGGCATCTCTCCCTGTTCCATTCCGTCTGTGACCTGCGCGATGCCATATCCGCAGTCGGCGTTCTCGTAGTCGATCTGCCACCACGCATTGTCTGCGTCGCTGAGCCGGTCGATGCCGTAGTAGTTCCCGATCAGCGGGTTGCCCGGCACGCCGGGCACGGAGTATCGAGACGCCTGCCAGAAGTTGGACTCTTGCGCGAGGAGACCGAGCATGATCTGCACGGGTACGCGGCCGCCTCCTGCAAGTGCGGGCCGGGGGAACGACGGATGCAGATCTTGCTGCACGGCTTGACTCACGGCCCATTCGACCTCCGCAGGCCGCGGTTGCATCGCCTGGATCGCTGGGTCGTTCCGCGGCACCGCACAGACACTTCCGCTGCTGACAGGGGAATCGGGGACCATCGCGGGCGGTGCGTCCCGTCGAAACTCGTCCTGTGAGGTCGATGAAGGCGAGGACGGGCTATCGCTGGTGTCGACCTCGAACTCGAGCTGTGTATCGGTCTCGACCACCCTGGCGCTGATCTGTGTCGACGTGGTGGCGTCCGGGGCGGGGGAAGCGGACCCGAGCGGTGCGGCCGTAGCGAACGACGTATCGATGAACAGCGCCCCATCCGCCGAGAGGGTACCGCCCACGCTGCTTCCTTCCAGCGCCATGACATGCGAGGGCAGGTCGCCGGAGACTTCGTTCGGCGTTCCGAGGATCGCAATGCTGCCGTCCGCCGCCGTGGCGAGGCCGAGTTCTGAGAGCACACCATCTGCGAGCTGTGTCGGATCGCCGGAACCGTCGCCGGCAACGAGCATCGCTTGTGCCTGGGTGCCGTCGTGCTGGAGGTACGTGAGCGAACCGTCGACGCTCAGACTCAGGTCGAAGGCCTGTCCTTGGGTCTCGATCAGGGATGACGTGCTTCCGTCATCGCCGATCAGGGACAGCTCGCCCCCTGTCGCGCCGACGATCCCGCGTGAGGTGGGAATTGCGGACGTGACGAAGTCGGCGACATCAACCTCCAGTCGGTCGCTCGGATCCGATGCGGAAAGGCGGGTGAGGTGGGTGGCCCACGACTCCGAGAACGCGGAGAACACCGCGTGGTCGTCCTCGCCGCACCCGGGGGTGAAGTAGGCGAGGCTGAAGCCTCTGCCCAGCTCGGTGACGGAGCCCGTGTCGACCTCGACGACGGCCCCGAACGCGCCGCGGGTGAAGAGTGCTTCGTCGTTCGTGAAACCGCGGGGTCCGTAGACGACGGCAAGCCAGCGTTTGTCGGCTGTCATGCATGCGTTGCCGATCCACCGGTCGGTCTCGAGATTGAGAGTGCCGAGCGCCGCGATCTCGGTCCAGGTGTATCCCTCGCTCTCGCGAGCGGTGAGGACATGGAGTGCGGTGCTGTCGCCGGACAGCGTCCAGGCGATGTCGTCGCTCGTCCGCCAGTCCGGCCCGAGGACGTCGTCACGCTCATCCTCGGGCACGCGGTCCTCCGCGGTCGCAGAGAAGTCGGCTTCGATGGCGATCCGCTGTGTCTCGGAAGGGCGTGGCGGCGCCGTCCCCATCAGCGGTGCGGTGGGTGCGCCGTTGCTCACGGCGGCAAGGAATGCGAGCAGCATCCCGCTTGCGGCGAGGGCTTTGGGCGCCGGTGGAAGCATCATGATCCCTACAGGTACGCCGTCTCGTTCGCCTCGACAGCACTGGCATGCGATACAAGGTCTAAGACTGCTCTTCGCTGCTGGGTCTAGTCAAGAGTGTCTGCGTCAGCGGTGGGTTAAGGCTGTAATCGTGCGTATTAATGCCTCACAGGAGGAGAAGTCACCCATTGACTGACTGGCATGCACTTACTATCTTGCGATCATGAACTGGCATCCAGAAGAACTGTCACGGAGATCGATGCTCAAGCGGGCCGGGGTCGCACTGGGGATGGGCGGCATGGCCGCGCTTGCCTCGCTGCCGTTGGCACCCCGTCCGGCGAGTGCGACGGAGCCGTCTGATCCTGCGGAGCTCGACACCATGGCCCGTCAGGTCGTCGACCAGGTGCGACAGAACACGGGTCATGTAAGCGGGTATCTCGAGGCACTCCCCTACCAACGGAAGGGGCCGAACGGCGTGGACTGGGACTTCAACCTCACGAGTGGCGGCACCATCGAGATCCGTGCGGACTGGGGTGACCCCTTCCTCAGTTCGTGTCGTGGCTTGGCCTCGGTTCGATTCGGAGTGTTCTACCGGGACCTGTACGGGCAAGAACAGATCAGCAACTCGATCCAGATCAATCATGATCAAAAGAACACCTGGTTCAAGTTCTGGAGGGAGTCGGGGACCGGTTCGTGGACGGACCGGTTCCCTGCGGGAGCCTTTGGCTTTTACGCGCGTGTGCCCCGCACCGACTGTGGGGGCGGAGGCTTCTATCACGGCGACGTGCCGAATGGGACATATCACAGTGTGAACATGCCCTTCTACTGGATCGCTCGGTACAACACCTATTGACATCCACAGGTGGACGTGACGGCGCTACGACGCTTTCCGCTCGCTGCACCATACCTGGCGACGCGGGAGCGGATGCGCCGTCAAGGCGACGGCCCTCCGGACGTCAGAGGCGCCGCAGAACCGTCAGGCCTTCGCCGTGAGGGTCAGGAGGGTCGCCTCGGGGCGGCAGGCGAAACGCACCGGAGCGTAGATCGAATGTCCGCAGCCGGCGCTCACGTTCAACGGGACGCGGTGCGCACCGTGGCTCCAGGTGCTCAGGCCCTTCGCCTGCTTGAGCGGGATGTCGCAGTTGGCGACGAGGGTGCCGAATCCGGGGAGGCAGACCTGGCCGCCGTGCGTGTGGCCGGCGAGGACGGCATCGGCGCCGAGGTCGACGAGCCCGTTGAGCACCCGCTGATACGGCGCATGGGTGACACCCAGGACCGGGACGCCCGCGGGACGCGGGCCGAGGGCGTCGATGGCGGAAGGGAGAGCGTCGAGGTCGTCCCAGTCGCGGTGCGCATCGCCGACGCCGACGAGGTCGAGACGCCGTCCGCCGACCTCCAGCGTCGCGGCGGTGTTGTCGATGCCCGCCCAGCCGATCTCGTCGGTGAGGAACCGGTCGAGGGCCGCGGTGTCGAGACGCTCGGCGTCCGGGACGTCTCGCGAGGGGCTGAGGAAGTACCGGAACGGATTGCGCGGCGCGGGGACGAAGACGTCGTTCGAGCCGTGCACGAAGACGCCGGGCACGCCCGCAAAGGGGGCGAACGCGCGCCGGATCCCTTCCAGGCCGTCGCGGTGACCCAGGTTGTCCCCGGTGTTGACGACGAGGTCCGGCTTCAGATCGGCAAGAGAAGCGAGCCAGCGCTGCCGACGCTCCTGCCACGGGGCCATGTGCGCATCGGACACGTGCAGGATCCGCAGGGGAGCGGAGCCTGGCGGGAGCGCCGGGGCGGAGACGTGCCGCACCGTGTACAGGTGTCGTTCGATCCCCACGCCCCAGATGACCGCGGACACGCCGACGGCCCCCACCGCGCCGAGCGCGATGAGGGCCGGGTGCGCCGGACGTGCCACTACGGGCAATTCTGCTTCGAGTAGTTCAGTCGGACCGTGGCACCCTTGGCGACCGATGTCCCGGCGGGCGGGTCCGTCGTCGTCACCTTCGCGCTTCCGCCACCGGCCGTGCAGTCACCCATGATGCCGACCAGTCCGGCCTGCTGAAGGGCTTCCACCGCCTTGTTCGGAATCTGCCCGCTCACATCGGGCACGGCGGTGCCCTGCCCATTGCTCGGCGAGATCGTGACGACGGTGCCACCGGTGACCTGGCCGGCACCGGGATCCTGCGCGGCGATGACTCCCGGTGCCAGATTGCTGTTCACAGGCGCGCCGATGGTGTAGTCGAACCCAGCGTTCTCGAGCCGACGCGCCGCGTCCTCCTGGCTCATGCCCACGACGTTCGGCAGGTCCACGTAGACAGGCTTGAGGCTGCTGCTCGGGGGGTCGGGGAACGGGTCGCCGCCGGCCGTCACGATGTTCGCGGCGGCCTGGAAATCCCGTCCCAGCGGGAATCGGATATCTGGGACGTTGTTGCCGTTCACGTAGAACTCGTTGAGGTTCTGGCCGTCGCCGTCAGCCTGGCCGACCCAGATCGCCGTGGCGGCCTTCGTGCTGGACTCGACCAGCATCGTCTGGGCGTTGTTGTGCGTTCCGGTCTTGCCGATGAGCGGAGTCCCGTCATACGGATTGCCGTTCGAGCCGGTGCCGCCCTCCATCACGCCCTGGAGCGCGTAGGCCGTCGCCGCGGCGATCTCAGGTTTGAGCACCTCACGGCACGTGCTGTCGGGGAGCTGCAGTTCTTCTCCACCAGGTCCGACCACCTTGTCGATCGCGTGCGGCGGGCAGTAGACGCCCTTGTTGGCGATCGTCCCGTACACGGACGCCATGTCGACAGGCGCGATCGCCTTCGACCCGAGGACGTCGAACGCGCCGAGGTCGTACGAGGTGTCCGTGACGCTACGGCCGTTGCCGAACTTCACGCCCATCCGCTCCGCCACCGCGTTGATCTCACAGACGTCGAGCCTCTCGGCCATCGCCGCAAACCCGGTGTTGAGTGATGCTGCGGTGAACTGCAGGATCGATCCCGTGTAGCCTCGGTTCCCTCCGGCATTACCCACGTCCCGGGGCAGGATCAGCTGATCGCCGTTGCAGGACAGTTTGAAGTCGCGGTTCGTCGCGTTGAGGGTCTCGCGGAGAGAGTGCCCCTTCTCCAGCCAGTCGATCAATGTGAAGACCTTGTAGGTCGACCCGACTGAGAAGCCGGTGGATCCCCCGTGGTTGATATCGCCCGCATACACCAGGGAGGTGAAGCCGGGGGCGGGGTTCGACTCGGTGAAGTTGGTGTTCTGGACGATGGAGAGGATGCGGCCGCTGTCCGGCTGCACCGTGACGCCCGCAGCTCCGAAAGCTGTCATGCCCTCGACGGTGGGCTCCGTGTACTCGTCCATCGCGGCGAGCTGCCGATCCTGGACGTCGAAGTTCAGCGTCGTGTAGACGTCCAGACCGCCCTTGAGGAGCTTCTCCTGGCGCTCCTCCCAGGTCTCGCCGAAGGCCGGGTCGTTCTCCAGCGTGGCTCGCACGTACTGGCAGAAGTAGGCATAGCCGCCGGCATCGCCGCAGCCCTGGCTGGGCGTGCTGATCACCGGGGTGATCGGCTCCGCGTGCGCCGCGTCGTACTGCTCCTGGGTGATCTTGCCGTCGTCGAGCAGGCGGCCGAGCACGTAGTTGCGCCGTGTGAGCGTCTCGGAGTAGCCGTCCGCGGCGCCGTTCACCTCGTTGTCGGGCTGGTCGATCCGGTACTCGTTGGGGTTCTGCACCATGCCGGCGAGCGTCGCGGCCTGGTTGAGCGTGAGGTTCGCGGCGGACGTGCTGAAGTAGCGCTGCGCGGCGGCCTCGATGCCGTACGTGGTGCCGCCGAAGCTGACGAGGTTCAGGTACCCGATGAGGATGTCGTTCTTCGAGTACGTCTTCTCGATCTGCATGGCATAGCGCATCTCCTGGAGCTTGCGCTGGATGCCCTCGGAGCCGTCCGAGTTCGCCGCCGCGTTCCAACAGTCAGCGAGCTGCTGGTCCCGCTCCTCCTGCGGCAGGTTCAGCTTGACCCCGCGCTCGCACTCCTGGAGCTGCACGTTCTTCACGTACTGCTGGCTGATCGACGAGGCGCCACGGGTGGACGAACCGCGGAGGTTGTCCACGAGGGCCTTGGTCGTGCCGACGAGGTCGATCCCGCCGTGGCTGTAGAAGTTCTTGTCCTCACTGGACAGCAGCGCGTCGTACATGACGGGCGCGACCTGGTCGAAGTTCAGCGGGATGCGGTTCTGGTCGTAGAACCGCGCGAGCTGACGCTGGCTGCCGTCGCGATCCGTCGCGTAGATCGTCGTCGCCTCCATCGGCCGGTCGACCTCGAGGTTGGAGGGGAGGTTCTCGAACAGGTCGATCGACTGCGCGGCCGCGGCGCCGGCGACGGTGAACACCGGGGTCACGCTCGCGGTGACGAGGACGCCGGCGACGGTGCTGAGACCGACGAGCCCGGCCAGGCCGCCGAGCACACCCTTCAGCGTTCGTTTGGACTGAGGCATACGCTAGATCGTAAGGGAAGACCCTGAGTACCGTCTCTGACGCGCGCGCGTGCGCGTCCCTTCCGGCAGGAGAGCCATGACCACGTGGGAGTACCTCACCACCCCGCTGCTGATCCACAACACTGCAGCGATCCTGAACAACTGGGGCAAGCAGGGCTGGGAGCTCGTGCAGGTGGTGCAGGGGCCCGAAGGGGGTCTCGTCGCCTACCTCAAGCGTCCGGTGAGCGAGGAGGGCACCGCCAACGCCGGCCTCGCCGCGGCCGCCGAGGCGTCCCGCCAGTTCGAGGGAGGCGCGCAGTGACCGTCTCCGCCCGCCTCGCCGAGCTCGGCATCGAGCTTCCCGCCGTCGCGGCGCCGGTCGCCGCCTACGTTCCGGCCGTGGTGCACGGCGGCGTCGTCTACACCGCGGGCCAGCTCCCGTTCCAGGACGGCGCGCTGCCGGCGACGGGCAAGGTCGGCGCCGAGGTGACCCCCGAGGACGCCAAGGGGTACGCCCGGATCTGCGCGCTCAACGCACTGGCCGCCGCCGCGGACGCCGCAGGCGGGGTCGACCGGATCGCCGGGGTGCTCCGGGTGGGCGGGTTCGTCGCCTCCGACCCGTCGTTCCCCGGCCAGCCGGCGGTCATCAACGGCGCCAGCGAGGTCCTCGGCGAGATCTTCGGCGATGCGGGGCGCCACGCCCGCGCGGCCGTGGGCGTGTCCGTCCTGCCGCTGGACAGCCCGGTCGAGGTCGAGGTCTCCTTCCTCCTCGCCTGATCCCGCGTCGCGCCCCCGCTGGCGCCGCCCGGCGCGCCGCATCAGGCGGACGCGGGAGATCAGGCGAGCAGGCTGGCTTCTTGCCTGACTTGGCGTGAGTGCCTGACCTGGCGAGGGTGCCTGAGTGCTGCGCCCGGCGCGCCGTCCGAACGTCGGATCAGGCGGACGCGCGAGAACAGGCGGCAAGGCGGGCTTCTCGCCTGATCTGGCGTGAGTGCCTGACCTGGCGAGGGTGCCTTCTTGCGTGAGTAGCTGAGCACCGCGGCCCTGAGCGCGGAAGCAGTCGCGTCGCGGGGACACCTGCGCGCGGGACAACGCGAGAGCCCCGCGTCCGACCGGACGCGGGGCTCTCGCTGTTGTGACCTACTTGACCTGCGCCGAGATCACGCTCATCACGGCGGTGTCCGCGAGCGTCGTGGTGTCGCCGACCTCACGGCCCTCCGCGACGTCGCGCAGCAGACGCCGCATGATCTTCCCGGAGCGGGTCTTGGGCAGCTCGCCCACGATGTACACGTCGCGGGGACGGGCGATCGGGCCGATCTGCTCGCCCACCCAGACCCGCAGCTGCGCCGCGAGGCCTTCGGGGGAGTGGGCGTCGAGATAGCTCTGCTTGATGATGACGAACGCCACGACCGCCTGGCCCGTGGTCTCGTCCGAGGCGCCGACGACGGCGGCCTCGGCCGTCGCCTCATGAGCGACGAGCGAGGACTCGATCTCCGCCGTGGAGAGGCGGTGACCGGAGACGTTCATCACGTCGTCCACGCGGCCGAGCAGCCACAGGTCGCCGTCCTCGTCCAGCCGTGCGCCGTCACCGGCGAAGTAGTAGCCCTGGTCCTCGAACTTCTCCCAGTACGTCTCCTTGAAGCGCTCCGGGTCGCCCCAGATGCCGCGGAGCATGCTGGGCCACGGCTCGGTGATCACCAGCAGCCCGCCGTTGCCGTTGCCGACCTCGGCGCCGGACTCGTCCACCACGTCGATCGAGATGCCCGGGAGCGGCACCTGGGCGGAACCGGGCTTCGCCGCCGTGATGCCCGGCAGCGGCGACACCATGATCGCCCCGGTCTCCGTCTGCCACCAGGTGTCGACGATCGGCGTGCGGTTGCCGCCGATGACCTCGCGGTACCACATCCACGCCTCGGGGTTGATGGGCTCGCCCACGGAGCCCAGCACGCGCAGGCTCGTCAGGTCGAACTCGTTCGGGATGCTGCGGCCGAGCTTCATGAACGAACGGATCGCGGTCGGCGCCGTGTAGAAGATCGTCACGCCGTACTTCTGGATGATCTCCCACCAGCGCCCGGGGTGCGGCGTGTCCGGGGTGCCCTCGTAGAGCACCTGCGTCGCCCCGTTGGCGAGGGGGCCGTAGGTGACGTACGAGTGCCCGGTCACCCACCCGATGTCGGCCGTGCACCAGAACACGTCCGACTCGGGGTGCAGGTCGAACACGTTCTTGTGCGTGTACGCCGCCTGGGTCAGGTAGCCGCCCGAGGTGTGCAGGATGCCCTTCGGCTTCCCCGTCGTACCGGACGTGTAGAGGATGAACAGCGGGTTCTCCGCGGGGAACGCCTCGGCGGTGTGGTCGGCCGAGGCCACCGGGACGACGTCGTGGTACCAGACGTCCCGGCCCGGATCCCACTCGACCTCGTTTTCGGTCCGCTTGACCACGAGCACGTGCTCGACGGTCTGCTGCTCGCCGTCTCCGCGGTCGCTGAGGGCCTGGTCCACGGCGGGCTTGAGGGGCGAGACCCGGCCCTTGCGGCAACCGCCGTCGGCGGTGATGACGAGGCGGGCCCCGGCGTCGTCGATGCGCGAGCGCAGGCTGTCCGCGCTGAAACCGCCGAACACGACGGAGTGGATCGCGCCGACGCGTGCGACCGCGAGCATGGACGCGATGGCCTCGGGGATCATGGGCAGGTAGATCGCGACCCGGTCGCCGTGGCCGATTCCGAGATCGGTCAGCACGTTCGCGAGGCGCTTGACCTCGTCGGTGAGCTCGGCGTAGGTGATGCGTCGTTCGTCGCCCGGCTCGCCCTCCCAGAGGATCGCGACGCGATCGCCGTTCCCGGCCTCGACGTGCCGGTCCAGGCAGTTGTACGCGACGTTGAGCTCGCCGTCCGCGAACCACTTCGCGAAGGGCGGCGTGCTCCAGTCCAGCACCTGAGTGAACGGGGTGTGCCAGTGCAGGAGCTCGCGGGACTGCTCGGCCCAGAACCCCTCGCGATCGGCGGCGGCCCGGTCGTAGAGCTCGGGCTTGGCGATCGACTGGGCGGCGAACTCCGGCGACGGGGGGAACCGGCGGTCCTCGTTCAGAAGGTGGTCGATCTGGCTGCTGCTCATGATGAGGAGGCGCTCCTTTGCGGCACGGGTGTTGCGGGGTCGCGACGGGACCGCGACATCGGGAATCTAGCCCTGCGGCGTGATCCGAGAGTACCGCCGAAAGTCGGTAGCCGAATGGGTTTTGTCAGACCCCTTACGTTGCGTATGCTGACCCACGGCCGAATTAACGATTCCGGCTTCACGCCGCGATTCCCCCGATCGCGCGCGTCTCTGGGCGGCATCCCATTCCCCCCGTGGGGTGCCGCCCTCTCTCCGTCGTGGGAGCGCTCGCACGCTCCTCGGCCGGCCATGCGTCTCGTCCTCCACGGAGGCGGATCCGGACGCGTTGTGCACCGCTGGTGTCCGGCCGTCTCCACGGCCGCGCGCCGATTCTTAGCCTCGGCGTATGCCTGGACCTTTCGTCATCGTCCCGCGCGGCGGGGAGGGGGATCCGCTCGTCGCGGCCCCCGAATCCATCGCTCTCGATCCCGCCTTCGGGGATCTCGCCGTGCATTGCACCGACGAACGCGTGACCGACCTCTTCGTCAACGGCGCCGACGGGCTGTTCGTCGACCGGGGCGCCGGTATCGAGCGGGTGTCCGGGTGGTCGGCCTCCGAGCGCGAGGTGCGCGACCTCGCCGTGCGACTGGTCGGTGCCGGCGGGCGCCATCTCGACGACCAGTCCCCGTGCGTGGACGTTCGGCTCGGCTCGGGCATCCGGGTGCACGCGGTGCTCGCACCGGTCTGCACCGGCGGCACGGCGGTGTCCGTGCGGATTCCGCGTGTCCGCGCTGCGGACCTCGACGACCTGGTGGCTCTCGGCGGGCTCGGGCCGGAGAGCAGGTCCTGGCTCGAAGGCGCGGTCCGTGACCGCGAGAACCTCCTGATCACGGGCGGGACCGGCACCGGCAAGACCACCCTGCTGTCCGCGCTGCTGGCGCACGTCCCCTCCGCCGAGCGCATCGTCACGATCGAGGACGTGGCCGAGCTGCGGCCGCGGCACCCGCACCATGTGGCGCTCGAAGCGCGGCAGCCGAACCTCGAGGGCGTCGGCGGGATCACCGTGTCCCGCCTTCTGCGCGAATCGCTGCGGATGCGTCCGGACCGACTGGTGGTGGGAGAGTGCCGCGGCGAGGAGATCCGCGACCTGCTCACGGCGCTCAACACCGGTCACGACGGCGGCGCCGGCACCCTGCATGCTTCGGGACTGGCCGACGTCCCGGCCCGGCTGGAGGCGCTGGGAGCGCTGGCTGGAATGGATCCGCCGGCATTGGCGCGACAGGCGGTGAGTGCGTTCTCGTTCGTGCTGCACCTCGTCCGGGGGGCCGACGGGACGCGCCGGCTGGCGCAGGTCGGACGCCTCCGCCTGGAAGAGGATCGCCTCGGCATCGAGGAGGTGCGACCGTGGTGATCTCGGTGCAGCGCCGCCGCGCGGCGGGCCCGTCCGCGGTGGCGGTGCCGGTGCCCGAGGCGGTGCGCACGCTCGCGGTGCTGCTGCAGGCCGGGGCCGCGCCGCT
>NZ_BCRA01000077.1 GCF_001552355.1 Microbacterium resistens NBRC 103078
GGCGGAGGCCGCGGACGCGGTCCCGGCGGCGGTACCGCCGGCGCGTTCGGCAAGGGCGGCGGCAAGAGCAAGCAGCGCAAGTCGCGGCGGGCGAAGCGGCAAGAGTTCGAGATGCGGTCGGCGCCGGTCGTCGGCGGCGTCAACGTCTCCAAGGGCAACGGCGAGACGATCCGTCTGCGCCGCGGCGCGTCCATCGCGGACTTCGCGGACAAGCTCGAGGCGCTGAACGGGTACACCGTGCAGCCGGGGACGCTCGTCACGATCCTCTTCAACCTCGGCGAGATGGCCACGGCGACGGAGTCGCTGGACGAGGCCACCTTCGAGGTTCTCGGCGCCGAACTGGGCTACAAGATCCAGATGGTCTCGCCCGAGGACGAGGACAAGGAGCTCCTCGAGGGCTTCGGTCTGGACCTCGAGGCGGAGCTGGAGGCGGAGAGCGAGGACGACCTCGAGATCCGTCCTCCCGTGGTCACCGTCATGGGCCACGTCGACCACGGTAAGACGCGACTGCTCGACGCGATCCGGCAGACCAACGTCATCGAGGGCGAAGCCGGCGGCATCACGCAGCACATCGGTGCGTACCAGGTGTGGACGGAGCACGAGGGCAACGAGCGTGCGATCACCTTCATCGACACCCCGGGTCACGAGGCGTTCACCGCCATGCGTGCCCGCGGTGCGCAGGTGACCGACCTCGCGATCCTCGTGGTGGCCGCCGACGACGGCATCATGCCGCAGACGGTGGAGGCGCTGAACCACGCCCAGGCGGCGGACGTGCCGATCGTGGTCGCGGTCAACAAGGTCGACAAGCCCGAGGCGAATCCGGCCAAGGTGCGCCAGCAGCTCACCGAGTACGGCCTGGTCGCCGAGGAGTACGGCGGCGACGTCATGTTCGTCGACGTGTCCGCGCGCGCGGGCACCGGCATCCAGGAGCTCCTGGACGCCGTGCTGCTCACGGCCGACGCGGGGCTGGACCTCACGGCCAACCCGAACAAGGCGGCGCGCGGTGTCGCGATCGAGGCGAAGCTCGACAAGGGGCGCGGCTCGGTGGCCACGGTGCTCATCCAGTCCGGAACGCTGCGCGTCGGCGACGCGATCGTCGCGGGCACGGCCTACGGCCGCGTGCGGGCGATGCTGGACGAGAACGGGGAGACGGTCGAGGAGGCCGCTCCGTCCCGTCCGGTCCAGGTGCAGGGCCTGAACTCGGTGCCTCGTGCCGGTGACATCTTCATCGTCACCGAAGAGGACCGCATGGCCCGGCAGATCGCGGAGAAGCGGGAGGCCGTCGAGCGCAACGCCCTGCTGGCCAAGGCCCGCAAGCGCATCTCGCTCGAGGACTTCACCCGTGCTCTCGAGGAGGGCAAGGTCGAGACGCTCAACCTCATCATCAAGGGTGACGTGTCCGGTGCCGTCGAGGCGCTGGAGGAGTCGCTCCTCAAGATCGAGGTCGACGATTCGGTCCAGCTGCGGATCATCCACCGCGGCGTCGGCGCGATCACCGAGTCGGATGTGAACCTGGCGACGATCGACAACGCGATCATCGTGGGCTTCAACGTCCGCCCCGACACCAAGGCTCGCGAGGCCGCGTCCCGCGAGGGCGTGGACGTGCGGTTCTACTCGGTGATCTACTCGGCGATCGAGGAGATCGAGAACTCGCTGAAGGGCATGCTCAAGCCCGAGTTCGAAGAGGTCCAGTCGGGCGTCGCCGAGATCCGCGAGGTGTTCCGCTCCTCCAAGTTCGGGAACATCGCCGGTGTCATCGTCCGCTCGGGCACGATCACGCGCAACGCCAAGGCGCGCGTCATCCGCGACGGTGTCGTCATCGCCGATGGCCTCGCCATCGAGTCGCTGCGCCGCTTCAAGGACGACGTCACCGAGGTCCGCACGGACTTCGAGGCGGGTATCGGCCTCGGCAAGTACAACGACATCCAGGTCGGCGACGAGATCGAGACCACCGAGATGGTGGAGAAGCCGCGAGGCTGATCCGACGGCAGGTCGTTGGGCGAGCGAAGCGAGACGAGACGCTTTCAGGTCATCTGAGGGCGTTTCGTCTCGCTCCTTCGCTCCTCGCTCGACGACCGCGGTGGCACAGGGCAGGAGAGAACGATGGCCGGAGAACGACAGGCACGACTCGCGGATCGGATCCGCGTGATCCTCGCCGAGCGGTTGGAGAAGGGGCTGCGCGACCCGCGTCTGGGATTCGTCACGATCACGGACGTCCGGGTCTCGGGCGATCTTCAGCACGCCTCGGTGTTCTACACCGTCCTCGGCAGCGAGGAGGAGCGGATCGCCAGCGGTGCGGCCCTCGCCTCGGCGACGGGGCTGCTGCGCAAGGAGGTCGGCCGCCAGCTCAACATCCGTCTGGTGCCGACGCTGGAGTTCATCCCCGATGCTCTGCCGGAGTCCGCGGATCACATCTCGGATCTGCTCCGTCAGGCCCGTGAGCGTGATGCCGAGGTGGCGGAGCTCGCGTCCTCGGCGCGGCATGCGGGGGACGCCGATCCATATCGCGTGGACGACGACCGCGACGACGTCTGAGTCGATCACGATGCCGCCCGCCCTTCGGGGTGGGCGGCATCGTCGTTCCAGACCACCATCTGGCATGCCGTCATCGTGGAGAGCTGCGGGGTCGCGTTCCGACGCTGTTCGTCCACAGGCGTTCCCCCGATTATCTGGCATGCATTGTTAGAATGGGCTCGCGAACGACGGCGTGAGCGAGGAGCGGATGGGGACGGGTCTTGCGGGTTCGCCGCGCGCGGTGCGGGCGGCGGTGACAGATGCCACCGGCGTGCCTTGTCCCGCCGACGTCGAGCGGATCCTGGTCGTCCTGAACGCGCGCGGGGTGCACGCGGTGCCCAGAGTGGTGGCGCGGCTTCGGGCGCAGCTGCAGGACGATGACCGAGCACTCGTGGAGGTCGCCGGTCGGCTCACCCATGCGGAAGCGACCGGTCGGCGACCGTTGCCGCACCCGCTGCCCCTGACGCCCGCGCTCGCGGAGCCCTTCGCGAGGGAGACGTGGAGCCCCGAGGAGCGGAGCGCGCTCCTCCTGGCCGCGCTCAGTGCGGACGACCGCCTCTCGGTGCTGCTGCGAGCCGGGGGATGCCGCGCGGATCGGGTGCTCGGGAGTCGCCTGAGCAGAGACCTCTGCATCTCCGCGGGGCGTTTCGCGTTCGCCGACGAGCGCCTGAGGGCATGGGTACTCGGCTCGGCGGACCACGCCGAGCGCCTCGCGGCCCATGACCGGTTGGCAGCCGCGTACGCCGCCGTCGGCGAGCGCGGTCGCGCACAGTGGCACCGCGCGTGCGCGAGGGCGACCGGAGACCCGCGCCTCGTCCCCGACCTGCTGACGCTCGCCGCGGACGCCCTCGCCGACGGGGATGCGGAGTGGGCGTTCCTCGTCGCCAGGGAGGCGGCGGGACACGCGGCGCCCGCCGATGTCGCTTCCTGCCGGCTGCTCGCGGGGAGAGCCGCGCTGGCCGCGGGGTGGGCCGAGGAGGCGTCCCGGTGGCTCTCGCCGCTCCTCGACGACCCCGCGATCGCCCTGGACGCTCTGCCTGAGCACCTCGCCGCGACGGCCTTCCTGCACGGAGCCGTGCCGGAGATCGAGCTGGCGGAGTACCGACCCGCGGAAGACGGTGCCGAGCGGTGGCGCACGTGGAGCCGGGCCGCGGCGGTGGGCGCCGCGCTGAGCGCGGAGCGTGGCGAACGAGCGCGGTCTCGACGGTTGCTCGCGCTCACCAGGGACCCGACGGCGCTGGCGATCGTCGGCGGGACGATCAGAGACGCAGCCGCGGCGTGGTGCGCCCTCTACGAGCGCGAGCGGGACGAGGAGGCGCCGTCTGCGGACACGCTTCGCGCTGCCCTGTACCGGGCTCTCGCGGGGGATCCCGAGGGGGGACTGTTCCTGCTCGCACCGGGCAATCCATGGCCGCGTGCAGACGCGCTCTGGGACGGCCTCGAGCGGGGCCCTGTCGCCGAGGCGTACCGGATCGTCGCCGTGGCACTGCTGCGTTTCTGGCGCGGGGAGGTGCGGACGGCCGCCGAGCTGTTGCGCGCTTCCTGCGGGGTCCTGCCGGTCGAGATCCCCTTCGCCGGCCTCGGCGTGACGCTGCTGCGACGGCTCGAGCTCGCCGTCGACGGCCGTACAGGACCGCTCTCGCAGGCGCTTGCAGCCGGCCTCGCCCCGGGAACCGGCCCGGACGGTCTGGTCGAGCGCGGCGTCGCCGCCTACCTCGCCGGTCGCAGCGACGAGGCGGCCACTCACCTCCGGCTCTGGTCGGAGCGCGGGGCGTCCTCTCCCTGCCTGGCGGTCCCCGGGCTGGACGAGGTCGGGCCGCTCACCGTCGACGCCGCGGTCGAGCCTCCGGACGCGGCGCATGCGCGGCACCTGCGTGCGGTCGTCCGCACGCTCGTCGACGGCGGATCAGCCGTCGATTACGCGGGCGCCGCCGATGCCGGTCGCCGCGTCCGCTCACCGTTCGAACGCGGACGGATCGAGGCTCTGCTCGGAGCCGCGAACGCCGCGCGCGGGGAGCGCTCGGCCGGTCTGCGGCACCTCCGTGCCGCCCGCACTCTGTTCGCCGAGGCCGGCGCAGACGCCTGGGCGGCGTCGGTCACGACGCGGCTCGCACGCCTGGGTGCGGAGGAACCCGCTCCGCGGCGCCTCCCCGAGGGCTCCGGCATCGATCTCGCGCCGGTGGATCCGCTCGGGACCTGTCGCACCGTCTGGGAGCCTCTGCTGACCGAGCGTGAGCTGGAGGTGGCGATGCGGGTGGCCGAGGGATCGACGAACCGCGAGATCGCCGCGTCGCTGGGCCTGTCGGTGCGGACGGTGGAGGTCCATGTCGGACGCTTGTTCGCCAAGTTCGGCGTGCGCTCCCGGTCCGAGCTCACCGCGCTGGCGCACCGGACGAATCAGCACGGCTGAGCGCCGCGCGCGACTCAGTGCGGGAGTCTCAGCCCCGCGTCATCGGCTTCGACGAGCCCGTCGGCGATCAGGGAGTCGATGGCCCGGTCTCGCTGTGCGGGGTCCGGCCAGTCCGCGAGGACCGCGTCCGCGGGGAGACGGTGCTCCGGAGCGTGGCGTAGCGCCCTCAGAGCGGCGCCGCGAGCCTGGCGGTCCGAGCCCTCGTAGCGCGCCTGCCGGCGTCGCCGGTCCTCGCCCTGCGGGTACCCGGCCCCTCGCCAGGCGCACTCATCGGCCAGGGGGCAGGAGCCGCAGTCGGTCGAGCGGGCCCCGCAGACCGTTGCTCCGAGCTCCATCATCGCCGCGTTCACGACGGCCGCGGCTTCGCGGTCGTCCGGGAGCATGCGCCGCATGTCCTCCAGATCCCCTCGCGAGGGCGGGCCGGGCTGAGCGCGTCCGTGCCGCACGCGGGCGAGGACGCGCCGGGTGTTCGTGTCCACGACCGGGTGGCGGTCGCCGTACGCGAAGACCGCGACCGCCCGCGCCGTGTAGTCGCCGATCCCCGGCAGCGCGAGAAGGGCCTCCACCTCTCGCGGGGCCGTCCCCCCGTGCTCGGCCGCGATGACGCCGGCCGCGCGATGCAGCCAGAGCGCCCGCCGGGGGTATCCGAGGTTCGCCCACTGATGCACGACCTCCGCCGGGGTGGCCGTCGCGAGGGCGTCCGGGGCGGGCCAGCGGTCGAGCCAGGCCGCGAGATGGGGGATGACCCGGCTCACGGGCGTCTGCTGGAGCATGAATTCGCTGACCAGGACGCCCCACGCGCCGTAGCGCTCGAGGAACTCCGGCCGCCGCCAGGGCAGATCCCTGGCATGGCGGCGGTACCAGTCGCCGAGGAGGGAGGCGGTCCGCTCCGCCTCGGCAGGGGCGGTGGCACCGGCGGAGGACATCCCTCCACGATAACCCGGGCCGCGGGCGCCGCCCCGGCGGGAGGGAAGCACACGCGCGGATAGGGTGGAGAGGTGACCGCCCCCGGAATCCTCCTCGTCGACAAGCCCGGTGGGCTGACCAGCCACGACGTCGTGGCGCGGGCGCGCCGGGCGCTGGGCACGCGGAAGATCGGCCATGCCGGGACCCTCGATCCCATGGCCACCGGGCTCCTGGTCCTCGGCGTGGAGGGGGCGACGCGCCTGCTCACGTTCATCGTGGGAGCCGACAAGACCTACACCGCCACGATCCGCCTGGGCGCGCACTCGACGACCGACGACGCCGAGGGCGAGATCACGGACCCGGCCACGCCCGCCGCGCTCGCCGCTGTCGACGACGCGCGGATCGCCGCCGGTGTGCAGGCGCTTACCGGGCCCATCACGCAGGTGCCGAGCGCGGTGTCGGCGATCAAGGTCGACGGGCGTCGGGCGTATGACCGGGTCCGTGCGGGGGAGGAGGTCGAGCTCGCCGCCCGCGACGTGACCGTCTCCCGATTCGACGTGCACGACATCCGCCGCGACGAGGAGGGCATCGAGATCGACGTGATCGTGGACTGCTCCTCCGGGACCTACATCCGCGCCCTCGCCCGCGATCTGGGCAGGGGGCTGGGCGTCGGCGGGTATCTGACCGCGCTGCGCCGCACGCGGGTGGGGCCGTTCGACGTCGCCGAGGCGGGCGGGATCGACGAGCTGGCCGTGCACCCTCGACTGTCCGCTGCCGTCGCGGCGGCTCGCGTCCTTCCACGGCTCGACGTCTCGGCGGACGAGGCGCGCGATCTGCGTCACGGAAAACGCCTGGTCGGGCAGCGGGAGAGGATCCCCGGCGCGCGCGCCGCGGCCATCGACCCTGCGGGATCGCTCGTGGGGATCGTGGAGCCGCGCGGCGCGGACCTGAAGAGCACGATGAACATGCCGGAACCGGGCGGTGTCGCCGCGGCGGAGGGAGAACGCGCATGATCATCGGGTTCACCATCGCCCAGCTCGCGGTGGCGATCGGCGGCGGTCTGCTGTGCCTCGGCCTGGGGTTCGCCGGGCGTCGTCCCAGCGATCTCTCCGTCGGCGCGCTGGCCCTGCTGGAGCTGCTGCTGGTCGCGCAGGTGGTCGTGGCGATCGTCGCGCCGTTCGTGGGCAACCCGCCGCTGGGCAACGCGCTGGAGTACTGGGTGTATCTCGTCTCCGCGGTCCTGCTGCCGATCGGCGGCGTCCTCTGGGCCCTCCTCGAACGCAGCCGCTGGAGCACCGTGATCATGGGCGTGGTCGCCCTGTCCCTCGCCGTCATGATCTGGCGCATGCAGGTGATCTGGACCACGCCGTTCCCCGGGGTCTGACGCCGCGATCCCTCCGGTCAGCGGCGCGGAGGCGCGGATCGCCGATCCTCCCGCACCGTAGGATGGAAGGCGATATGAGCACCGTCTCGACCCGCCCCGACACGCCCCCGACCCGCCGCATGCGCGGCGTCGGACGCGTCCTCGTCATCGTCTACGCCGTGATGGCCCTGGCCTCGACCGGCCGGTCCTTCGTGCAGATCGTGCAGCGGTTCGACGAGGCCCCGCTCGCCTATGCGCTGTCCGCCGCGGCCGCGGTGGTCTACATCGTCGCGACGCTCGCGCTGATCCTCGCCGGGCGCCCCGGCTGGTACACGGTGGCGTGGGTGGCGATCGTCTTCGAGATGACCGGCGTCCTCGTCGTCGGCGCGCTGAGCCTCCTCGTGCCGGAGATCTTCCAGCACCAGACGGTCTGGTCGCAGTTCGGGCTCGGCTACCTCCTCGTGCCGTTGTTCCTCCCGATCCTCGGGATGTGGTGGTTGCGCACGCACCGCCCGTCCGCGCACGCGGGGGAGGAGCGGGCGTGATCGTCTTCCGCGACCCGTCCGAGATCCCGGCGGACTTCGGCCGCACGGTCGTCGCGATCGGGAAGTTCGACGGCGTCCACGCCGGCCATCGCGCCGTCATCGAACGCGCCCGCGCGGACGCGCAGGCGTTGGGGGCGCGGACCGTCGCCGTCACGTTCGACCGCAACCCGCTCAGCATCCTTCGTCCGGATCGCTGCCCCGACAGCCTCGTGACCGTGGAGCGCAAGCTCGAGCTCCTGGCCGAGTGCGGGCTGGACGCGACCCTCGTCCTCACGTTCGACGAGCAGCTCGCGGCGAGGGAGGCCACCGACTTCGTGCGGTCGATCCTCGTCGACGCGCTGCACGCGGCCGTCATCCTCGTGGGCCGCGACTTCCGGTTCGGCCACCGCGGGGCCGGGACGCCGGAACTGTTGCGCGAGCTGGGCGCGGAGTCCGGCTTCACGGTGGACCTCGTCGAGGACGTGTTCCTGGAAGGCTTCGACCGACGGGTGTCGTCCACCTGGATCCGTGAGCTGCTCGCCGCCGGCGACGTGTCGTTGGCGGCCGCCGTCCTCGGTCGTCCGGTGACGGTCCGCGGCGAGGTCGTGCACGGGCTCAAGCGGGGGCGGGAGCTCGGCTTCCCGACCGCCAACCTCGAGCCGGCCCTGGACGCGCTCGCTCCTGCCGACGGGGTATACGCCGGGTGGCTGGAGGACCGCACCACGGGTCTGCGCCATCCTGCGGCGATCTCCGTCGGCACCAACCCGACGTTCGACGACGTGCCGCAGCGGCAGGTCGAGGCGCACGTGCTCGACCAGGACGACCTGGACCTCTACGGACACGACGCGGTGGTCGAGTTCACCCAGCGGCTGCGGGGGATGACCGCCTTCACCGGCATCGAGCAGCTCAAGGAGAGCATCGCCGCGGACGTCGTGCAGGCACGACGACTTCTCCTGGGTGACGCGGGGCGGTGATGCGCTGCGGCGTCGGGGCGTTCCGATGTCGTAGACTTGTCCGCGGAGCCTCCGCGGTCCCTGCGCCACGTTTTCCGGTGCATCGATCGGGAGCGTCGGTCCGACGCGGTTCGCGTGTGCGGATCCGTGCGCGAGAGGACTCCGCCGCCCGCACTGTCCTGGCGTGAGCCGCATGCGGGGCATCCGTACGTTCGCCATCCGGCGAAGATGGCATCCACGCTCAGGAGGAGCATGCCGACCACGGCGACCGCCACTCGGCGGAAGAAGACGTCGCGTCGAGACGACGACGCACCCCTCATCCCGATCCTCGCGCGCAAGGTGCGCGAGATCGAGGCCAAGGCACAGCGGGGCAAGCTCGGTCCGACCAACCGGGTGAAGTTCCAGGTCATCGCCTTCCTCGTGCGAGAGGAGCGCGCCCGGGTGAAGGCGCAGGAGGACATCGCCGACGCCGCGCGCGCCGAGCTCCTCAAGCGCCTGGACGGCGTCGCGACGATCCTCGCGAAGACGGCCGCGCGGGACACGTCCCTCATCCAGCTGCTGGAAGCCGACCAAGCCACGAGCCCGGTCGCCAAGCGGATGCGGCGCGACTGGCTGCTGGAATCGGGTGCGGAGCTGCCGCCGGAGGAACTCGTCATCACCGACGTGGCTCCGGTCCAGGCACCCGTCGTGCCTGCGGCTCTGGCCGAGCGTCAGGTGACGCCGCCGTCGGTGGAGTCCCGCCTGATGGCCAACCCCTTCCTCGCCCCGGATCTGACGCCGCGACCGACGACGACCCCGCGGCGACGTCTCGACGGCTGGGAGCTGATGGGGCCGCTGTACAAGGCGTTCGAGACCGGCGCCGGAGGGCAGGCGGCCTCCATGGAGCTGCCCCCGGTTCCGGAGTACGACCACATCTCTCCCAAGGGGCTCGAGGTCATGGTCCACCAGGCGCGGTTCCTGGAGGCCGTCCGGGCCGGGCACCGCTCCTTCCTCCTCGCCGACGAGCCCGGCCTCGGCAAGACCGCCCAGTCGGTGCTCGCCGCGTCCGTCGCGAACGCCTACCCGCTGCTCGTGGTCGTCCCGAACGTCGTCAAGATGAACTGGGCGCGCGAGGTCGAGCGCTGGACGCCCCGGCGCCGCGCAACGGTCATCCAGGGGGACGGGCAGGACATCGACGCGTTCGCCGACGTCTTCATCGTCAACTACGAGATCCTCGACCGCCACCTGTCGTGGCTCGGAGCGATCGGCCTGCGCGGCATGGTGGTGGACGAGGCGCACTTCATCAAGAACCTCTCGTCCCAGCGGTCGCAGAACGTGCTGGCGCTCGCCTCGCGGGTGCGGGAGACGACGCCCGGGGGCGCGCCCCTGCTCATGGCGCTCACGGGGACGCCGCTCATCAACGACGTCGAGGACTTCGACGCGATCTGGCGCTTCCTCGGCTGGACCACGGGCGACAAGCCCGCCCCGCCGCTCATGGAGAAGCTCGACGAAACCGGGCTCACCCCCGCGGACAAGGCCTTCTACCCGGAAGCGCGCGACGCGGTGATCTCGATGGGGATCGTGCGGCGCAAGAAGATCGACGTCGCGGCGGACCTGCCCGACAAGCTCATCGCGGACCTTCCCGTCCAGCTCGACGACGAGTACGGCCGCAGCATCCGCGAGGCGGAGCGCGAGCTGGGCGAGCGGCTCGCGGCGCGCTACCGCCGCATCCTCGAGGCGCGCGGCGAGCGGGGCATGGGCGGCACCCTCGAAGCGGGGGAGATCGACGACGACATCGTGCGCCTGGTCGCTCAGAACGAGCTCGAGGAATCGAAGGCCGCGGGCACCGGCGGGGACAACGTCTTCACGATGGTGCGCCGGATCGGCCAGGCGAAGGCTCTGCTGGCCGCCGACTACGCGGCCCAGCTGCAGCGGTCCGTCGGCAAGGTCGTGTTCTTCGCGAAGCACATCGACGTCATGGACCAGGCCGAGGCGCACTTCGCCGCCGCAGGCATCCGGGCCGTCTCGATCCGCGGCGACCAGTCGACGCCCGCCCGCCAGCAGGCGATCGACGACTTCAACGCCGATCCGGAGGTGGGGATCGCGGTGTGCTCGCTGACCGCCGCGGGCGTCGGCGTCAACCTCCAGGCCGCGTCCAACGTGGTGCTCGCCGAGCTGAGCTGGACGGCCGCGGAGCAGACGCAGGCGATCGACCGCGTGCACCGCATCGGTCAGGACGAGCCGGTCACCGCATGGCGCATCCTCGCGGCGCACACGATCGACACGAAGATCGCGGAGCTCATCGATCAGAAGCAGGGCCTGGCGGCCCGCGCGCTCGACGGCGAGGCCGTGGACGCGGCGGCGAGCGAGTCCGTGCAACTGGCAGCCCTCATGCATCTCGTCCGGGAGGCCCTCGGCGGCGAGTGACGGCATCCGGCATCGGAAGGCCTCGGCACCTCGTGCCGGGGCCTTCCGGTCGTTTCGGCTCAAGAAGTCGCATTCCTTCCCGTCATTTCGGACCGTGAGCAGCCAACCGCGGCAAGAACGGGAGAATCGCGGAGAAGCGGCGTCAAGAAGTCCGGTTTTCGGCACCGTCGAATGGCGCCGGCTGGCCCGCGACGCTAGGGTCGGGAGAGGCAACGGCGCCGATCCCCCCACCCGAACACCCGAAGGCGGCAGCATGAAGATCGGCATCCTCACCAGCGGCGGCGACTGCCCCGGCCTGAACGCGGTCATCCGCGGCATCGTGCTCAAGGGGACGACCACCTACGACCTGGAGTTCGTCGGCATCCGCGACGGATGGCGCGGAGTGGTCGACGGCGATGTCTTCCCTCTGACCCGGCACGAGGTGAAGGGGCTCTCCAAGGTGGGCGGCACGATCCTCGGCACCAGCCGCACGAACCCGTACGACGGTGAGCGCGGCGGCCCCGAGAACATCTCGCGCACGCTCGCGAAGCACGGCATCGACGGCATCGTCGCGATCGGCGGCGAGGGCACGCTCGCCGCGGCGAACCGCCTCTCCGGTGACGGCATCCAGGTGCTCGGCGTGCCGAAGACGATCGACAACGACCTGCGCGCGACCGACTACTCCTTCGGATTCGACACGGCGGTGAACATCGCCACGGATGCGATGGATCGCCTCCGTACCACGGGGGACTCCCACCAGCGGTGCATGGTCGCGGAGGTGATGGGCCGTCACGTCGGGTGGATCGCCCTGCACGCGGGCATGGCTGCCGGGGCGCACGTGATCTGCATCCCCGAGGTGCCGATGTCCATGGAGGAGATCTGCGCCCTCGTCACCAGCGCGCAGGACCGCGGCCGGGCGCCGCTCGTCGTCGTGTCCGAGGGCTTCACGCTGAAGGGCATGGAGCACGCCTACAGCGACAAGGGCCTCGATGCGTTCAACCGCCCGCGTCTGGGCGGGATCAGCGAGATCCTCGCGCCAGAGATCGAGCGGATCACCGGGATCGAGACGCGTTCCACGGTGCTCGGGCACATCCAGCGCGGGGGATCGCCCTCGGCCTTCGACCGGGTCCTGGCGACCCGTCTGGGCCTGCATGCGGCCGACGCCATCGTCGATGAGGCGTGGGGCCAGATGGTCGCGCTGCGCGGGACGGACATCGTCCGCGTGCCGTTCGCCGAGGCCCTCGGCGAGCTCAACACCGTGCCCCTCAGCCGCTACGAGGAGGCCGCCGCCCTCTTCGGCTGACCCTCGTGCTGTCCCGCCGTCCCCCGGCCCCGATTCAGGCAAACGCGCGGGGTCAGGCGACGACGGCGTTCACCTGCCTGTTCTCGCGCGTCTGCCTGTTCTGGCGTGGGGCGCTGGCCACGGCGTGGGTTCAGGCGGTCGCGCGGGGTCAGGCGGTGTTTTCGCGCGTCTGCCTGTTTTGGCGCGTCTGCCTGATCTCGCGGGCTCAGGCGCGGTGAAGGCCCTGCGCGATCGCGGTGAGCACCGTCGCCTGCACCTCGTGTCCGCGGTGCTGCACCTGGTGCGGATCGAAGCGCAGCACGGTGTAGCCCCTGAGCGCCAGCCGTGCGTCGGCGCGGATGTCCCGACGACGTTCTCGCGCCGTGCTGTGGTGGGCGAAGCCGTCGACCTGGATGCCCAGTCGCTCGCCGATCAGCCCGTCCAGCGGGTGACCATCGATCCAGACCTGTTGCCGGACGGCCACTCCGACCTCGCGCATCAGGGCGACGAACGAGGACTCGGGGCCGGAATCGGACCGCGAGCCGACGAGTCCTGCGAGATCCGTGGCGGCACGCGTTCGCCACCTGACCCGCTCCAGGACGTCGACGTCCACTCGGTCGCGCCGGATCGCGGACTCCCAGATCGCCAAGGCATCCTCGCGGGGAAGACACGACGCCACGTGGAAGAGGACGTTCAGGATCGGCTCTTCATGTGCGCGCGGAGGCACCGGGACAGGTCCTTGCGCGCAATGCACGCGCAGTCCGGACGGATCGAACCTGGAAGCCGTGCGCGGAAGCGCGACGTGCACGTCGTGCGACGCCACATCCCACAGCCCGAGGAGCGAGGCAGCGGTGACGCATGTGACGCGTCCGCCGGCGGCCGCCGCGACGACCCGCCGGCCATCGCAGTCCGGGGTCACCAGCCAGGAGCGGCGGACGCGGCGCAACTCGTCGCGGGCCACCTCCTCGCGCACCCGGTGGTCGGTGAACCCGGCGGCGCGCAGCGTCGACGAGTGAACGGCGCCGCCGCGGCGGCGGACCCAGTCGGTGGCAGTCGAGGTCGGCATCCGTCGATCGTCCCGAGCGTGCGTCGTCCTCGGGCCGGCGCGACGTGATCTGTGGAGGAACGGCGGCAACCCGCGGCCGTGCAGGGCGAATGAGGGGGACGCCGGATCAGGCGAACACGCGGATTCAGGCAGGGCGCGCCCAGGGATGCCTGAATCCGTGCGATCGCCTGAATCGGCGTTCGAGGCCTGGGGCGCACTTCACGCCGCTCGGCGCCCCGCAGGGCGGATCACCGGGCGCGAGGCGCGCGCCGCCGGAGGCGCCGCATCCCGTGGGTCAGGCGACGCCGAGGCGGTCGAGGATCCAGGCCAGCTCGAACGCGCGCTCGCGCCAGGCGTTGTAGCGCCCGCTGACGCCGCCGTGGCCGGCGACCATCTCGCACTTGAGCAGCGCGTCCGTCGCTCCGGCGTCGCGCAGCCGCGCCACCCACTTCACCGGCTCGACGTAGAGCACCCGCGTGTCGTTCAACGACGTCACGGCGAGGATGGGCGGGTAGACGACCCCGTCGCGCACGTTCTCGTACGGCGTGTACGACTTCATGTACGCGTACACCTCCGGATCGTGCAGCGGATCGCCCCACTCGTCCCACTCGATCACGGTCAGCGGCAGGGACGGGTCGAGGATCGTGGTCAGCGCGTCGACGAAGGGGACGGAGGCGAGGATCCCCCCGAACAGCTCCGGCGCGAGGTTCGCCACCGCGCCCATCAGCAGACCGCCGGCGCTGCCGCCCTCGGCGACCAGGCGGCCGGGCGAGGTGATGCCGGCGTCGACGAGGTGACGCGCGACCGCGACGAAGTCCGTGAACGTGTTGCGCTTGTTGCCGAGCTTGCCGTCCTCGTACCACTGGCGGCCGAGCTCGCCCCCGCCCCGCACGTGCGCCACGGCGAACACCACGCCACGGTCGAGCTCGGACAGGCGCATGGCGGAGAAGCCCGGGTCGATCGAGTGCTCGTACGAGCCGTAGCCGTAGAGGTGGACGGGACGGTCGCCGACCGCGTCCGGACCGACGGGGGATCCGGCCGAGCGCTTCCAGACGAGGGAGATCGGCACGCGGGTCCCATCCTCGGCGGTCGCCCAGTCGCGGGCCTGGGCGTACTCGGCCGGGTCGTAGCCGCCGAGGACCGGCTGGCGCTTGCGGAGGTGGAGCTCACGCGTGGCGAGGTCGAGGTCGTACACCGTGGAGGGGGTGACGAAGGACGAGTACCCGAGGCGCAGCGTCGGCGCGGCCCACTCCGGGTTGCCGCCGAGCCCCGCCGAGTACAGCGGCTCGGCGAACTCGAGCTCGTCCAGCGCACCGCTGCCGACGTCCAGCAGCGCGATGCGGCTGGTCCCCTCGCGGCGGTACTCCACCGCCGTCACGTCGCGGAAGCAGTCGACGTCCTCCAGCCGGCGACCCGGGGTGTGCGGGATGAGCACCCGTCGCGCGCCCTGAGGGTCATCGGGGGAGACGGCGACGAGCTCGAAGTCCAGCGCGCCGTCGTTGTGCAGCACGAGCAGCTCGTCCCGTCCGTCGACGACGGCGTGGTCGATCGAGTACTCGACGCCCTCGCGCCGCGGCCAGACCACCCGCGGGGCAGCGGTGAGGTCGTCCACGTCCAGGAGGTATTCCTCGCTGGTGATGTTGGAACCGAGCCCGATGACGAGGAAGCGGCGGCTGCGCGTGATGCCCGCACCCAGCCAGAAGCGCTCATCCGGCTCGTGGAACAGGCGCACGTCCTCGGTCACGTCCGTTCCGATCCGGTGCAGCCACAGGGTGTCCGGGCGCCAAGAGTCGTCCACGGTCGTGTAGACGATGCCGGTGCCGTCGGGCGTGAAGAACGCCCCGGACGTACCGGGGATCTCGTCCGCCAGCCTCTCGCCCGAGACGAGGTCGCGCACCCGGACGGTGTAGCGCTCGTCTCCCTCGAAGTCCGTGGACCAGAGCAGGCGCGTGGCGTCGTCCGAGACGTCGAAGGCGCCGAGGGAGAAGAAGTCGTGCCCTTCGGCCTCCGCGTTGCCGTCGAGCAGGATCTCCTCGCCGGGCACGGGGATCTGCGGGTCCAGCACGGGCGGGACCCAGTCGCCGTCGTCCGCGATCCGGGCGCGGCACTGCAGCCCGTACTGCTGGCCTTCGACCGTGCGGCCGTAGTACCACCAGTCGCCGCGACGCGTGGGCACGGACAGATCGGTCTCCTGCACGCGGCCTTTGATCTCGGCGAAGAGGGTCTCGCGCAGCGGTGCGAGGTGCGCGGTGCGCTCTTCGGTGTACGCGTTCTCCGCCTCCAGGTGGGCGATCACCTCCGGATCGTCCTTCGCGCGGAGCCACTCGTACGGGTCCTCGACCACGTCGCCGTGGTGGGTTCGGGTGTGCGCGCGGCGGGCGGCGCGAGGGGGTTCCGGGCGGGTGACGGCGTCGACGGAGTTCACCCGTCCACGCTATCCGACCACCGGGCGCGCGGGCGCGCGGTCGAGTTGACCGCCGCGGGGCTCGGTGGGATCATTTCCCCGGGCCCGTTAACGGATGCTGAACCCACGGTGAACTCTTCGTTCGTCACGCCGATCTCGTCGGCAACCCTGCAACTGACGCGACTACTCAACGAAAGAGAACGGTGGAAACCGCAGCCCTCATCGTCGTGCTGGTGATCCTGCTGGCACTCTTCTTCGACTTCACCAACGGGTTCCACGACACCGCGAATGCGATGGCCACCCCGATCGCGACGGGGGCGCTCAAGCCGAAGACGGCCGTCCTGCTCGCGGCGTGTCTGAACCTCGTCGGTGCGTTCCTCTCCACCGAGGTCTCGCAGACCGTGTCGCACGGGATCATCAACGAGGAGAGCATCAGCGGGCAGGCGGAGATCTTCCTGCCGATGATCTTCGCCGGGCTCATCGGCGCGATCACCTGGAACATGCTCACCTGGCTGCTGGGTCTGCCGTCCAGTTCGTCGCATGCTCTGTTCGGCGGGCTCATCGGCGCGACCGTGGTGGGTGTCGGGTTCGCCGGCATCAACTTCGGCGCGGTGCTGTCCAAGGTGATCCTCCCGGCACTGATCGCGCCGGTCACGGCCGGGCTGATCGCCTTCGCCGCGACGAAGGTCGCCTACGGGATCACCCGCCGGTACGACGGCAGGCCGGACGGACGCTCCGGCTTCCGCTGGGGGCAGATCTTCACCTCGTCGATGGTGGCGCTCGCGCACGGCACCAACGACGCGCAGAAGACCATGGGCGTGATCACGCTCGCGCTCATCACCGTCGGCTGGCAGAGCTCGTCCCAGGCGGACCCGCACCTCTGGGTGATCGTCGCCTGCGCGGTGACCATCGCCCTCGGCACGTATCTCGGCGGATGGCGCATCATCCGCACGCTCGGCAAGGGGCTGACGGAGGTCAAGCCCGCGCAGGGCTTCGCCGCGGAGAGCTCCACCGCGGCGACGATCCTGGCCTCCAGCGCCTTCGGGTTCGCGCTGTCCACGACACAGGTGGCGTCCGGCTCGGTCATCGGCTCCGGACTCGGGCGCCGTGGCTCGACGGTCCGCTGGGCGACGGCGGGACGCATCGCGATCGGGTGGCTGCTCACCCTTCCCGCGGCCGGGGCGGTCGGCGCGGTCGCGGCCGTCATCGTGGTGTGGCTGGGGACGGCGGGCGTCATCGTGGACGCGATCCTCGCGCTCGTGGTGATCGTCGGTCTCTACCTCCGCTCCCGCAAGAACGCGGTGACGCATGCCAACGCGATGAGCGATGTGGCGGAGTCGGGCCTCGCCGTGGAGCTCCCCGAGAACCCCGGGCCGACCCGGCGGACCACCCGGATCGAGCTCGCACGGGCGCAGGCGCGCGCCGAGCGCAAGGCCGCAGAGGCGGAGAAGGCGGCGAAGCGCGCCAAGAAGCTCGAGAAGTCGGTCGGCAAGGGGCCGGAGGTGAAGGCGGCGCGCAAGGCTGCGGAGCGCGCGGCGCGCAAGCTCGCCGAGGCCGAGGTCGCCGCACAGGAGTGGGAGCGGCTCGGCGCGAGCCGCCGGGCCCGCGCGGAGCTGGCCGAATGGGACGGCACGACCGAAGGGGAGGAGAAGCGATGAGCGTCGAGATCGACTGGTCGGCCTTCGTCAGCGTGTTCCTCGCCGCCCTCGTCGGGGCGGTCGCGATCGTCGGCTTCTATGCGCTCGGGCTGCGTCTGCTCGTGCGTGCCGGCAAGGTCCCCGTCGTCACGCCCGCCGAGTTCACGGATGCGATCGCGGTCGTGTCGGAGAAGGAGATCCGTCGCGCGGCCAAGCAGGCGGAGAAGGCGGCGCGCAAGAGCCCGCTGACCGAGGGGCAGAAGCGTCTCGCCCTGGTGGCCGCGTACGTCTGCTTCACGTTGTGCGCGCTCGCCGTGATCGCGGGGATCGTCCTCATCGTCCGCGGGTGACGATAGCCTGACGGCATGTCCACGGGAGAGTCCGCGGCAGTGCGGTTCGGCCGCTACGCCCCTCCGACGCACACCCTGATCCACGTCAGCGATCCCCACCTCCTCGCCGGCGGGGCGCGGCTCGGGGATCGCTTCGACGTCGACGCCACCCTCGCGCGCACGTTGGCCGCGATCGAGCGGGTCGAGGCCCGCCCCGACGCGATCGTCGTGACCGGCGACCTCGCCGACCTGGGCGAGCCGGACGCGTACCGGCGGCTGCGCGCCGCGGTCGAGCCGGTGGCGGAGCGGCTGAACGCGCCGGTGGTCTGGGTGGCGGGGAACCACGACGAGCGGCCGGAGCTCCGCGCGCATCTGCTCGACGCGGAGCCGACGGAGGAGCCGGTCACCGGCGTCTGGGACCTCGGCGGCCTTCGTCTCGTCGCCGTGGACACGAGCGTTCCCGGATGGCACCACGGCGACATCGACCCGGAGCAGCTCGCGTGGCTGGCCGACGTGCTGCGGGAGCCGGCGCCGCACGGCACGCTCCTGGCCATGCACCACCCGCCGGTCCCGAGCCACCTGCCGTTCTTCGACATCCTGGAGCTGCGCCATCAGGAGGAGCTCGCCGCGGTGCTGGCCGGCACCGACGTGCGCGGGATCCTCGCCGGGCACCTGCACTACTCGCTCAGCGGGACGTTCGCCGGAATCCCGGTGAGCGTCGCGTCCGCGACCTGCTACACGATGGACGTCGCCCTGCCGGCGCCGGAGGTCAACGGACGGGACGCGGCGCAGGCGTTCCAGCTCGTGCACGTGCGCCCGGAGACGATCACGCACACCGTCGTGCCGGTCGTCGAGGCGGAGACGGTGGACGCGTTCAGTGCGGAGTGGGTCGCGCGCATGGCGGCGCTGAGCCCCGAGGCGCGGCTGGAGGCGTTCTCGCGGAAGCCGGAGCGCTGAGCGCACGACGATAGACTGGTCGCATCCCCCTTCCTCCCGTTCGTCACCACCCACAAGGATGTGTCCATGGCCGCTGACGCGCCTGCCCTGACCCGCACTGAGACCGACTCCCTCGGCAGCAAGGAGATCCCCGCCGACGCGTACTGGGGGATCCACACGCTCCGTGCGGAGGAGAACTTCCCGATCACGAAGCGCCCGATCTCGGTGTACCCCGACCTGATCCGCGCCCTGGCCATGGTGAAGCAGGCCAGTGCGCGGGCGAACAAGGAGATCGGTGTGCTCGACGCCGATCGCGCGGACCTCATCGACGCCGCCGCGCAGCGCGTCATCGACGGCGAGTTCCACGACCAGTTCGTGGTCGGTGTGATCCAGGGCGGCGCGGGGACGTCGACCAACATGAACGCCAACGAGGTGATCACCAACATCGCCCTCGAGATGGCCGGCCGGGAGAAGGGCGACTACGACTTCCTGTCGCCCATCGACCACACCAACCGCAGCCAGTCGACGAACGACGTGTACCCGACGGCCGTCAAGATCGGGCTCTCCCTCAACCTCGTGGCGCTGCTGGACGAGCTCGACCTGCTGCGCCGGTCCTTCCTCTCGAAGGCCGCCGAGTTCCACGACGTGCTCAAGGTCGGGCGCACGCAGCTCCAGGACGCGGTGCCGATGACCCTGGGGCAGGAGTTCCACGGGTTCGCGACGACCCTCGGGTACGACCACACGCGTCTGACCGAGAACGCGTCGCTCCTGTTCGAGATCAACATGGGCGCCACGGCGATCGGCACCGGCATCACCACCCACCCCGCCTATGCGGCCGCGGTGCTGCGCCACCTGCGGGAGATCTCGGGCCTCGACCTGGTGACCGCCGACGACCTCGTCGAGGCGACGAGCGACACCGGCTCCTTCATGTCGTTCTCCGCATCCCTCAAGCGCAACGCGATCAAGCTCTCCAAGATCTGCAACGACCTCCGTCTGCTCTCCTCCGGTCCGCAGGCCGGGCTCGGCGAGATCAACCTCCCGGCGATGCAGGCCGGATCCAGCATCATGCCGGGCAAGGTCAACCCGGTGATCCCCGAGGTCGTGAACCAGGTCGCCTTCGCCGTCGCCGGCGCGGACATGACGGTCACGATGGCGGTCGAGGGCGGTCAGCTCCAGCTGAACGCGTTCGAGCCGGTGATTGCGCACTCGATCTTCCAGTCGATCACGTGGATGCGTCAGGCGATGTGGACCCTGCGGGTCAACTGCGTGGACGGCATCACGGCGAACCGGGATCGGCTCGGCGCGATGGTGGGATCGTCGGTCGGGGTCATCACCGCGCTGACGCCCTTCATCGGCTACGCCGCCTCGGCGGCGCTCGCGAAGACCGCCCTGCTCACGCACCGCAGCGTCGCCGACCTCGTGGTCGAGGCCGGTCTGATGTCGCGCGAGGACGTCACGAAGCAGCTCTCGCCCGCCCGCCTGTCGGGGCTGGAGACCGTCACCGCCGCGATCCCGGTCATCGCGGCCGAGGACCTCGCGGACGACTGATCCCCGAGCACGCAGAACGCCCCGCCGGACTCGGCGGGGCGTTCTGCGTGGAGCGGGTCAGTCCAGGATGCGGCAGTGCGTGGTGAGCTCGCCGATCCCGTCGATCCCCACCGTCACGGTGGAGCGGTCGCGCAGGAAGATCTGCGGGTCCCGCGAGTAGCCGGCGCCGCCCGGGCTGCCGGTCGAGATCAACGTGCCCGGGAGCAGCGTCAGGGACTGCGACAGATGGGCGATCAAGGTCGCCACGGAACGGACCATCTGCCCGGTCGTCGCGTCCTGGACGGTGTGGCCGTCGACGACCGTCCAGATGTGGAGGTCCTGCGGGTCGGGGATCTCGTCCGCCGTCACCACGACCGGGCCGGTCGGCGTGAACCCGTCGAAGGACTTGCAGCGCGACCACTGCGCCTCCGCGAACTGGATGTCGCGGGCCGTGATGTCGTTGACCACGGTGTAGCCCCACACGTGCGCGAGGGCGTCGTCGGCGCTCACGTCCTTGGCGGCGGTGCCGATGAGCACCCCCAGCTCCGCCTCGTAGTCGACGGACTCGCTCAGCGACCGCGGCCAGGAGGTGGTCTGCTCGTGACCGGTGAGCGAGTTCGGCCACAGCGTGAAGACGGTGGGCGCGGTGTCGGTCTTCAGGCCGAGTTCGCTGGAGTGCGCGGCGTAGTTGAGGCCGACCGCGAGCACGGCCGGCGGCGCGATCACCGCCGAGGCGAACGCGAGCCCCTCCAGCGGAAGACGCTCACCCCCGTACGTGCGCGCGGCGTCGCGCACGGTGCCGAGGAGCGCGGATCCGCCGTCGATCAGCTGCTGCAGCGTCGACGGGGCTCCGGTGAAGAGCGAGGGGACGAGGATCGCCCCCGAATCGTCCAGCACGGCCAGGACCGCGGAAGGAGAGTCGGGGGAACGCAGATGAGCGAACCGCATGCCTCAACGCTACCGGAGGAGCGGCCGGACCCGACGGCGCCGGACCGGGCCGGGGGCGGGACCGGAGGGAGCGTCGGCCGCCGTCTAGGCTCTGAGGCATGACGTACGGCGCACCGCAACACCCTCAGCCTCGGTACGCACCTCCGGCACCCGTCGCGCCGCCGGCGCAGGTGCCGGTCGTGCCCGTGCCCGTTCGCAAGGGGCGGAGCGTCTCGATCTGGCTCTTCGGGATCCTCGCCGTCGTCCTGATCGGTCTGGTCGGCTACTTCGTGACCTTCCTCGGGACGGCCGCGTCGGTCGTGGGGCTGGTCCTCGCCCTCGTGCCGCTCGGGATCGTGCTGTTCGGCGTGCACCTCATCGATCGGTGGGAGCCCGAGCCCAAGGGGGTGATGGCGTTCGCCCTCGCCTGGGGAGCGATCGCGGCGGTGGGCCTGTCGCTGCTGGTCGACCTCGGACTGAGCTTCGTGATCCGCGGCCCGCTGCGCGAGAGCTTCGGAAGCGTGGTGCAGGCCCCGGTCGTGGAGGAGTTCTTCAAGGGGCTCGGCGTCCTGCTGATCTTCGCGGTGGCCCGTCGCGCGTTCGACGGCCCGATCGACGGGGTCGTCTACGGCGCCCTCGTGGGCGCCGGCTTCGCCTTCACCGAGAACATCCAGTACTTCGCCGTGAGCATGATCGAGGGGGACAGCGCCTCGTTGACGATGACGTTCGTGCTCCGCGGTCTGCTCTCGCCCTTCGCGCACGCGATGTTCACGGCCGTGACTGGGTTCGCCATCGGCCTCGCCGCGCGGCGCGGCCGGGCGGCCGGCAGTGTGGTCGGCGCTGCCGCGCTGGGCATGCTGGGCGCCGTCCTGCTGCACGCCCTCTGGAACGGCTCGGCGATGTTCGGCGACTTCTTCGCGCTCTACGCGACCCTGCAGGTGCCGCTGTTCATCGGGTTCATCATCGCGATCATCCTGCTCCGCAGGGAGGAGGAGCGCGTGACCAGGACACGTCTCGACGACTATGCGCGGGCCGGGTGGTTCACCCCGCAGGAGGTCACGATGCTCGCCACGAGGGACGGACGCAAGGCGGCGCTCGCGTGGGCGGCGTCGCTGCGGGAGGACCGTCGGCCCATCATGCGCGGGTTCATCAAGGATGCGACGGCGCTCGCCGCCGTCCGTCAGCGGGCGATCGCGGGGACGGATCCGCTCGCGGCGCAGGACGAGCGGGCGCTTCTGGCCCGGACCGCGGCCGCGAGGGCTGCGCTGCTCGCCTACTGAGCGCGGACAGACTCAGCGCCCGGTGTCGCGGCGATGCCTGCGTATCTCCCGGGCGCTGAGTTGATCTACAGACAGGGTGCACCCGCTCGCCGAGCGATGTCAAGAGGCCTGTGCGCGGGTCCGCTCCGGGAGGCGGACGGACGCGGGGAGAGGATTTCGCCCTCAGCGCACCGACCGCGTTGACCACTCCGGGCGACCTCGGCTTGGATGGAGACATGACTGAGCGCACCAAGCCCGAGTTCGACGCACCGACGGGACCGGCTCCCACCGAGCTGGTCATCCGCGACATCATCGAGGGGACCGGCGACGAGGCGAAGCCCGGCGACACCGTCACGGTCCACTACGCGGGTGTCGAGTTCGAGTCCGGCGAGGAGTTCGACTCCTCCTGGGGCCGCGGGGAGACCATCCAGTTCCCGCTCCGGGGCCTCATCCAGGGATGGCAGGAGGGCATCCCCGGCATGAAGGTCGGCGGGCGCCGTGAGCTCGTCATCCCGCCGGCTCTCGCCTACGGGCCCGCCGGATCGGGGCACTTCCTCGCCGGCAAGACCCTCATCTTCATCATCGATCTCGTCGCCGTGGGCTGACCGGCCCGACGCCGAGGACCCCGTTCGATCCCTGCGATCGAGCGGGGTCCTTCTGCGTGACGAAGAATTTCCCATGCACGGGAATACATTCACGCGCATGGAAGGTTGCATCACACGTGCCGCGAGCGCGGCGACGACTTCACGAGGAGCAGACACCCATGACGATCGACATCCCCGGCTACCGTGCAGGCACCTGGGTCCTGGACCCCGCCCACAGCGAGGTGACCTTCAGCGTCCGGCACATGATGATCTCGAAGGTGCGCGGCACGTTCGGCGTCAAGAGCGCCACGCTCGTCGCGCCGGAGAACCCGCTCGAGGCCACCGTCGAGGCGAGCGTCGACGTCACCTCGGTGGACACGAACGACGAGAACCGCGACAACCACCTGCGCTCGGCCGACTTCTTCGACGTCGAGAACCACCCGACCATGGAGTTCGTGTCCACGGGCGCGCGCGTCGAGGACGGCGACTTCTTCGTCGACGGCGACCTGACCATCCGCGGCATCACCAAGCCCGTGAGCTTCGCGTTCGACTTCGGCGGCTTCGGCACCGACCCGTACGGCAACTACAAGGCGGGCGCGTCCGCGACCACGGTCATCAACCGCGAGGACTTCGGCCTCACCTGGAACGCCGCTCTCGAGACCGGCGGCGTCCTGGTCGGCAAGGACATCACGATCAACCTGGACCTGCAGGGCGCTCTGCAGCAGGACTGATCTCGTCGGCGAAGGGGTGCGGACGCCAGCGGGCGTCCGCACCCCTTCGTGCGTCTCGTCGCGTCCTCAGGATCGACGTCGCCCCAGCCCGCGCAGACGGTCCTGAGCCATGAGGATCCCCGCGAAGACGATGAGGGCGCCGAGGGGCTCGTTCCAGCTCACGGTCTCGTGGAGGACGAGCACGCCGAGGGTCACGCCGACGACGGGGGTGATGTAGGTGACCGTGGACGCGCGAGTCGGTCCCCACGCTCGCAGGACGTTCTGGTTCCAGACGTACGCGACCCCCGTCCCGAGCACGCCGAGCAGGAGAACGGCGACCACGACGGCGCCGTCGAGACGGACCGGGGTCAGCACCAGCACGGGCGTGAGAACGAGCATCACGGCCGCCGCCAGGCCGATGTTGAGGAACGAGAACACCAGAGCGCTCACGCCGGTGTCGGACAGGAAACGGCGCATGTACGCGAAGCTGAAGCCGTAGCAGGCCGTGGCGCCGAGGATCGCCAGCTGCGCCCCCACGCTCTGGCTCGCATCGAGGCCGCTCCACGGCGCGATGATGACCATGACGCCGAGGATCCCGACGGCGATGCCTGCGATCTGCACAGCCCTGAGGCGCTCCACCCGGAACACCGCCCAGGCCATGATCGCGGTCATGATCGGCGTCGTGGCGTTGTAGATGCTGGACAGACCCGAGCTCACGTGCTGCTGCGCCCACGCGAAGATGAGGAACGGCACGACGCAGAACGTCACGGCGACCACGGTCAGGTGCAGCCAGACGCCCCGCGCCCGCGGAAGCCGCTCACGACGCAGTGCGACGAAGAGGCCGAGGGCGAGCGCGCCGAGGATCAGGCGGGACCACGCCACCTGCGCGGGGGAGATCCCCTCGAGCGCGACCTTCATGAAGAGGAAGCTCGAGCCCCACACGATCCCGGTGAGGACGAACTGGACCGCGACGGCTGCGGTGCGCGGGCGAGCGGGGGCGGTGAGGGTCACGGGGGAACTCTAGCGACGGGGTCGGACGCGCAGCGGCGAGAGCGAATGCCTCGTCCGAAATCCGCCGATGCGTGGCCGTGATCGCGCTGCGCGCCCTGGTCAGGGGACCGGATCGAGGGCGTCGTAGGCGCGGAAGCGGGGGCTCGTCCTGGCGAGCACCGCGACCAGCCCGATCACGAGGAACCCGCCGAGCAGGGGCGGGAACCACAGAGTCGTGATCGAGGCCAGGGCGCCGGCGTAGAGGGCTCCCAGACGGGGTCCTCCGGCGACGACGATGACGAACACGCCCTGGAGCCTCCCGCGCATGGTGTCGGGGACCGCGGCCTGCATCATCGTGTTGCGGTAGATGGAGCTGACGTTGTCGGCGGCGCCGGAGAGCGCGAGGGCGACGCAGGCCGCGACGATCAGACCGACGTTCGGTGTCGACTCGGACGCCCCCGGGAACCAGACGCCGAGAAGCAGGATCGCCCCGAACAGCGCGATCGAAGCGCCGTAGGCCTGCACCGCGCGGGCGATGCCGCGGCCGTGCCACCGGTACTGGACCACCCGCCCGGACAGCAGGCTCGATCCGAACGTGCCGAGGGCGACGGCGGCGGTGAGCAGCCCGGTCGTCACCGCGCCGCCGCCCAGGAGCACCGTGCCGAGCGCGGGGAAGAGCGCCAGCGGCTGCCCGAAGGTCATGGCGATGATGTCGAGGATGTACTGCATGCGGATGTTGGACGCCCGCCGGAGGAACCGGGCGCCGTCGACGAGCGAGGCGAGCCCGGGCCGGACGATCTCGCCTTCCGGGCGGAGCGCGGGCAGGGTCCACAGACCGAGGAACATCGAGAGCATCAGCACGACGTCGATCGTGTAGGTCCAGCCGTAGCCGGTGAGCGCGACCAGGAGACCGGCGAGGGCGGGGCCGACCATGACGGTCAGGCCGAAGGAGACGCCGTTCAGCGCCGACGCGGGCGCGAGCATGTCCCGGGGGATCAAGCGGGGCACGATGGCCGTCCGGGTGGCCATCCCGACCGAGTTGGCCGCCGAGTTGGTCATGCTCAGCACGTACAGCCACCAGATCGTCTCGGTCCCGGTCCACGTGAGCACGGCCAGCAGGAGCGTGGATGCGAACGTCACGGTGGCCGCGATCAACGCCACCCGACGCCGGTCGAACGCGTCGGCGAGCATCCCGCCGTACAGCCCGGCGAGGATCATCGGGACGAGCCCGGCGACCGCGATCATGGACACGGCGAAGGTGCTGCCGGTGAGGGCGAACACGTGCAGCATCACCGTGACGATCGTCAGCTGTCCGCCGATGCCGCTCAGCGCCGATCCGATCCACATCCGGGCGAAGGCGGGGCTGGCGCGCAGCGGACGAAGGTCGATCAGATGACTCACCATCCGAGGCTATCGGCGTCCCGGACGTGGTCGGCGCGACGTCCGGAAGGCTGATAGACTCTGGAGGTTGCCGTTAGATCGGCCGCGGATAAAGAGAGCCCACGCATCAGGCGTCGGGCGCCGCGCAACGGGAGAAAGGGGATCGGTTCTATGGCACTGGATGCAGACGTCAAGAAGGCGATCATCGAAGAGTACGCGACGCACCCCGGTGACACCGGTTCCCCCGAGGTGCAGGTTGCGATGCTGACGCAGCGCATCAAGGACCTCACCGAGCACCTCAAGGAGCACAAGCACGACCACCACTCGCGTCGTGGCCTGTTCCTGCTCGTGGGTCAGCGCCGTCGTCTGCTCGGCTACCTCCAGGACATCGACATCGAGCGCTACCGCTCGCTGATCGAGCGCCTGGGCCTTCGCCGCTAAGCGGAGCAGCCAGCGTTCAATCGCGCAGAACATTCTTGAGAGGGCCGTCCCAGGTGTGGGGCGGCCCTCGTTCTGTGTGCCGGGCGGTCGGCGCAGGTCGGAGTCGACGACTCTGTGCCGTGCAAGCGCGACGCAGTTCGCGGCAGCCGTCCTGACGATTGATGCGAGCGCCGATGATCCGTTGTTCCGGAACTCCTCGTGACGGCAAACCCTCGAAAATGTCTCTATATCGTCATGCCACTATTACTTTCTCACGGAGATGATTAGGTATTGACTTGCCGCAAAAGGGCACCTAGGTTGCTATTAGGCCCCAAGGATGGTTGCGGGCCGAGCGAGGGAAATGGAAAGGAGACAACAATGGAGTTCACCAGCTATGGCGGGCAGTACGGCCACGTATACAATTATGGTGATCGATCCCTCACATGGAAGGTTACCTCTCACGACATCGCCACCGTTACGGAAAGCTGCGTGTGAGCGCTGAGTAGGCGGGTCTTGCTCTCGGCGTGCCTACGTGGAAAGCTGCTCTTCGATTCTCCGGAGATCTTCTCGCATCTTCTTCAGTTCGACACTGGAATAGGTTCTCATAGGCATCTGGAGAAGCAGTTCAGCTTCCTGCCTTGTGGTGTCGCAGATGTCGCAAAGAGCGGATATCATGGCACTCTCACTGGTGGATGACTGGCAAACTTTAAGGATTTCTTGAGCGTTCAGGTTCGCCTTTATCATGGCGACAAGAGATCGGTGCCTCTCGCGCAGTACCTCACGGTTGACCATGTGGTCGAGTATCCCACCGTCTGGGGGTCAAGGAATGCCTTCTTGGTCTTCTTTCTCGGTGACAGGCGGCTTGGCAGCCAGCGTTCAATCGCGCAGAACATTCTTGAGAGGGTCGTCCCAGGTGTGGGGCGGCCCTCGTTCTGTGTGCGGGGTGGCGCGGTCAGGCGTCGAGGACGACCAGACCGTCGGCGACGATGCGGCCGTCGTGGATCACCGTGCGGTCGGTGCCCCGATCCATCACGGCGCTCGTCGGCGTCTCCCCGTCCACGAGCAGCAGGTCGGCGCGGTCGCCGGCCGCGGTGCCCGGGCGGTCGTCCACGCCGGTGAGGCGCGGGACTCCGTGCGACATGATGCTCGCTCCGCCCATGCTCGCGATCGCGAGGCACATCTCGATGTGCGCGTCGTGCCGGAAGCCGTTGGTGAAGGCGAGCTGCCACGTGCGGTCCAGCAGATCGCAGTTGCCGTAGGGGCTCCAGTAGTCGCGCTGGCCGTCCTCGCCGAGTCCGAAGCGGACGCCCGCCTCCACCAGGGGGACGAGGGGGAGCGGGCGGTGCCCCGACGGGGCGACGCTGGTCATGGCGATGTCGAGTTCCGCGAAGGCGTCGATGAGGCGACGACTCGTCGCCTCATCGACGGACCCCAGGTCGTAGGCGTGGGACAGGGTGACCTTGCCCTGCATGCCGAGCGCACGCGTGCGCTCGAGGATCAGCTCGGTGCTGAAGACGCCGAGCTCGCCCGGCTCGTGCAGGTGGACGTCGATCTCCACCTGGTACTTCTCCGCCAGCCCGAACACGATGTCGAGGTGCCGGGCGGGATCGCGATCGAGCTGTGACGGGTCGATCCCGCCCATCACATCGGCTCCCTGCCTCAGCGACTCCTCCAGGACCTCGACCGTGCCGGGCTCCCGGAGGATGCCCGCCTGCGGGAAGGTCATCACCTGCACGTCGGCGCGGGTCGCGTACCTCTCCTTCGCGGCCATGACGGCGTCGAACTTCTCCAGGCGGCAGTCGACGTCGACCTGGGCATAGGTGCGCACGCGCGTCGTCCCCCGGGCGATCATCCGCTCCAGCGTGCCGGCGACCCGCGTGGGGAGGTCCACCTCGGCGTCGCGCCAGTTCTCGCGGTCGTTCATCATCATCCCCCACACACCGGGTCTGCCGGTGTGCGGACGGAACGGGAGCCCGATCCTCGTCGAGTCCAGATGGACGTGCACGTCGCTGAAGGACGGCAGGAGCAGGCGCCCGCGGCCGTCGACCTCCTCGGCGTCGATCGGGCGGGTCTCGTCATGCGGCACCACGTCGGCGATCCGGTCGCCGTCGAGGCGGACATCGGAGGCGGAACCGCCCCACGGGCGGACGTTGCGGATGATCATGCGGCCCTCTTTCGATCGATCGTCAAATGGTATACCAAATCGACCGGAAGGCGTGTTCGTTCAGGCGACGGGTGGAGGAGCGGCCTCCTGGAGCCGGAGGGCCTTGAGGGCGAGATGCAGGCTCGTCCGCAGATCGCCGTCCCGGAGCGGATGCCCGAGCAGCGCTTCGAGGCGTCCCCACCGGTAGTAGATCGTGGCCCGGTGGGTGGCGAGCGCACGCGCGGTCGCCGACGCGTCGCCGGCGAGGTCGAGGAACGTCTCCGCGGTGCGACGGAGGGGAGCGGGGACGGCGGCCAGCCCGCGCAGGGCCTCGAACGACTCCCAGAAGCGCGGGGTGGCCCTCTCGAGAAGCAGCGCGGCACCGACCACGCCGAGCCGCGGCCAGTGTGCGATCCCGCGCAGTTCCGTGAACGTCGCGGCTGCGCGGGCCGCGTCCCGGGCCT
>NZ_BCRA01000078.1 GCF_001552355.1 Microbacterium resistens NBRC 103078
AGCGGCCTGCGGAGCCGGGGCAGCCTCGGCCGCGGGGGCCGCGGGTGCACCGCTGCCGACGCGGGCGAGGACGGCGCCGACCTCGACGGTCTCGTCCTCGGCCGCGACGATCTCCTGCAGCACGCCGGCGACCGGCGAGGGGATCTCGGTGTCGACCTTGTCGGTGGAGATCTCCAGCAGGGCCTCGTCGACCTCGACCGTGTCGCCGACCTGCTTGAGCCAGCGGGTGACCGTGCCCTCCGTGACGCTCTCGCCGAGCTCCGGGAGGCGGACGTCGGTCGCGTCGCCGGCCGGGGCCGCGGCAGCCTCCGCGGGAGCCTCCTGTGCGGGAGCGGCCTGCTCAGGGGCGGCCTGCTCGGGTGCGACCGCCTCGGCCACCTCGGATGCGGACTCGGCCTCGGCGGGTGCGGCCGCGGGGGCGTCGTCGGAGGAGGACGACCCGGACCCGTCGCCGATGCGGGCGAGGACGGCGCCGACCTCGACGGTCTCGTCCTCGGCGGCGAGGATCTCCTCGAGCACGCCGGACACCGGCGAGGGGATCTCGGTGTCGACCTTGTCGGTCGAGATCTCCAGCAGCCCCTCGTCGGCCTGCACGGTGTCGCCGACCTGCTTGAGCCAGCGGGTGACCGTACCCTCGGTGACGCTCTCTCCGAGAGCGGGGAGGACCACGGATGTGCTCATGACGGGATCTCCTTCAGGAAGTTCGTGATGGTGTTCAGCTTAGTGGCCGTGGCGTGGCTCCGGCCGGTCAAGATTTCCACAATGCGCAATTTCTTTTTCACAATGCGTGCAGCGGCTTTCCGGCGAGGGCGAGGAAGGCCTCGCCCAGCGCTTCGCTCTGCGTCGGGTGGGCGTGGATCAGCGGGGCGATGTCCTCGGGGTGGGCCTCCCACGCGACGGCGAGCTGTCCCTCGGTGATGAGTTCTCCCACGCGGTCTCCGAGCAGGTGGACTCCGAGGACCGGGCCGTCCTTCTGACGGACGACCTTCACCAGGCCGCCGGTGCCGATGATCTCGCTCTTGCCGTTTCCGGCGAGGTTGTACTCGTAGGCGACCACCTGGTCGGCGCCGTGCGCGTCCACGGCCGCGGCCTCGGTGAGCCCCACCGACGCGAGCTCCGGGTGCGAATAGGTGACGCGGGGGATCTGGCTCTCCGGAACGGGCGCGGGGGAGAGGCCGGCGATGCGCTCGGCGACCGCGATCCCCTGCAGGAAGCCCCGATGCGCGAGCTGGAGCCCGGGGACGATGTCCCCCACGGCCCACACGTGCGGCACGGCCGTGCGCAGCTCCGCGTCGGTGAGCACGAAGCCCCGGTCGAGCTCGATCCCCGCCTCGGCGAAGCCGAGCCCGTCGGTGGCCGGTCCGCGCCCGACGGCGACGAGGAGGTAGTCGCCGGTGAAGGTCTTCCCGTCCTCGAGGGTGACCGTGACGGAGGAGTCGTCCTGGACGGCGCTCTGGAAGCGCACGCCGAGCGAGGAGGTGATCCCCCGGCGGCGGTACGCGCGCTCCAGTCCCTTGCTCAGGGCGATGTCCTCGTTGGGCGCGAGGTGCGGAAGGGCTTCGACGATGGTCACCTCGGCGCCGAACGAGCGCCAGACGCTCGCGAACTCCACGCCGATGACGCCTCCGCCCAGGATGATCACGCGACCGGGCACCTCGTCGAGCGCGAGCGCCTGCTCGCTCGTGATGATGCGGCCGCCGATCTCCAGCCCGGGGAGGGTTCGGCTGTACGACCCCGTGGCGAGGACGACGTCCGTGCCGGTGTAGACGTCGTCCCCGACGCCCACCGTGCGGTCCGGAAGCAGGCGCCCCTCGCCGGAGACCATGGTGATCCCGCGCGCCTTGATGAGCCCTTCGAGTCCCTTGTGCTTCTTGGCGACGATGCCCTCGCGGTACCCGCGGACGCCGGCGGCGTCGATGCCCTGGAAGGAAGCCGAGACGCCGTACGCGGAGGCGTCGCGGACGTTGTCCGCGATCTCCGCGGCGTGCAGCAGCGCCTTGGTCGGGATGCAGCCGCGGTGCAGGCACGTGCCCCCGACCTTGTCCTTCTCGATCAGCGCGACCGTCTTGCCGAGCTCGGCCGCGCGCAGCGCCGCGGCGTACCCGCCGCTGCCGCCGCCGAGCACGACGACGTCGAAGCTCCCGCCGGTCATGCGTCGGCTCCGCCCGCGCGCTTCTCGGCGAAGGCGATGAGCGTGCGGACCATTGCCCCCGTCGCGCCCTTGTCCGTGTAGCCGTAGGGGCCGCCCTTGTGCTCGGACGAACCGGCGATGTCCAGGTGCGCCCAGGGGATCCGCGGCGCGTCGTCGGCGTCGGAGGTGCGTCCCACGAACCGTCGGAGGAAGAGGCCCGCGAACAGCGACCCGCCCGCCGGATCCCCGATCTTGGCGTTCACGAGGTCGGCGATGGGCGACTTCAGGTCGTCCTCCATATGGTCGGGAAGCGGCATCGGCCAGGCCTGCTCTCCGGTGGCGGAAGCGGCGGCGAGGACCTCCTCGACCGTCGGGTCGTCGCCGAAGACGCCGGTGTGGCGCATCCCGAGGGCGACGATGATCGCGCCGGTGAGCGTCGCCACGTCGATGATGACGTCCGGGGTCTCGCGGCTGGCGGCGACGAGCCCGTCGCCGAGGACCAGGCGGCCCTCCGCGTCGGTGTTCAGGACCTCGACGGTGGTGCCCCCGGCGAGTCGGAGCACGTCCCCGGGGCGGGTGGCGCGTCCCGACGGCATGTTGTCCGCGATGCAGAGCCACGCGGTGACGCGCACGGGGAGAGCGAGCGCGGCGACCGCGCGGACGACCGCGAGGACGCTGGCGGCGCCGGCCATGTCGAACTTCATGCCGACCATGCTGGCGGCGGGCTTGAGCGAGAGCCCGCCGGTGTCGAAGGTGATGCCCTTGCCGACCAGGGCGATGTGGGAGGCCGCATCGGCGGGGGAGTAGTCCAGCCGCACGAGCCGGGGCGGGCGGTCCGAGCCCTGGCCCACCCCGAGGATGCCGCCGAAGCCCTCGTCGGCGAGACGGTCCTCGTCCCAGACCTCGGCGGTGATGCCGAGACCGTCGACGGCCTGGACCGCACGGTCGGCGAGATCGGACGGGCCCATCCACTGGGCCGGCGTGGTGATCAGGTCCTTGGTCAGCGCGACGGCGTCCGCCACGATGCCGGCCCGAGCCACGGCCGCGTCGGAGATGTCCGCGTGCAGGATCACGGTCCCGGCGCGGCGGGGCTCGTCCGAGGACCGGTAGTCGTCGAAGCGATAGGCGCCGAGCAGCGCGCCCTCGGCCGCCGCCTCCGCGAAGGGCAGGAGCGCGTCGGGCAGGAGCACCGAGACGCGGTCGAACCCGGTCAGGGAGCGCAGCCCCGCGCCGACCGCCTCGCGCACGCGCTGCGCGTCGGGGTCCGGGCCGGCGCTGACCACCGCGAGCGGCAGGTCGGTGATGTCCGGCGCGGCGACGCGCAGATAGGAGTTGACCGGAGCCTTGTGACCGACCGCCTCCAGAGGGGCGATCACGGCCTCGAACGGAGCGAGGGAGGCGGCGGTGTCGGGGATGCCGGGAACGACGAGCACGACCGCTTCCGCGTTCGCATCCGCCGGAGCACCTTGTGAGAGCTCGAGCGCAGGAGACGTCATGCGTCCATCCTAGGCTCGCGCGCCGAGGCGACCGTGTGCGGCCCCGGCTCTGCGTGTTCGCTCTCAGCGGTCATCGGACCCGCCCGTCGGCACGGCTCGTAGCATGGGAGCATGCCCTTCTCCGGTGAACTCTCCGAACGCGTCGCCAGCGCCCCGGCCGTGCCCGACGGCCTGCCGTTGATCGTTCTGCTGACCGGATTCACCGACGCGGGATCCGCGGTGTCCGGTCTGATCGACCACCTCCAGGAGACCACGTCTCCCCAGCCGCTGGTGGTCTTCGACAACGACCTCCTCCTCGACTACCGGGCCCGTCGGCCGATCATCACCTTCGATCAGGATCACCTGACCGGGTTCCGTCCGTCCCGGCTGGAGCTCTCCCTGGCGCACGACGCCCTCGGGCAGCAGTTCCTCCTGCTCTCCGGATACGAGCCGGACTTCCTGTGGAACGCCTTCTCCGACGCGGTCCAGGATCTGGCGGCCGAGTACGGGGCGAGCAGCGTGACCTGGGCGCACTCCATCGCCATGCCGGTGCCGCACACCCGTCCGTTCGGCACCACGGTCAGCGGCACGCGCAGCGACCTGATCGCGGCGCACTCCGTGTGGCGTCCCCGCACGCAGGTACCCGCGACGGTCGGCCACCTCCTCGAATACCGCTTCGCGCAGAGCGGCGCCCGCGTCGCCGGGTTCGTGCTGCTGGTTCCCCACTACCTCGCCGACACCGAGCACCCCGGCGCCGTCCTCGCGGTGGCCGACCGGCTGATGACGGCGACCGGTCTCGTCCTGACCACGGACGGCCTCCATGAGAAGGAGTCCGAGTATCTCGCACGAGTCGACGAGCAGGTGCAGGGCAACGACGAGCTGCGGCAGATGATCAGCACGCTCGAGCAGCGTCACGACGCGTACATGGCGGGCCTGTCCGTCGAGATGGGCGGAGGGTTCGACGAGGGCGCCCTGCCCAGCGCCGACGAGCTGGCGGCCGAGCTGGAGCGCTTCCTCGCCTCCCGGCCGACCGACGAGGACCGCGGCGGTCTGAGCTGAGCGCCGGCCCCCGCACCCTCCCCGTTTCGGCCGCCGCGGCGAAGTTCCACGGAGATCCGTCGAATCGGGCGCGATCCCTCTGAGGATGTGCAATACTGGAGGACCGACCCGTTGTCAACCATTCATCGTGCGCGATGTGAGGACTTGACAAGGGTCTTACTAGTGTCCGAAATGGCCCGGGGTGCCCGCGCAGCCCCCGTGAAAGGCGAAACGTGACGACTGCCACGAAGAAGAACGCACGGACGACGAAGAGCACGGCGACCGCAGCGGACGAGACCGTCGACGAGACGGTCGCCGACGAGACCGCGACCACGAAGGCCGGGGCGCCCAAGACGGCGAAGAAGACGTCGGGCGCGGCTAAGCCGACCGCGAAGAGCGGTGGGCGGAAGAAGAAGTCCGGCGAGGACGACGAGCCCGTCGACGAGGACGTCGAGATCCCCGAGGACGACGCCAAGGCCGGCTCCTCGGAGACCGACGCCGCGGAGGCGGACGGGGACGACGAGGACGGCAAGAAGCCCGCGTTCAGCGAGCCGCTGCCGACGGGCGCCATCGTGCTGTCCTCGAGCGACGAGGACGACGTCCCGGTCTACTCGACCCAGATCACGGGCGCCACGGCGGACCCGGTCAAGGACTACCTGAAGCAGATCGGCAAGGTCGCGCTCCTGAACGCGGCCGAAGAGGTCGAGCTCGCGATGCGGATCGAGGCGGGCCTGTTCGCCGAGGAGAAGCTGTCGACCATGTCGGCGGCGGAGAAGTCGAGCCAGCTGGGTCTCGATCTGCAGTGGGTCGCCCGCGACGGCCAGCGTGCGAAGAGCCACCTCCTCGGTGCGAACCTGCGCCTGGTGGTCTCGCTCGCCAAGCGCTACACCGGACGAGGCATGCAGTTCCTGGACCTGATCCAGGAGGGCAACCTCGGCCTCATCCGCGCGGTGGAGAAGTTCGACTACACCAAGGGCTTCAAGTTCTCGACCTACGCCACGTGGTGGATCCGCCAGGCGATCACGCGCGCCATGGCGGACCAGGCCCGCACCATCCGCATCCCGGTGCACATGGTCGAGGTCATCAACAAGCTCGCCCGCGTGCAGCGCCAGATGCTGCAGGACCTCGGTCGCGAACCCACTCCGGAAGAGCTCTCCAAGGAGCTCGACATGACTCCGGAGAAGGTCATCGAGGTGCAGAAGTACGGGCGCGAGCCCATCTCCCTGCACACGCCGCTCGGCGAGGACGGGGACAGCGAGTTCGGTGACCTGATCGAGGACACCGAAGCGGTGGTCCCGGCCGACGCGGTGGGTTTCACCATGCTGCAGCGGCAGCTCGAGCAGCTGCTCGACTCGCTGTCGGAGCGCGAGGCGGGTGTCATCCGCATGCGATTCGGGCTCGGTGACGGGCAGCCGAAGACGCTGGACCAGATCGGGGACACGTTCGGGGTGACGCGAGAGCGCATCCGTCAGATCGAGTCGAAGACCATGGCCAAGCTCCGGCACCCCAGCCGGTCGCAGTCGCTGCGTGACTACCTTGAGTGAGGCGCGACCGCCGCACGCACGCACACCCGGGCTCCGCTACGTCTTTCCCGTCGCGGCAGGAAAGCTCGCTCGGTTCGCCACGCGCCTGCGCGGGGGCGGCTCGGCGTTCCCGGGGTACCTGACGAACCGTCTGGCGCCCTCGTTGCTGCCGACGCTCGCGGGGCAGTTCCCGCACGGCGTCGTCTTCGTCCTGGGCTCCAACGGCAAGACCACCACGACGCACATGGTCAGCGAGGTGCTGCGCGCGCACGGGCTCACGGTGTTCACGAACCCGACGGGAGCCAACCTCCCGCAGGGCGTGACGAGCGCGCTGCTCGCGGACGCGACCCTCACCGGTCGTGTGCGCGCGGACGTCGCCGTGCTCGAGGTGGATGAGGGGTACGCGGCGGATCTCGCCGATCTGCTCTCGCCGTCCGTGATCCTGTCGCTGAACGTGCAGGTCGACCAGCTCTACCGGTTCTACGAGACCGAGCGCGTGGCGGACATGATGCTCGAGGCGTCGACGCGCGCGTCCTCCCACGTCGTGGTGAACCGGGACGACCCGTACCTCAGCAAGATCGACGTCGACACGATGCGCGGCGAGGTGTCCTTCTTCGGCGTGGCGCCGGAGATCATCGCCGCGTCCGCGCACGGGCTTGCGAACGCGGACGACACCCGCAGCGGCGAGGCCGGGGCCCTCGGGCACCGGGCCTTCGCCGAAGTGGCGGCGGTGGACGGACGCGCGGTGACGGTGTCGGTCGACGGCTCCGCCGTGGACATCACCCTTCCGGCCAAGGGCCTCCACTACGCGGCGGACGCTGCAGCCGCCCTCACGGTGGCCGCGCGGGTCCTGGGCTCGTCGTTCGCGGCGGACGCGGCCGCCGACGGCTTCGCGCGGATGGCTCCGGCGTACGGCCGCGGCGAGGTGATCCCGCTGCGCGGTGCCGCCGGTGGCGAGCAGGTCGAGTTCGTGATGTTCAAGAACGCACCGAGCCTGCAGATGAACCTGGACGCGCTGGACGGCGCTCCGGAGCGTCTGCTGCTCGCGATCGACGAGGGCACGCCCGATGTCTCGTGGCTCTACGACGTGGACCTCGACGTCCTGGACCATGTCGACGTCGTCACCGGCGAGAAGGCCTATCAGCTGGCCCTGCGGCTCGAGCACGCGGGAATCCCGATGGGGCTCGTCGAGCCGGACATGGAGAAGGCCGTGGCGCACATGCGGTCTCTTCCCGACACGGCGTCGGGACGTCAGACCTGGTTCGTGAACTACGAGCTCATGATGATCGGGCGCCGGATCCTCGGTCACGGCGACCAGGAGGTGGCACGACGATGAGCGAGACCCCGGCTGCGGAGACGATCCGCATCGTGCAGCTCTACCCGCGCGAGCTCGGCGTGACCGGAGACCGCGGCAACGTGCGAGCTCTCGAGACCCGCCTGCAGCGCGCGGGCCATGATGTCGAGGTCTTTCACGCCGGGATCGGGGATCCGACCCCCGAGAGCCCGGACGCGGTCGTGATCGGCAACGGTCCGCTGTCGGCGATGCGCATCGTCGCCGACGATCTGCGCGCACGCCGCGACGAGCTCGCCCGTGCGCTGCAGGACGACGTCCCCCTCCTCGCCGTCGGCGGCGGTGCGGAGCTGCTGTCGGCAGGGGTCACCCTGCTGGACGGCGAGGTGCTCGACGGCCTCGGCCTGTTGCCGTTCCGGGTGGAACGGACGCGTGAGCGCCGTGTCGGCTACATCATCGCCGAGACCGCCGACGGCCCGCTGATCGGGTTCGAGGACCACGCGTCGACCTGGCGCCTCGACGACGGGGCGCAGCCCTACGGCACGGTGCGCGCGGGCAAGGGATCGTTCCCGCACGCGGGCGGGACGGGGGAGGCGGTGCGCGCCGGCAGCGCGTTCGCGACGAACGTCCAGGGCCCGGTCCTCCCGCTGAACCCGCGGTTCGCCGACGCCATCCTCTCGATGGTCGTGGCTCGGCGAGGCCTCCATTACGCGACGGGCGACGCGCATGCCGCCCTGGATGAGCTCGCGGCGGGCGCCAGGGCCGCGATCGAGAAGAACGTCGACGGCGAGGTCTTCACGTACATGCAGGTGTGAACGCCTCCTCACGGAGGCGGCGGACAGGGCGAAAGGTAGGCTGGCGGAGTGAGTGAGCTGTCCCGGAGCGCCATGCTGCGAGCCCTCATCTCCCGCTCCGCGCTCGCGCTCGGCGCCGCTCGTGCGGTCGAGGCGGGGGGTCCGGGGATCGCCGACCTCCGCCGGGACGCGTGGGGGCACGGCCTTCTCGCCGTGGCGCAGGCCGTGGTGGCCGCGGGCGCGCGGGGCGTCCTCGTCGACTCCGACGCCGAAGCCGGCGCGCTGCGCCTCGAGGGGATCACCGCGTCGGTCGACGTGGAGCCCGACCTGGATCCGCACCTGCTCTACGGCCTGCCGCTGCCCGACGGCACTCTTCCCGGGGAGCCGGTGATGCGGCTCACGGGCCGCGTGCTGTCCACGAAGGAGATCGCCGCGGGAGCGGGGGTCTCGTACGGCTATCGGTATCGCGCACCGCGCGACTCCCGCCTGGCACTGGTCACGGGCGGCTACGCCCAGGGTGTCGTGCGCTCCCTCGGCGGCCACGCCCACGCGGGGATCGGGGACGCGGTGTTCCCGATCGTCGGGCGCATCGCGATGGACGTCTGCGTGCTGGACATCGGCGACGCCGAGGTCCCGGACGACGCGGAGGCGACCTACTTCGGCGGCCGCGGCCCGCTCGCCGGGGCTCTCGCCACGTGGGCGTCGCACACCGGGCTCTCGATCCCGGAGCTGGTGGCGGTGGCCGGGCAGCGCAGCGATCGGGCCTGGGAGGCGTGATGACTCGTCCGGAGCTCCGCATCGATGAGACCGTGTTCCGCCGGAACCTCGCCGTCCTCCGTGACCGCGTGGAGCCGTCCTCCCTGATGCTCGTGGTCAAGGACGACGCGTACGGCCACGGCGCCGGATGGGCCGCCGAGACCGCTGTGAGGGCGGGCGTCGACTGGGTCGGCACCTACGACATCCCCACCGCGGTCGGCCTGCGCGACGCCATCGGCTCCGGCCCGCGCCTCTTCGCCTGGGCGACATCCGCGGACGACGAGATCGCCGAGGCGCTGATCGCCGGCGTCGACCTCGGGGTCGGTTCGCTCGCCTACCTGGAGCGCGTCCTCGCGCAGTCCGAGCGCGTCGGCGCCCGCGCCCGCATCCACCTGAAGATCGACACCGGCCTGCATCGCAGCGGACTGTCGGCGGGGGAATGGGCTCACGGGCTCGACCGCGTCCTCGGGCACGGCGGCCACGCGAACGCCGACCTGGTCGGCGTCTGGAGTCATATCGCCGAGGCCAGCGACGAGGAGGACGACGCCGCGCACCGGCGCTTCCTCGGCGCGGTGGACGAGGCGGCGCGCGCCGGAGCGTCGTCGCCGCTCACTCATCTGACGGCGTCGGCCGCGACCTGGGCACGGCCGGAGCTGCGCGGATCCCTCGTCCGCGTCGGTGCGTTCTGCTATGGGATCAGGTCCGCGGACGGCCCCGAACTGCCGGGACTCGCCCCGATCGCGTCCCTGTGCGCCCGCGTCAAGGAAGTCCGGGACGGAGAGGCGGTCGTCGGGATCGGCGCGCTCGACGGGATCCCCAGCATCCTGGCCGGTCGCGTCGACGTCGGCACCCCCGCCGGGCCCCGACCACTGCGCGCGGTGGAGCTCGCGACGGTCCACGTCGAGGCCTGGCCCGGGGCCGTTCCCGGCGACGAGGTCGTCCTGTTCGGGCCCGGTACGAGGGGAGAGTCGTCGGCGACGACGCTGGCGGAGAGCATCGACACGGTCGGGGAGGAGATCCTCACCCGCCTGGCGTCGCGCGTGCGGCGTCGTCACGTGTCCTGACGGGCTCGCCCGCGAGCGGCGCCCCGGGTGGAGACGGCGAGACCCCGTGCCCTGTGGCAGGGCGCGGGGTCTCGATCAGTCGGTGGGACGATCAGGCGTCGAGGAGGCGGGCCGTCTCGTCGTGCCAGCTCGTGGCCACGGCACGCAGCTTCTCCTCGTACTTGCGACCGTGGTGGGCGCAGAACAGCAGCTCGCTGCCGTTGACCACGGCGGCGATGTAGGCCTGCGCGCCGCAGGAGTCGCAGCGATCCATCGCCGTGAGGCGGTGCTCGAAGGCGGGCGCTTCCCGTTCGGTTGTCGCGTTCATCTCGGTGCCTCCTCGGTTGTCGGGTACGCGGTGGAGCGTGCTCAATACAACCACGCGGACCTGGGAGTCATGCCCGCGCGACGGCGTGTTTCGCTCAGCGCGTACGCCGCGCGCCCGCGAGGGGGCCGGACGGGAGTGTCCTCCGAGGGCGCCGCGCAGAGGCCCATAAAATGGAGGATTGTGACCGCCGAGTACTCCGCCCATCATCTGCAGGTTCTCGAGGGCCTCGAAGCCGTTCGCAAGCGCCCGGGCATGTACATCGGATCGAACGGGTCCCCGGGGCTCATGCACTGCCTCTGGGAGATCATCGACAACTCCGTCGACGAGGCCGTCGCGGGCAACGGCACGCGCATCGACGTCGTGCTGCACGCCGACGGCAGCGTCGAGGTCCGCGACCGCGGACGCGGCGTCCCGGTGGACGTCGAGCCGCGGACCGGGCTGACGGGCGTCGAGGTGGTCTACACGAAGCTGCACGCGGGCGGGAAGTTCGGCGGCGGCTCCTACGCGGCCTCAGGCGGTCTGCACGGCGTCGGCGCATCGGTCGTCAACGCGCTGTCGGAGCGTCTGGACGTCGAGGTCGACCGCGGCGGGAAGACCTACGCGATGTCGTTCCACCGCGGCGAGCCAGGGGTGTTCGACGACGACGGCGAGCCGCGACCGGACGCCCCGTTCACGCCGTTCGAGAAGAGCAGCGAGCTGCGCGTGGTGGGGAAGGCGCCGAAGGGCGTGACCGGCACGCGAGTGCGGTATTGGGCCGACCGCCAGATCTTCACCAAGGACGCGGCGTTCCAGCTGCCCGATCTGGAGAACCGGGCGCGGCAGACGGCGTTCCTCGTGCCGGGGCTCGAGATCGTCGTGCGCGACGAGCGCGCGTCGCGCGGAGCGGACGGTGAGGATGCCGGGACCGTGAACGAGACGTCCTATCTGTACGAGGGCGGGATCTCGGAGTTCGTCGAGTATCTGGCCACCGATGCCCCGGTGACAGACACCTGGCGGCTGCAGGGGAGCGGCTCGTTCACCGAGACGGTGCCGATCCTGCAGCCGGACGGCTCCATGCGGGCGACCGAGGTCGAACGGGAGTGCACGGTCGACATCGCCCTGCGCTGGGGGACGGGCTACGACACGACGATCCGCTCCTTCGTCAACATCATCGCGACGCCCAAGGGCGGCACGCACCAGCAGGGCTTCGAGCAGGAGCTGCTGAAGGTCATGCGCAGCCAGGTGGAGCAGAACGCCCGGCGCCTGAAGGCGGGCAACGACAAGATCGAGAAGGACGACGTGCTCGCCGGGCTCTCCGCCGTCCTCACGGTCACCGTGCCCGAACCGCAGTTCGAGGGACAGACCAAGGAGGTCCTCGGGACCCCGGCCGTGCGCACGATCGTGTCGCAGGTGGTGCGCAAGGAACTGGGCCTGCGCTTCTCGTCCACCAAGCGCGACGACAAGAACCAGGCCTCCATGCTGCTGGACAAGGTCGTCGCGGAGATGAAGGCGCGCGTCTCGGCCCGCGCCCACAAGGAGACGCAGCGTCGCAAGAACGCGCTGGAATCCTCGTCGCTGCCCGCCAAGCTCGTCGACTGCCGGACGAACGACGTCACGGAGTCCGAGCTGTTCATCGTCGAGGGCGACTCGGCGCTCGGCACCGCCAAGCACGCCCGCAACAGCGAGTACCAGGCGCTCCTCCCGATCCGGGGGAAGATCCTCAACGTGCAGAAGGCGTCGGTCAGCGACATGCTCTCCAACGCCGAGTGCGCATCCATCATCCAGGTCGTCGGCGCCGGCTCGGGCCGGTCGTTCGATCTCTCGACCGCGCGCTACGGCAAGGTCATCCTGATGAGCGACGCGGACGTGGACGGCGCGCACATCCGCACGCTGCTGCTGACGCTGTTCTTCCGGTACATGCGTCCGCTCATCGAGGACGGCCGGGTCTTCGCCGCGGTGCCGCCGCTGCACCGGGTGATCGTGATCAACCCCGGATCCAAGCCGAACGAGACCGTCTACACGTACAGCGAGCAGGAGCTGCACAGCCTGCTGGCGAAGCTCCGCAAGCAGAACAAGCGCTGGCACGAGCCCGTGCAGCGGTACAAGGGTCTCGGCGAGATGGATGCCGAGCAGCTCGCCACCACCACGATGGACCGGTCGGGACGCCTGCTCCGGCGCGTGCGGATGGAGGACGCGGAGGAGGCCGGCCGCGTCTTCGAGCTGCTGATGGGCAACGAGGTCGCGCCGCGGCGCGAGTTCATCGTGGACTCCGCGGACCAGCTCGCCCGCGAGTCGATCGACGCGTGACCCGGCTGTCCGCGGGCGATCCGATCCTCCGTCCCGCGACGCCCGGCGACCTCGAGACCGTTGTCGCGCTCAAGGCGGTGACGCTGCGCGCGGATCTGGACCGGCTCGTGGGCTGGGACCCCGAACGGTCGCGGGCCCGCGTCGTCGCGCATTTCTCGCCCGGGAACACCCGGATGATCCTGATCGGCCAGGAGACCGTGGGCACCGTGACGCTCCGGCCGGACGGCGGCGACCTGTGGCTGGAGATGTTCTACCTGGACCCCGCGCACCAGGGCCGAGGCATCGGGTCCGCGGTCCTGCGGACGCTCTGCGCAGAGGCGCCCATGACCCGTCTGCGTCTGCAGGTGCTGGTCGGCTCGGCCGCGCAGCGTCTGTACGCACGGCACGGGTTCGTGGTCGACGAGGACGACGGGATCGACGTGTGGATGCACCGTGACCCCGCGGTGGCCGGTGTCGGTGCCGGTTGACAGACTGGGACGATGATCGCGATCCTCTCGGCGCCCACCAACCTCGGACTGAACCCGCCCGAGCCCGGCGCGGTCCCCGGGACGGCCAAGGCGCCCGAGGCCCTGCGCGAGGCCGGGCTGCATGAGCGGCTGATCCGCGCCGGCGCCGTCGACGCCGGGGTCGTGCTGCCGGGGCGGTATGTGGACGTACCGCGCCCGCACGACGTCGTCCGCAACCAGGAGGCGATCGTCGAGCACGCCCGCCGCCTGGCCGCCCGCCTGGTCGGGCTCCGCGGCGACGGGCTCGCTCCGCTGGTGTTGGGCGGCGACTGCAGCATCGCCGTGGCCGCCGGGCTCGCCACCCGCGTCGTCGGCGGCGGATTCGTGCATGTCGACGGGCACACGGACTTCCGACACCTCGGCAACAGCCCCGCGGTGGGCGCCGTCGGCGGCGAGGGACTGGCCGCGCTCGTCGGCCGGCACATCCCCGCGATCGCCGACATCGACGGGCTCGGCCCTTACGTCGCGGGGGATCGCGTGGCGCACGTCGGATGCCGGGACGACGACGAGGATCTCGCGGAGGTCGAGGCGGCGCTGGCGCTCGTGATCCCCGCATCGGAGGTGATCCTGCACGGCGGGGCGAGGGCGGCCGGGCGGGTTCGTTCCGTGCCCGGGATGAACGGCGGGTACTGGATCCAGGTGGATGTGGACGTCCTGGACCCGATCCACATGCCGGCGGTCGACAGCCCGGATCCGGGAGGTCTCTCGCCGGACGAGCTGATCGAGCTGCTCCGGGGCCTCGCCCCCGCCGCGTGGGGCGCCTCCGTCACGATCTTCGATCCGGACCTGGATCCGGACGGCGTCCACGCGCGGACCCTCTCCCATGTCATCGCCGAGGGCTTCGAAGACCTCGGGCGGACGCGGACCGGCTGAGCCGACGTCGATCCGCGCGGGTCTTGGTCGTCAGACCAGCGCCGCGTCCCAGCCGTCGTGGATCGCCTCGAGGGTCGCCTCCGCGGTCAACGTCGTGGTGTCGATGCGCAGGCCGGGCGCCCGCCAGGCGTCCTGTGCGGCACGAAGATGGGTCCAGGCGGCTGCCACCTGCTTGTCCCGCCCGGCGTCGCGCGCCGAGACCGCCTCCGGCGAGGCGGTGAGAAGCACGAACCGGAGCGGTGCGAACACGCCGATGCGGTAGGCGCGCAGCAGTCCCGGCCACAGCACGACATCGGAGATCGCGACGTCGAAGCCGGCGGCGGTGTAGTTGCGGGAGAGAGCGAACAGGTTCTCGCGGCGCAGGGCGAGCTGACGCTCGGCCTCGTCCGCCGGCTCGGCGCCGGGGACGACCAGCCCGGACACGATGAAGGACTCGCCGATGTCATCGCTGTCCAGGTGCACACCCCTCGGTGCGGAGCCGGCGAGCGCACGAGCGATCGTGGTCTTGCCGACGCCGGGGAGACCGGAGACCAGGACGACGGAGCCCGTCATGCGCCGAGGGCCCGGCCGACCGATCCCACGACGCCATCCAGCGTCTGGCCGGACGCGTCCCGCTTGGCTCCCGATTCCGGCAGGGTGCGTGCGGCACCGTCGGGGCCGACCGCCAGGGCAGGCGACGGACCGGCCCAGGCGAGGCGGAGCCTGTCCTCGCCCTTGAGGAACGAGTGGGCGCGGACGCCGCCGGTGGCACGGCCCTTCCCGGGGAACTCCGTGAACGAGGACACTTTCGCCCGACCCGCATCCGTGCCCGCGAGCACGCCGTCCGCGCCGGAGACGGTGACGACGACCGCGTCCGCGACGTCCGTCACGACCGAGAACGACACCACGTCCGCTCCGGCGGCGAGCTTGATCCCCGCCATCCCGCCGGCGGCTCCGCCCTGGGGACGCACAGACGACGCAGGGAAGTGCAGCAGCTGTGCATCCGAGCTGACGAAGACGAGCTCGGCGTCGTCCGGGGCCGCGGCGGCGCCGACGACCGCGTCACCTGCCTTGAGCCCGATGACCTCGACCTCCGGCCGCGCGGCGAGGCCCGATGGCACCACCCGCTTGACCACTCCGGCGCGCGTTCCGAGCGCCAGCGGCGTGTCGTCGTCGAAGCGGACGAGCGACAGCACCTTCTCGCTCTTGTCGAGAAGGCCGATGTAGTCCCGAAGCGGAACACCGGCGGCCAGGTGGACGGACGACGAGGGCACCGAGGGCAGGTCGACGGGGGAGAAGCGCAGGACCCGACCGGCGCTCGTCACCGCGCCGATCTCGCTCCGGGTGCTCGTCGCGAGGGTCGCGAGGACCGCGTCGTGCTTGCTGCGCCGCGTCCCCGCGGCGAGCTCCTGCCCTTCGGCGAGGTCCACCCGCACGGCGCGCCCGGTCGTGGAGAGCACGACCACCGTCGGGGTGTCGGCGATCTGCAGGTCGACGGCAGCGCCCTTGGCGACGCGGGGCTTGGGCGGTGCGGCGTTGAGGAGCATGGTGCGCCGGGGCGTGCCGTACTGCTCGGCGGCGGCGTCCAGCTCGCGCGCGACCTGCGCGCGCAGGAGGGCGTCGCTGCCGAGCAGGTCGCGGAGCTCGGCGATCTCGGCCTGCAGCTTGTCGCGCTCGCTCTCCAGCTCGATCCGCGAGAACTTCGTCAGGCGGCGCAGACGCAGCTCCAGGATGTACTCGGCCTGCGGCTCCGAGAGGTCGAAGACGTCGCGGAGCCGGGCCCGGGCCTGCTCTCCGTCGTCGGAGGAGCGGATGACCTGGATCACCTCGTCGATGTCGAGGATCGCGATCAGCAGTCCCTCGACCAGGTGCAGACGCTCTTCTCGGCGCGCGAGACGGAAGCGGCTGCGACGGGTGACCACCTCGAGCCGGTGCGTCACGTAGACGGACAGCAGCTCCTTGAGCCCGAGGGTGCGGGGCTGTCCCTCCACGAGGGCGACGTTGTTGATGCTGAACGAGTCCTCGAGCGGGGTCAGCCGGTACAGCTGCTCCAGCACGGCGTTCGGGTCGAAGCCCGTCTTGATCCCGATCTGGATCCGCATGCCGTGGTTGCGGTCGGTGAGATCGGTGACGTCGCTGATCCCCTGGAGCTTCTTCGACTGCACCGCGTCGCGGATCTTCTCGATCAGGCGCTCGGGGCCGACCATGTACGGCAGCTCAGTGACGACGATCCCGGTCCGCCGAGGGCCGAGCGACTCGATCGACACCTTTCCGCGGACCTTCAGCGCGCCGCGGCCGTTGGCGTAGGCGTCCTTCACGCCGTCGAGGCCCATGAGGATCCCGCCCGAGGGGAAGTCCGGGCCGGGCACGAACTCCATGAGCTCCTCGGTCGTGGCCTCCGGGTGTTCGAGGAGGTGGATCGCGGCGGCCACCACCTCGATGAGGTTGTGCGGCGCCATGTTCGTGGCCATGCCCACGGCGATCCCGCTCGCCCCGTTGACGAGCAGGTTGGGGAAGGCGGCGGGGAGCACGGAGGGCTGCTGGAACTGGCCGTCGTAGTTGGGGATGAACTCGACGACGTCCTCGTCGAGGCTCTCGGTCAGCGCCAGCGCCGGCGGGGCGAGGCGGGCCTCGGTGTAGCGGGAGGCGGCCGGACCGTCGTCCAGCGATCCGAAGTTGCCGTGCCCGTCGACGAGCGGCACCCGCAGTGCGAACCCCTGGGCGAGCCGCACGAGGGCGTCATAGATCGCCGAGTCGCCGTGGGGGTGGAGCTTTCCCATGACCTCGCCCACGACGCGGGCGCTCTTGACGTGGCCGCGCTCGGGACGCAGGCCCATCTCGGCCATCTGGTACAGGATGCGCCGCTGCACGGGCTTCATGCCGTCGCGGGCGTCCGGGATCGCGCGCGAGTAGATCACGGAGTAGGCGTACTCGAGATACGAGCCCTGCATCTCGCTGGTCAGGTCGATGTCCTGGATGCGCTCGTCGATCGGCTCGGGCGGCGTGGTGCTGCGGGGCATGGGATTCCTGCGTCGGTCGGGTGCCGGCGGAGGCGGTCCTCGACGCCGGGTCCGGCCCGGGACTCACACGAAGGCACTCGTGCGAGACTGGCTCGGATGACCCTTATGCTACCGGCCGTGCCGCCGACCGCCCGGAGCATCACCGGGGTGGCGCAGGACCTGCTCGACGCCCTCGGCGGACTCCGTGGTGATGCCGATCCCCCCGTGAACCGCGGTGAGGCCGAGCCGCTGCCCGCGGTGCGCTCGGCAGTCCTCGTCGTGATCGACGGGCTGGGCGCGGCGCAGCTGCGCGCGCACGCGGGTCATGCCCGCACCCTGGCGTCGGCCATGACCAAGCGCGACGTCGCGTTCTCGGTCTTCCCGTCCACGACCGCATCCGCCCTGACGAGTCTCGTCACAGGCGTCGCGCCCGGGCGGCACGGGCTCGTCGGCTACCGGGTCCTCGACCGTGAGCGTGGCCGGCTCGTGAACCAGCTCAGCGGGTGGGAGCAGGAGCGGATCGATCCGGCCTCGTGGCAGCGTGAGCCGACCGTCTTCGAGCGTGCGCGCGCCCTCGGCCACCCCGTCCACGCCGTGGGCCTGCCCGCGTACGCGCGGAGCGGCTTCAGCGCGGCGACGCTGCGCGGCGCCGACTTCCACGCCGCGAAGTCCGGGGCCGACCGGGTCGCGCTCGCCCTCGGGCTCGCCGAGGAGAACGACGGCGCCCTGGTGTACTGCTACCTGCCGGAGGCGGACAAGGCCGGGCACCGGGACGGTGTGGCGTCGGCCGAGTGGGTGGCCGCGCTGGAGGACATCGACGCGGCGCTCTCCGTCCCTGTTCCGCGTGGCGTCGGTGTGCTCGTGACCGCGGATCACGGCATGGTCGACGTCCCCCGTCACCGACACCTGATCGTGGATGAATCGGGTCCGATGCGGGACGGGGTGGCGCACATCGGCGGCGAGCCGCGCATGCTGCACGTCTACCTCGACGATCCGGACCGCCTCGGCTCTGCGCGCAGCGCGTGGGCGGCCGGGACGGAGGGCGCCGCGGATGTGCTCACCCGGGATGAGGCGATCGCCGGCGGACTGTTCGGGTCCGAGGTCACCGCGGACGCGGCCGCCCGGATCGGCGATCTCGTGATCCCGGCGCGGGGAACCTGGGCGCTGTACGACGGGGCGGCGGAGGATCAGAAGGCCCAGGACATGGTCGGCCAGCACGGCTCGCTGACCCCGGAGGAGCTCCGCGTCCCCCTGTTGCGGATGGGCGCCTTCGCCCGCTGACCCAGAAGTCACCGGATCCTCCTGACTCCGCGCGCGAGCTCGGGCATGCGCGTGGGATCAGGCGAACGCGCGAGTTCAGGCGGTTTGGACGAAGGGGTGCCTGTTCTGGCGTGTTTGCCTGATCTGGCGTGGGCCTGGTTCTTGCGCAGGAGTCACGCGCGAGCTCGGGCATGCGCGTGGGGTCAGGCGAACGCGCGAGCTCAGGCGGTTTGGGCCCAGGGGTGCCTGTTCTGGCGCGTCTGCCTGATCTGGCGACGAGGAGCGCGAGGGCGCGGGCGCTCGGGGGACGCGGAGCTCGGGCTCAGTCGTCGGTGCGTGCGCCGAAGACGATCTCGTCCCACGAGGGCATCTCGCGGCGGCGACGACGGGAGCCGGACTCGTCGTGCGATGCGGGCGCCGAAGGCTGCGGAGCGGGATCCGGAGTCGCATCCTCCGTGCCCGCGCGGTAGCCGGGCTCGAGGGCGTCGAAGAGGGCGATGGGCGCCTCGTCGGCCTCGTCCGCGCTCGGCGCCGGCTCCCGCTGACCGCGGCGCCGCCGAAGCGCCTCGAGCAGATCGGCGGTGTCCGACGGCGTCGAGGCGACCTGCGGTGCGCGGTTGGTCGCTGCCTCCTGGACGGCGGGCGCGGATCGCTGCGGCGCGGCGTTCTCCTCGCGACCGTCCTCCCGCGACTCGTTCGGGGCGGGAACGAGCCTCGGTCCGAACGCGCCGGAGTCGAAGCGCGAGTCGTCCTTGTAGGGGGAGGGGCGCTCCTTGTCGAGGGCGCGCAGGCGCGGGATCAGTCCTTCGGGAAGCGAGCCCTGCCGCGAGAGCTGGGTGGCGTCGGCGTTGAGGGGTGAGAGGACGCTGCGGCGGGGGTCGAAGCTCCACCGGGCGTCGTGGTCGACCTCGGACGCGGTGAACTCGAGCTTGATGATCCAGCCGGACTCGTCCTTCCAGCTCGCCCACCGCTCGGCGGTCGCTCCGACGTCGGCGAGCTTGGCGCGGATCGCCACCCCGAAGGTGGGCTGTGCGTCCGGCTCGACCTCGCTGCCGATGAGGACGGGGACGGCCAGGGCCTGGCCGACGATGTGCTCGCGCTCGGCGAGAACGGGTCCCTCGAACTTCTCGACGTCCTCGACGCGGACGCCGAGGAGCTCGGCGACCTCGCGGGCGGACAGCCCGGCACGGATCTGGGCCTGGATCTCCCGGGGGCTCGCGGCCAGCGGAGCCGCCCGTTCCTCCTGGCGTGCGCGCGCCCGCCGGATCTCGGCGCGCAGGACCTCGTCGACGGGCAGGGCGAAGCGCGTCCCCGACTCCGTCGCGAGGACGAGGAGATTGTCTTCGGTGCCGACGATCGTGACGTGTTCCATGGCAGAGCCCCTCTGATGGGTGTGCGCCCATCGTGTCACGGGCCCCGGACGCGGGACGGGAATAGCGTGGGCGTGCCGCGAGTTTGGATCGGCGGAAGCGCGGCATTTGCCAAACGATCGCGGGTCGTGCAAACTATGGCCGCCGAACACCCGACGGCACGCCGCTGAGTCGGCACGAAGCGATACCCCCGGCACCGCGCCACTCGCATCACGAAAGTGGAGAATCACCGCAATGGCAACCGATTACGACGCCCCGCGCAAGAGCGAAGACGAGAGCGAGTCGATTGAGGCTCTCAAGGAGCGCGTCCCCGACAAGCTGTCGGGCTCGGTCGGCGACGAGGACTCCGACAACCCGAGCAACTTCGACCTGCCCGGCGCAGACCTGTCCGACGTCGAGCTCGACGTCGTCGTCCTCCCGGCCCAGCAGGACGAGTTCACCTGCATGAGCTGCTTCCTGGTGAAGCACCGTTCGCAGCTCGACCACGAGGACGCGTCGGGCCCGATCTGCAAGGAATGCGCCGCCTGATCCGACGGACGTTCGCGCCCTGACCGCTTCGGTCCAGGGCGCGTTCTGCTTTCCGGTGACGGCGGCGTGCCGGGTCAGCCGTCGGCGGCCGTGCGTCTGGCCGCGTCGATCGCCGCCGCCAGACGGTCGGGGGTCCTCGTCGAGAGGGTCCAGGTGGGGGCGGGATCGTCGGGATCGAGGATCGGCACCACCACCACCCCGTCGATGCCGCCGCGGATCAGATGCCACCCGCGTGCCGGAAGGCCCGCCCCGCGCGCGACGCGCGCCGCCTCTCCGGTCTGCGCCGAGGGCTCGCCCAACCACCGCGCATCGATGTGCGCCCTGCCGGCGCGGAGCGTCCGCCGGCCCACCCGTACGCGAGGAGAGGCGAGGACCATCAGACCGACGATCGCCGCCGTGGCCGCGCAGCCGATCACGAGCGCGACGACCGAGCCGACCGGGATCAGCGTGAGCGTGACCATGGGTCCACCGACGGCGGCGGCCAGGAAGAGCCAGAGACTGGGGGTGAGACGCTCGCTGTACCGCGGACGCGCGTCGTCGGCGAGGTTCTGCATTAGCCTCTTTCTCGTGACCGATACCGTGGACGTCCCCATTATCGCCCCCGAGGTCCCTGCCTACGCCCACCCAGGTGACGCGGGCGCGGATCTCGTCTCGACCGAGGCGGTCGTGCTGGCGCCGGGGGAGCGGGCCCTGATCGGCACCGGTGTGCGGATCGCCCTCCCCGAGGGATACGCGGCGTTCGTCGTCCCGCGCAGCGGTCTGGCCGCCAAGCATGGGATCACCGTGGTGAACTCCCCGGGGACGGTCGACGCGGGGTACCGCGGCGAGATCAAGGTGTGCCTCCTGAACACCGATCCGCGCGAGGCGTACGAGATCGCGCCCGGCGACCGGATCGCCCAGATGATCGTGATGCCGGTGACCCGAGCCCGCTTCATCCCCGTGGATTCGCTGGAGGACAGCGTCCGCGGAGCGGGCGGGTTCGGCTCCAGCGGATACCAGACCCAGAGCGCCGCCCCGAGCGGCGCGGAGGAGAGAGCATGACCGACGACAACAGCATCGAGCCGACAGAGCCGACAGAGTCCGCCGCCGCGGAGGCCCCGACCCTGCACGGGGACCGCTCCGTGGACGGGCCGTTCGACGAGACGGAGGCGAATCCTGTTCGTCCGTACATCGACCTCGGCGGCATCAAGATCCTCCCGCGAGAGGGCCTGAACCTCCGCCTCGAGGTCGAGGAGCAGACCAAGCGCATCGTCGCCGTCGGCCTGGACTACGCGGACTCGACCCTTCAGGTCCAGCCGTTCGCGGCCCCGCGGTCGTCGGGCCTCTGGGAGGAGACGCGCGCCCAGATCCGTGAGCAGATCACCCAGCAGGGCGGCCGGGTGGAGGAGCGGGAGACCGCGCTCGGCGCCGAGCTGCTCGCGGAAGTGCCGACGGTCGCGGGCGACGGCACCAGCCTGCGCCTCGCCCGATTCGTCGGCGTGGACGGGCCGCGATGGTTCTTGCGCGGCGTCATCGGCGGCGCGGCCACCTCCGATCCCGAGGCCGCGGCGGCGGTCGAGGATCTGTTCCGCTCCATCGTCGTGGTGCGCGGCGGCTCGCCGATGCCGCCGCGGGACCTCATCCCGCTGCGGATGCCCGCGGCGCCCGGCACGGCGTGAGCGACCCGCGGGAGGACCGGTCGCCGGGCGCCAGACGACGGCGGGCCAGCCCCGCCGCCGCGGACGCAGCGGTACCACCGCC